>JAIRXS010000016.1 GCA_031268145.1 Candidatus Endomicrobiellum siamense
TTAACACTTCTTACAAAAACATTGGTATTGACCTTTCTGTTAAGTATTCTGATGGTAAGGCTGGCAACTCCATGGCTGGCTTGCTTAAGTTCTCTTTTAAAATTTAGAAACTAAGCTATATTTAAAAAACTAAAAAAACAAGAAAGAGCTGCTATACATTTGTATAACAGCTCTTCTTTGTTTAAATCTATAAAAATTATTTCTTATTACGTGACTTAGATATATTCTTTTTTGCTTTACTAACTTTTGTATCAAATCCTTGCGCTATCTTACGAGCTTCCTTATATGTAATAAGTCCCATTTTACCTATGGTAGATTTAACAGTTTCTGCTATTTTTTTAGCTAGCTCTTTTTTAGTCTCTTCAGCATGTTTTATCGCATTGTCAACAAATTTTTTACCTTCTTTCTCTTCTATCTTATTATCCTTTACAAATTTTCTAGCTACTTTTTCAACTTTTTCTTTTCCTTTTAACGCAAGTCCTACAGTGACATAAAACACTGATTTTAAATTTGCCATTTTAAACCCTCCTTTAAAAAAATGATGTCAAATATAATGACCGTATGATCTTACTAAAACTACCTTGTTATAATTTTTTCTGTAATTTTATTAGAAGTTTTTACATCAATACCTGTGAGAATAATATATTCCACTTTAGGTATAAAACTATCATTTGCAAAAACATATACTGTCGAAAGATATGCATCTTTATTATTAATTTTGATTTTAGCTTTATATTTACCATCTACACTTACAATTTGCATTTGTCTATCTGAAACTGCTTTTAAGACTAACTCATAATCTCCTGACTCATTATATTTAATTTTATAGCCATAGGCTTTCTTTTCAAAAGCAGAAATTTCATCGCGTTGTCCCTGTTCTGCTTTCATAATCCAATAAGCATCCATTGGATTTTTTTTATCTATAGAACCGCCTGGGAGAACTCTAACATCATACATTACGATGTTGGCATTTTTGTTTCGTTCTATTTTAAAAAGATTCATATTTAAATTTTGTGAAAATAAAATTGAACTACTTGACATTAAAATTAAAAACAGAACAAAAATCTTATTCATCTTTTTATAATCCTTTTTCATTTTTTTATATTATACAAAATTATATTTTATTTTAAAGAAGCAACCAGAGTGACACGTATATTTGTTGCAGTTTTATATTTTAAAAATGTATAATAATTACCATTATCATAATATAATTATTCGGGGAAAAAAATGGATAAATTACTTGAAAGTTTATTATTATCAGACGGAATTTCAGGATATGAAGAAAATATGTCCAAAACTATGACAAATGCCTTATCTAAAATTTGTAATAAAGTAGAAACCGACACTTTTGGAAATGTCATTGGCAAATTTGGCAATGGCGATAAAAAAATAATGATTGCAGCGCATATGGACGAAATTGGCATGGTTGTAAAACATGTAAGCGAAAAAGGGTATATTTATTTCATAAAAGTAGGCGGAATTAACGATTCCATATTACCTGGTAAAATTGTAAAAATCATAAATAAAGAAGGCAAACAAATAACAGGCATTATAGGCACTAAACCCCCACACCTTATGAGTACTGAGGAAGCAAAGCAGTCAATAAAATATACAAATATGTTTATAGATATAGGATTATCTTCAAAAGAGGAAGTCTTAAAAATAGTAAGCATTGGCGATCAAATAATTTTTGAACCTAATGCAGGACTTTTAAGCGACGACTTTTATTATGGAAAAGCCGCAGATAACAGAATAGGCTGTTACGCTATGGTAAAAGTTATGGAGAAACTTTCAAAAGTAAGCAGACTTAATGCACAAATCTTTGCTTGCGCCACTAGTCAAGAAGAAGTTGGATTAAAAGGTGCTAAGACTTCTTCTTTTAAAATAAATCCTGACTTTGCGCTTATTATAGATACCACAGTAGCAGGCGACGTGCCTGGGATTGAAGAAAAAGTTTCATCTTTAAAATTAGGAAAAGGCGTGGCAATAACCATGATAGAAGCTTCAGGACGAGGAACAATAGTACCACAAAAAGTAAGAACAATTATTTTTGAAGCTGCAAATGAAAACAAAATACCACACCAAATAGATGTAGTAGATGCTGGAATGACAGACGGCGCTATGATATATACAAACAGAGAAGGTATCTTAACTGGAATTTTAAGTATACCAACAAGATATATCCACGCTCCAACTTCTGTGTTTAACATTAAAGATGTAAATGCTGCTATTGATTTGGCTGTAAAGATAGTAGAAAAAGCGATCAAACAATTTTGAGCTTAAATTTTTCAGTTATTGCAAGCGGCTCAAGCGGTAATTGTTCCATATTATGGAATGAAAAAACTGCAATTCTAATTGATTGCGGCTGTAATGCTAAGTATTTATCTAAACAACTTGAAAATCTAAACATTGACATAAAAAACCTGTATTCTATTATAACGCACGCACACCTAGACCATATAAGTGTTTCTTGTATTAACTTTTTAAAAAAAAATCAAATCCCAGTATATATTACTAAAAACATTTTTAAAGATATGTTAAAAAAACATGAACATAAAATTAAAGATTGTCTCTATATAGAATATAATAGAAGTTTTGCAATTGACAATATTAAAATTGAAGCTTTTGACGTATATCACAAAGATGCTAATATTTCTAAAACTTGTGGATTTACATTTTTTAGTGAAGTAAAAAAAAGAAGCTATAAAATAGGCTATATTACAGATACAGGAAAGATATGTAATAATATCATAAAAATTTTAGCAAACAGCAATATCCTTGTAATAGAATCAAATTATAATAAACAAATGCTGGAATTTAGTTTTAGACCATATGAAAACAAACAATGGATATTAAGCGATTTTGGACATTTATCAAACGAAGATGCAGCAAATGCTATTTGTGAAATACAAAAATGTTCAACTGTTAAAGATAGTCTAAAATATGTCTTTCTTGCCCACATAAGCAAACATCATAACACTTATGCGCATGCACGACATACAGTAAATACAATACTTTTAAACAATAACATTACAGGGATTAATCTTTTAGTGGCTAAAAGAAATTCTAAATCCCCAACCATACGGATTAACTAAAGGACTTTTAAAGAGACCTTAAACTATTTTAAAAGCATTACAGCGCTTATTAGATAAATATCTTCAAAACTAGAACCTCTACTTAAATCGCTTACAGGAAGAGCCAACCCTTGAAGGATAGGGCCTACAGCCTGAAATCCGCCAAGTCTCTCTGCAACTTTATAGGCAATATTGCCAGCATTTAAATCTGGGAAAATAAAAATGTTTGCATTTCCTGCAACTAAAGAATCTGGTGCTTTTCTTTTAGCTATGTTTGGCAAGATAGAAGCGTCAAATTGTAGCTCTCCATCAATATTTACAGATTTATTTCCTTTAAAATATTTTTTTGTAAGTTCTGTAGCTTCTATTACTTTTGAAAGCATTTTGTTTTTTGCGCTTCCTTTAGTCGAAAAAGAAAGCATTGCAACATTTGCAGTTTTTTCTGGAAAAATTTTTTTGTAACTTGCTACACTAGACACTGCTATATTTTGTAATCCCAAAGCCTGAGGTTCAGGGTTTACAGCACAGTCTGCAAACATCAGAGGCCCTTTTATTATCGGATGATTTTCAGGAGGAATCATAAGAAAGTAAGAAGACATCATCTTTAGTCCTTCTTGCATACCTACAACATAAATAGCCGCTCTTAAAACGTCTGCGCTATCGTATACAGCTCCGCCTACACAAGCATTACATTTACCGCTTTTAAGATACATCATGGAAAAAAATAGAGGATTTTTTAACAAATCTGAAGCTTCCTGTTCAGACATTCCTTTTTTCATTCTTGCATCAACAAAAGATTTGACTTTAGTATTGTCTAACAAAGATCTATCTATAGCAATAATTTCTATTCCTTTTAAATCTATACCTTCTGCTTGTGCTAAGCTCTTAACTTCTTCTAAATTATTTGTTGGCAAAACAACTGAAGCTACAGAATTTTTAGTAAGCATAGAAGCAGCTTTTAAAATCCTTATATCAAAACTTTCAGGCAAAATTATTTTACCTTGCGCTTTTTTTGCCATTTGTAAAATTTGTTTTCTCATATCCATATATAAAGTCTCCTTACATAACTAACTCTTCTGCTTAACTGAATCGCAATCTCTTATATGTTTACGCTTTATTTTGCCGCTTATGGTTTTTGGAAGTTCTTTGACAAACTCTATAATTCTTGGATATTTATATGGAGCAGTAATACTTTTTACATGATTTTGAAGATCTAAAACAAGTTCTGGACTTGGATTATATTCTTTAGCAAGTACAACAGTGGCTTTAACAACAGATCCCCTAATATCATCAGGAACACCAGTAATTGCACATTCCAAAACACTTGGATGTTCTAGTAATGCGCTTTCAACTTCAAAAGGTCCAATCCTGTATCCTGAACTTTTTATAACATCATCTGAGCGTCCAATAAACCAAATATACCCATCTTCGTCTTTATAGACCATATCGCCAGTGTCATATATTCCACCTTTTAAAACTTTTTCCGTCATAACATCATCTTTATTATAATATCCGCAAAATAAACCTACAGGTTTAGAATCTTGTATTCTTATAACAAGACGTCCTTCTTCACCCGCTCGACAAGAATTATTCTGACTATCTACAATATCTACATTCCATCCTGCAGAAGGTTTGCCTATAGATCCAGGTTTTACTTTCATCCAAGGGAACGTTGCAACAAAAGCAACACTTTCTGTTTGTCCAAAACCTTCTTTTATCTCTAATCCCGTCATCTTTTTAAACTTTATAAAAACTTCAGGATTTAGAGGTTCTCCAGCGGTTTCAGCATACTTTAAATTAGAAAAAGCATATTTAGAAAAATCTTCTTTTATCATATATCTATAAACCGTAGGAGGAGCGCAAAAAGAAGTTACTTTATAATGAGCAACTCTAGATAATAATTCATGATAATCAAATCTTTCATAATCATAAACAAAAATACAAGCCCCACACAACCACTGTCCATAAATCTTACCCCATGAAGCTTTCGCCCAGCCAGTGTCTGCCACTGTAAGATGCAAACTGTTTTCATTTAAATTCTGCCAAAAACGCGCAGTAATAATATGTCCCAAAGGGTAAGAAAAATTATGATAGACCATCTTAGGCATACCAGTCGTACCTGATGTAAAATATAATAAAAACTTATCTTTTGAAGTCGTTGCTTCAGCTCCAACAGGTCTTGTAAAAATATCAGAAAATTTTTCAATCTCTTTTGAATATTCTATCCAACCGTCAACTTTGCCACTTACGGATACCACATGCTTTAACTCAGGGAAATCTTTTTTTGCTTCATTTATTATATCTATAATTCTAAGATCTGAAGCCGCTACAATAATTTTTACATTTGCAGCTTTTACTCTATATTTTATATCTTTTGCTGTTAATAAATGCGTAACAGGAATCACCAAAGCGCCTATTTTATGCAAGGCAATTGAGCAATGCCAGTATTCATATCGTCTTTTTAACATTAGTATAACTGCGTCGCCTTTCTTTATTCCTAAAGACTTAAAAAAGTTTGCAGCTTTATTGCTTTCCTTTTTTATATCTTCAAAAGTAAAAGTTTTTTCTGCACCTTCAGAATTACACCAAACCATAGCTTTTTTGTTAGGTTCAGATTTGGCTATTTCATCGACGACATCAAAACCAAAATTAAAATTATTTGGAACATGAATCTTATAGTTTTGTATAAAATCTTCATAAGACTCATAATTAATTCTTACAAACTTTGCAGCTATCATTTTTCCTCTCTTTTTTATGCATCTAATTTTTATAATCTCAAGTTATTTTTAGATTACAGATAACGTTTTTGCAGAGGCCCTCCTATGACAAATATGCATTAAATATAACTTTACCATTTTGATTTATAGCTTTTATAGAATTAAAAGAAACTTGATACTTATTTACATAACTTTCAAGATCACTCTGTAAAGCCTCTTGAATTATAGGCTCTACTACAGAATTTACAGTGCCTAAAACCAGAAAATAAAGTTCATTACCTTTTATACCTATATATTGCATCTGCATTGCTCCTATTAAAGCTCCGTAAAGAAGGTTTGTTCTAATCATCATATTAATTTGCGAAGCTATAAGTCTTCCAACAAATTCATCTTTTGTTATATCATGTTTATCGTTTACCATTCTTGCTGCAAAAGAACTGCCACCAGCAAGTTCAATAAGATTTCTTGACTCATAATCTGAGCGAGATATACGCATATAAAAATAACTTTTTATATCATCAATATTTTGAACAATCCTAAAAGCCAAAATTTTATTTTTATCAAAAGCTGTCCCAACCATATACTGTATATTAGAATCGCTACTTAAAACGACTCTAACTATCGCAAGATTTGTAGTTTGTATTGTTTTTATTGTTTGAAAAACAATTTTATTGTCATTAGAAATGAATTTGTCTATTACTATGTCTAAATATAAAGTTTTTCCAATAACAACAACATTTGAGTCTAAACCACATTCCTTTTTTATAAGAGCTTGTAAATCTTGTGAAATTTCTTCTTTTTTATAAGTAACTCCACATGAAGCGCATAAAAAAACTGCTATACACAAACTTAATATAACTTTAATTTTACTCATAATTGCAATTTTCCCTTTGCAATAAGAATTCTATTTTTTAATTTAAAAAATCAGAAATTATAGATTTTTCAGTTCTAGGTTTTTTCTTACCTACAGTTTCCATAACCTCTTCTAACTCATCAAAGTCAAGTTCCTTATCTTTTATAAGCCTATTTGCTAGCGCGTCTACTGCATCCCAATTTGATTTTAAAAACTCTTCTACTTTAAAATAACAAGAATTTATTATAGCTATTGTTTCATTATTTAGTTTTTCTTTTAAGCTTTGAGACATTTGTTCTTTAGGTATAATAGAAAAATTTCCTACCATACCATTGCTACCCATACCAACTTTCCACACCATAGCATTGGCTATGGCCATAGCTCTAGAGAAGTCTGCAGAAACTCCTGTAGTAGTATTATTATATTTTAATTTCTCTGCGGTATAACCAGCAAGAGACACCATAATATCTGCAAGAAGTTCATCTTTGTTTTCGTTATGTAACTCTTCCTTAGGAAGTGGAGCAACAAGACCTAATGAACCTTGATGTGATTTTACAGTAACTTTAAAGACATCATCAGTTGGATGCATAAGATATATTGCCACAGCATGACCAGCTTCATGATAAGATGTTATTTCAAGTTCTTTAGGCGTCATATCTAAATGCGTTTCTATACCTAAATCTATCCTATCCATAGCTTCTGAGATATCTTTCATATCTATTTCTTCTTTATTTTCTCTTGTAGCAATTAAAGCAGATTCTTTAACAATATTTTCAATATCAGCTGGAGATTTATATACCGCTTTCCTAGCAAGTCTGTCAATTTTTACTTCAGAAGATATTTTTACTTTTTTCAAATAATACTCAAATAGTTTTTCTCTTTCTTTTAAGTTTGGAAGAGTAATAGAGATTTTCCTATCAAATCTGCCTGGTCTAATCAATGCTCTATCTAACACTGACTCATCAGCATTTGTTGCAGCTATAACAATAACATTACTCTTTTTATTCTCTAAACCGTCCATTTCAACAAGTAGTTGATTCTGAGTACTATTTGTTTCTTCTCCACCACCCATATAAGAGAATGTTCTTCCTCTACCTATAACTTCAATTTCATCTATAAAAACTATACAAGCTCCACTAGTATAAGCATATTCTCTAGCTTTTTTAAAAAGACTTCTTACTCTACTTGCGCCAACTCCAACAAATATTTCGATAAACTCACTGCCAGCTATAGAAATAAAAGGAATTTTACATTCTGTCGCTATAGCTTTTGCAATTAAAGTTTTACCGCACCCAGGTGGTCCCATTAAAAGAATACCTTTAATTATTTTCCCACCTATTTTTTGAACTTGTTTTCTATCTTTAATAAGTTTTACAACTTCTAAAGCTTCTTTTTTTGCACCTTCAAGACCTATAACATCTTTAAAAGAAATTTCAATGTCTTTAGCTTGAATGTTTTTCTTTTTTAAATTGCCAAAGCCACCTTTTCTAAACATTATCACATACATGAACACAAAAACAGCTGCATTTGCAACCGCAAGCAAAAGGTGCATAGGCATGGTTGCAAGGGTCATTACTCTATAGAAAGATTCAACTTTGCTTAATCCATAAATAGACAAACCTATAAGACCCACAACTATAGCGCCAATAATAAACCATATTTTGTTATTTATAAAATATAACCTGAGCTTTCGTAGCATTACAGAACCCCTTATTTCTATTATTGGGTCTCTCTAAAAACCCTATTTTGCTTTTCCTTGATTTACAACTGCTTCCATAGCTTGCTTAATAGCTTCTTGATCTCCTAAATAGTAGCTTTTTATAGACTTTAAATTTTCATTAAGTTCATAAACTAAAGGTATAGCTGTAGGTATATTTAAATCCACAATATCATTATCGCTTATCTCATCTAAATATTTAACTAAAGCCCTTAAACTATTTCCATGAGCTGCAACTATAATTTTTTTACCTGCTTTTATTTGTGGAACAATCTCTCTTTCCCAATATGGGATAACTCTTGCAACGGTATCTTTTAAACATTCTGTTAAAGGGATCTCTTGTTTTGAAAGACCTGCATATCTTTTATCTTTCCCTGGATACCTTTCATCATTTTCCTCTAAAGGCATTGGAGGAACATCATAGCTTCTCCTCCATATCTTCACTTGCTCATCTCCATATTTTGCAGCAGTCTCAGCTTTATTTAACCCTTGTAATGCTCCATAGTGCCTTTCATTTAATCTCCAATTTTTTATAACCGGTATCCACAATAAGTTCATTATATTTAAAACATTCCACAAAGTTTTTATCGCTCTTGAAAGCACAGATGTATAAGCTAAATCAAAAGTAAAGCCATTGTCTTTTAACTGTTTACCAGCATCCAATGCTTCTTGATAACCTTTTTGTGACAAATCAACATCTGTCCAACCAGTAAATTTATTCTCTTTATTCCAAACACTCTCACCATGTCTAATTAAAACAATTTTATACATTGCATCCCTCCACAATTTTCTGACAATTATATTACATTTGAATCTAACACACAACCAAATACTTAATTGTTAATTATAAACGTTAGCTTTAATATAGCACAACATCAACACTTTTGGAAAAGATGATAGGGATTTCATTTGCCAATAACTTCAAGACTAATTCTTTTAAGTTCGCTATCTATTTTTAATACTTTAACTTTTAAAGTATCACCTACAGAAACAATCCCATGAGGATTTTTAACAAATTTTGAACTTAATTTTGAAATATGCACAAGTCCATCTTGATGGACGCCGATATCTATAAAAGCGCCGAAGTTAGTAACATTGGTAACAGTGCCGTCAAGTATCATATTTTCTTTTAAATCTTCTACAGTATTTATATCTTCACTAAATTCTACTGTTGAAAAATCTTTTCTTGGATCCACTCCCGGTTTTTTTAATTCTGTGATAATATCATTTAATGTCAAAAGACCTATATCTTTAGTAATATATTTCTTGGTATCAATTTTTTTTATAAGTTCTTGATTGCCTATTAAACCAGTAATATCAACAGACAAATCTTTTGCCATTTGCTCTACAATAGAATAAATTTCAGGGTGAACAACAGAGTTATCTAAAGGATTTGAGCCTTCTGAAATTCTTAAAAAACCTGCACACTGTTTAAATGTCTTTTCTCCAAACAGAGAAACTTTCATAAGATCATTTTTATTTTTAAAAGAACCATTTTGAAGTCTATAATTTACAATATTTTTCGCAACCAGTTTTCCTATACCAGAAATATAGGATAATAATTCAACTGATGCAGAATTTAAGTTAGCTCCTACATAATTAACTGCAGATTCAACTGTAGCATCTAACTGTTTTTTTAATTGTATTTGGTTTACGTCGTGTTGGTATTGCCCTACTCCTATAGACTTAGGATCTATCTTTACAAGCTCTGCTAAAGGATCCTGCAATCTTCTTGCTATACTTATTGCTCCTCTAACAGTAACATCTAAATTTGGAAACTCCAAAGACGCAAGCACAGAAGCAGAATATACAGAAGCACCTGCTTCACTTACTGTTACAACTTTTGAATTTAAATTATATTTTTTTACAACAGCTTTTACAAAAGCAATTGTTTCTTTTGATGCTGTGCCATTACCAATTGATATAAGCTCTACATAGTATTCTTTTATTAAATCTACTAATATATCCTCAGCTTCTTGAATTTTCGCTTGTGGTTGATGAGGGAAAATTGCATGGTATTCTTTAAAGTTTCCATTTTCATCTATAACAACAACTTTACAACCTGTTCTAAAACCAGGATCTATACCCATTATAATTTTATACCCAGCTGGCGCTGCAAGTAAAAGATTTTTTGCATTTTTAGCAAAAACATCTATTGCATCTCTGTCAGCTTCATTCATTTTTGCTAAAAATACTTCTACCTGTAAAGATGGGTATAAATGTCTATCATATGCAGTTTTTACAGCAGTGTAAAGCTCAGGATAAAATAAAGATCTATTGTTTATTGCTACCTTTGCAAGTATTAAATCTACAGCTTGATCATCGTCTACAACTATTTTCCAAGATAAAACTTGTTCTTTAGAACCGCGCCTTATTGCAAGTAGTCTATGACTAGGGGCAGTCTTTAATGACTCATTATAATCATAATACATATCGTATTTAGTTTTAAGATTCTCTACAGCTTTTGTGGCTTTAGACCTAATACTTCCTGTTGAAATTATAAAATTTCTAACCATACCCCTAATATTGGCATTATCTGATATTTGTTCAGCTACAATATCTATTGCGCCAGAAACAGCTTTTTCTATAGTATCAACACCCTTTTCTAAATTTAAGTATTTTTTTATGATATTTTCTCTATTTTCTTTCATAGAACGTTTCTGTTCCATAATTTCTATAGCAAGAGACTCTAATCCATTAGCTTTTGCAATCGTTGCTTTTGTTTGTCTTTTTGGTTTGTACGGCAAATAGATATCTTCCAATTTAGTTTTTTCTTTGCATTGTTCTATTTGTTTTTTTAGTTCTGGAGTAAGTTTTTTTTGTTCTTGTATACCATTTAATATAGTTTCTTTTCTGGCTTGAAGCTCTACATAATACTGCAATTTATCCGCAATGTCTCTTACATTAATCTCAGACAAATTCCCTGTCTTTTCTTTTCTATATCTAGAAATAAAAGGTACAGTATCCCCATCACTTAACATACTAACAGTATTTTTAACGCCAATTTCAGGCAAGCTCAAATCTGTTGAAATCCAATTTATTATCTCATCTGCATCCATATAGTCTCTCCAGTTTATTTTTTAACGTTTTCTAATCTACAAGCTTTTATTAAACAACCTTCCTGACATTTTAACGTACATGTATTATCGCAAGGCTCCACATGAACTGTAGCAGTAACATTTTCTAATATCTTAGAAATTTCATACTTAATTTTCTCTGTTATTTCATGAGATTGTAAAACGCTCATTTGTGGTTTAACCAATATATGAAACTCAACAAACCTTTTATTGCCAGCTTTGCGAGTTTTTAAAGCATGATAACCTGAAATACTCATACTCGTTGTCTCTATTATTTCTTCTATAAGTTTAACTTCATCCTCCGGAAGACTCACGTCAAATAAGTCTTTAGCAGATTTAAGAATAAGTTTGTAAGCAGTTTTAACTATTATGAACGCTATAAAAATAGCTGCAACAGAATCTAACCAATAGATATTTATTTTTGGCAAAAAAAATTCAAACCCAGCAATTATAAACAACGCGATCATAACACCTAAAGAAGTGTAAACATCTGTCCTTAAATGCCATGCGTCAGCTTCTATAGCAATAGAATCTTCTTTCTTTGACACTATAAAAAGTTTTTTTGAAATAAAAAAATTTACGCTTGCAGAAAAAAACATAGCTAAAACACCAGCTATAGGCATTTGCATTTCTAAAGGATTTAAAAGTTTATCAACTGCTTCACAAATAATATAAATAGCTACTACAAAAATAAGGACAGCCTCTATAGTGCCTGAAACATTCTCGAATTTACCATAGCCATACGGATGTTGTTTATCAGCAGGTTTTGCAGCTTCTTGCACAGCAAAATAAGCTATCAATGAAGCGACTAAGTCTACCAAAGAATGAGCAGCCTCAGAAATAATTGATATTGAACCTATAAACAAACCAACAAAGAGCTTACTTAATGTTAAAACAATATTAGAAAATACAGATAGTCTTGCTGTTTTTATAGATTTATTTAAAACGCTCATAAAAAAAATTTTCCTATTTTTCATTACTAAAAGATGTTAGCTTTGCAGATATCACTCCTATATTGATTTCAACCTTTACATAAACAGGCAATTTTTTTGCATCTGCAGTAATCCATATAAATATTTTACCATCTAAGTCAATTGCACTGTTTTGATAAATTAAAGGCTCTATCACAAAACAATTTCGTTGCCCAAAAATTGTATTTAATTGTTCTTTTTTTAAAACTTTAACAGTCATTGGACTAGAAATATTTTGTGAATGTAAGTTTAAAATATATTTATAGCCTACTTTTAAATCAAGCGTTCTAATACAATATAAAATAGCTAAAATATCCTTTGCATCTTTTAAAGTTTTCCCTTCCTTTATTACTCCAGAGCTATTTAATCTATAGTTTTGTTTTTGTGGATCAAATATAACTTGTTCATATCGTTGCTTGCCATCTTGAAATATTTTAGAAATGAACTCAAAAGAGTACTTAGCATTGCACTCAAATAAAGATTCAAATTTAGCATTAAGAGAAAACATAGAAGACAAAAAATCGTTCGTTACCACACTTAAACTAGCATAACGAGCTTTTATTCCATTTATATCTTTAAACTCTTTAAGAGTTAAACTAGCTTCCCCAACAGGGAGCATATTCCACGTAAGTGTATAACCTATTTTTTCAAATTCTGTAGCTTGTAATATATTTGATTGATTTGCAACGAACAAATTTATTGAAAAAAACCAAAGTACACATAATAATACATTAACTTTCTTTAACATTTTTATTATCTCTAACTATAAAATTAGCCGCTTGGTTTAAACTTCTGCATATAGCTAAAGGTTTTATTTTTTCTTGGATTATTTTTTTTTGTTGTTTTTTCCCATGTCCGGTAAGCACTAGTATACCTTTTCCGCCCATATTAAAACCCAATAAATAATCCCTGATACTATCTCCGACTACATAAGATTTTTTTAAATCTATATTAAAATCTTTAGAACCTTGTACTACCATACCTATTTTTGGTTTTCTGCATTTACACTTATCTTCATCTATATGAGGACAAAAATATATACCGTCAACAACTGCACCTTGTTCTTTTAAAAGGTCTAAAAATTTTTTATGGATTTTATCTAAATCTTTTATTGTAAACATGCCTCTTGCAATACCAGACTGATTTGTTACAACTATTACTTTAAAGCCAGCTTTTTTAAGTTTATTAATGCATTCTGCAGCATAAGAATAAAGCTTAATTTGACTAGGAGAACTTAAGTAGTTCTTATCATAAATAAGAGTACCATCCCTATCTAAAAAGACTGCAGGACATTTATTATACTGCTTTCCCATTGTTCTTTTCCTGTTATAAATTTCGGAGTTACTTTTAAAACCACAATTTTTCTTTTTATATCTTCATCAATATTGTCAAGCTTTACAGCATCTTTAGCGGTAACAATAAAATAAGCATTTTTATATTTTTTAATTACATCGTTTAAGAATTTATTGTCAAATACACTGTGATCTTTTAAAATTATACTGTCTTTTATTTCTAAGCCTGATTTTAAAATACAATTCTCAAAACCGTTTGCAAAACCAATAGCACTTAAAGAATATAAATTTGACTCTTTTAAAACTCTAATATCAAAATTTGTTTTTAAATCTAAACTCGTATACTCAAAATTATCATAATAAGTTACTATAGAATCTTTCTCTGTTAAAGACAATATTTCATTTCTTAAGCTTGCTAATTGCGTTTGACTTATCATATCAGAGTTGGTTAACATTATGATATCAGCTCTTTTTAAAGCCTTTATAGGTTCTCTTAAAATTCCAGCAGGTAGTAGCATACCATTGCCAAAGGGATTAAAAGCATTTATACAAACTATATCTAAATCTCTTTGTATACTCCAATGCTGAAAACCGTCGTCTAAAACATACACATCTGTATTTATCTTATTTTCAAATTTTCTAGCATTGCAGTACCTGTTTGTCCCAACAATAACAAAAGTTTCTGGAACACTTTTTGCTATTAACATTGGCTCATCGCCACTTATAGTAACATCTAAATTAGTAGTACCATTTTTTAACAATACTGTTTTTTTAGCTTTTCTTAAGTATCCTCTAGTTAAAACTGTAGGCTTTACTTTATTTTTAACTAAAAACTTTAAAAGCTCTATTACTATAGGAGTTTTACCTGTACCTCCTACAGTTATGTTGCCAACACTTATTACAGGTTTTTGTAATCTTTTTGGTTTGCTTAAATTTTTATCTAATTTATACAAAAAAGAATAAACTAGAGATAATGGATATAAAGCTTTCATTTATTTTCTAATTCCCAAAGTTTTACGTATTTCATTAAAGTGTAAAATGAAGAATAAAGCAATGCAAGTATTAAACCTGTAATACCATCCAAAAAACCTTTTTTCATTACGTACATTTTAATGAAGATGACAATAGGATTTACTACCAAATTTACTAATTTAAACTTCTTACCTCTTTGAAACATTTCTTTTGAACGCAAATCGCTATAAAAGTCAGATTTTTTAATAAAACTTTTTATGCTGTCATAAGGATAATGTAGAATGTCACCTTTAAAATAAAACTTTTCGCCTTTATAATCTATATCTTCATGAACAAGTTGATCTTTATATTTTACTTTGTTTTTGTTAAGCAAAATTGGGTGTCTATAATCTGGATACCAGCCAGAATGCATAATCCACTTATTTATGAATCTACTTTTTCTTGGAGCAATATAAGCGTCAAATTTTAGAGAATTTTTAAGTACATACTCTATTTCATCTTTTAAATGTTGAGATATTACTTCGTCAGAATCAAGACATACAACCCATTGATAAGAGCATTGCTGTAAAGCAAAATTCCTCTGTTTGCCAAAATATTCAAACTTATTCTGGACAACTTTACAGTCAAAAGATTTGGCAATTTCTAAAGTAGCGTCTGTACTAAAATCATCTATAATTATAATTTCATCAGTCCACTTAATGCTTTCTATGCATTCTTTTATATGTTGACTTGAGTTTTTAGTTAATACATAAGCTGATACTTTATCCATTTAAATTGTCCTATAAAACTAATGCCTTAATATTTTTTCATAAACCTCTAAAGTATTTTTTACAGTATTTTCTAAAACAAATTTTTCTTTAACAAACTTTTTGCCTTCTCTTCCCATCTGTTTTGCAATATCAGGATTTAAAATAAGTTTTTTTATCGCATTTGCAACCTGAACAGAATTTTTAGGACTAACCATAATGCCTGTAACACCATCTATAAATGCTTCAGTGTTTCCGCCAATATTTGTAACAATTACAGGTTTTTCTAGAGATTGGGCTTCCACAACAACATTTGGCATACCTTCAGTATCCCAGGCAAGTAAACAAAAAATATCCATAGATAACATATATTTAGGTACATTATCATTATCTTGGTAACCCGTAAAATAAACTATATCATCAACATTAAGCTTTTTTGCGTAAGCCTGTTGTTCCTGCAAACCTTTACCTGAACCTACTATTAAATATCTTAAATCAGAAAACTCTTCTTTTAGCATTTTAGCTGCTTCCATAAGATGTATCTGACCTTTGCCCATAAAATCTACAATTTGAGAAACTGTACCAATAACTTTTTTATTCTCTAAAGAATACGCTTTTATAATATCGCTATAATCTATGTTTTTATTAAATTTTTCAAAATTTACCCCATTATAAACTACTTTAATTTTCTTAACATCAACTTTTTCATATTTTATTAGACCATTAGCAACAGCTTGCGAAACAGTTATAACAGCGTCTACAAATTTATAATGGTTTTTACTTATAAAACTATGTCTAGTATCTTGTCTTCTATGAAAAACTACTTTAATTTTATTTAAACATAAAAATTTTACTAAAAGAGCAGTCCAATATAGTTTCCCTTGGTGAACATGTAATATATTTACATTGTTTTTTTTTATAATTTTTACTAGTCTTAAAATAGCACTAGGATCAAAAGAATTAGCAGCTTTAAATGCTTTTAGCTTAATATTTTTTTTAAAAGCCTCTTGATATAATTTACTTCCATATGGAACTGCAACGATATTATCACAAAGACCTGACTTTTGTAAATTTTCTGCTAAAAGAAGTGTAGTTTTTTCTGCACCTCCAAAGGAATAAGAAGAAAAAATATGTAAAATTTTATATTTCATTTAAACACTTTGTTCCAAAAAGATATATATTCTTGAACTGTCATTTTAAGAAAAACTTCAGCATACATCATGCCCCGCTCTTTAACTTCACCCCAATACTGATTCAAACCTTGAGCAATTTTTATATAATCTCTTGTGACAAGTTGAGTTTTATAGCATTCTATTGCCTGCCTTTTGATATCCCATTCTTTACTTATATCAAACAAACAGTTTGGATTTAACGGTGACCACACAGAATAAGCGTAAACTATAAAATCCAAATTTATTTTCTTTTTTATTTTGTTAAGCGCCCAAGAAATAGCTATATGATCATCATGTTTGTCAAAAAAGAAAGGCAAAAAAATTGCTTCAGGTTTTACAGCATTTAAAACATTCTCTAAATTTTCCCTAAAATCTTTATTCCCATTTAAACTACGCGCAGGGAAATGCATATAATGATTTTTTTTAGACCCTATTATTTCTGCAGATTTTTTAGATTCTTCCATTCTCTCTTGAGAATCTTTTGTACAAAAAACAATCTCTAAATGTCCACCTGATTTTACATGTTTTACCAAAGTGCCAGCACAACCAACAGCTTCATCGTCTTGATGAGGAGCAATAGCCAAAACTTTATTAACATAAAGACTATCTTCTTTTGGAATAGAATAATTTATAAATACTTGAATATGTTCATAAAGTCTAAATAAATGTCTATTCTTTAAACATCTCATTATTTTCCCCAAAATTAAATTATAAATAATAATGCAGATAGTTTATCAAATTTTTAAGAAGCAACATAATAAAAATTTTCTCAATTTGACTATGATTTGGCAAATTATGTACAATCTTTAGACATTGATATTATTGGGAGGAATGTAGAAAATGTCTTATAAATGCGCAGTTTGTGGTAAAGGCTCGTCATTTGGTAATACTGTAAGTCACTCAAATAAAGCTTCAAAGAGACTTTTTAGACCTAATCTTCAAAATTTAAACATTATTGTAAACGGTAAAAAAACTCGCGAATATGTTTGCACTTCTTGTATTAAATCAAACAAAGTAAAAAAAGCAATATGATTTTAATCTTGTAAATAAAACACAGCTATTTTCAAATTTATAATAGCTGTGTTTTATAATGTTCTCTTAAATATTTTCTTATCTTAGAACGAGTTTGAGCAGTCGTTGCATATTCTAACCACTTTATATTTGGTTTTATATTTTTTCTAGTTAAAATTTCACAAACATCACCGGTATTTAATTTTGTACCTATTGTTACCATTTTACCATTAACCTTTGCTCCCATAAAAGTATTTCCTATATCTGAATGAACAGCATATGCAAAATCTAAAGTTGTTGCTCCAAACGGGAGTTTTATAACATTTCTTTTAGGGGTAAAAACAAATATTTGTTCAAAATTACACTCTGTTTTTAACGAATCTAGAAATTCTACAGAATCTATCGCATCTTTTTGATACTCAAGGAAATGTTTTAGCCAGTCTAATTTATCTTCAGCAAGAACATTTTTTGTATCTTCTTTGACTATGCCTTCTGCATTGCGTTTATAGCGCCAATGCGCAGCAACTCCATATTCTGTGCTCTCTGATGCATTTCTTCCGTTCTAATTTGCGTTTCAACTACAGCGTTTGTATCTGAAATAATACTCAAGTGTAAAGACTGATACATATTTGCCTTTGGCATATTTATATAATCTGTAAAAGAACCTTCCACCAAATTAAAGTTTGAATTTATTATGCTAAGTATCTGGCAACAATGTTCTACAAGTGTCTGTAATAATTCTAAGGCCAAACAAATCTTGAATTTCATTAAACGGTTTATTTTGTCTCTCCATCTTTTTATATTATATATGCCGTACAAATTTTTTGGTCTTGCCAATTCTCTATATTTTATACCAGTATCTTTTAATTTTTCTTTAATCTGTTTTTCTACCGACATAAGATTTTCCAAATTACTTTCCGAACGCTTTTCCCATTGGCTTTTTATAAAATTGTATTCTTTAGGATATAACACTTCAAAAGACAAATCCTCTAGCTGACTCCTCCAATGATATAAACCAAGTCTATGAGCAAATGGGGCATATAAAGTAAGCGATTCTCGAGCAATAAGTTTTTGTTTTTCTAAAGGCAAAAACTGGATAGTTTTCATATTATGGAGTCTATCTGCTAATTTAATTATTATCACTCTAATATCTTTAACTACCGCAAGCAGCATTTTACGCCAATTTTCTGCCTGCTCTGTTATATATTATCGTCAAACTGATACTTTGAAAGTTTTGTAACCCCTTTACTAAAGAGACCACCTCGCTACCAAACCCTTTTACAAGTTCTTGTTCGGTTACTAAAGTATCTTCTAAAATGTCATGCAGTAATGCCGCAGCAATTGTCGCATAGTCCATTTTTAATTCGTCCAAATTTTGCATTACACTTAAATGCAATGTGATACGTATGGTTCCCCCGAAGCCCTACATTGGCAATAATGAGCGTCTAAAGCATAATTATAAGCTTTTTTCACAATTTCAAGTTCATTTTTAGGCATATTAAGATAGTATTTGTAAAATATTTTCCATATCTAAAATAAACCTCTTCAAATAGGCATGTTTCTTAAGCGTTTAAAATTATTTCTGCTACTCTTTTACTTACGCCAATATGACCTAACATTTTCCTAAACAAAAGAAGTTCTTGGACTTTTGGCATATAATTCTTAGGCTCTAGTTGAGCAAGTACATATTCTGATATTTTCTTTGGATTTGCGTTAAACTGAATAAATTCAGAAATAACATTTTTGGAAGATAAGATATTGACCATTGTTATGTATTTTACTTTTACAATTGCTCTTAAAAAAAAATAGTTGATATAAGGAAGTTTATATATTATAGCCATAGGAATACCCATTAATGCATTTTCAAGACTTACCGTGCCAGATGGACAAATAGCAAAATCTATGAGTTTCCTTTGTTCAAAAGAACCTGAAGTGTCCAATTTAATATATTCTGGCAAATCATAAAAGGCAGAATTTGTACAAAACATTATAAATCTTGCATTTACTTTTTCTTTAAGTATTTTTGCAGTTTCGAGCAATATTGGGATATGGCGTTTAATTGCCCAGTTGCGACTGCCAGGAAATAATCCTATTAAAGGCGGATTAGAAAAACCAAAAGCATTTTTATTGAAATTATTTTTTTGTGTTATTTTATCTACTAAAGGATTTCCTACAAAAATAGCGTCAATTTTGTTTTTCTTATACAACGCTTCCTCAAAAGGGAAAATAACAAGCATTTTTTTTACGACTTTTGCTAGCTTTTTTATTCTGTAACTTCTTGATGCCCACACTTGAGGACTTATATAATAAAATACTGAAATGTTTAATTTTTTTGCAAGTTTTGCAAGATGTATATGAAACCCATAATAATCTACGAGTACTATTTTGTCAGGCCGTTGTGTAGTAAATATAAATTCTAATTTTTTAAGTAAATTTTTGAAATATAATATTTGCTTTAAAGATATAAGGCCAAAAGCATTGATGTTAACTATATCCTCAATAAAATAATCAGAGACACTTTTTAAATTATTGCCGCCTAAAGCAAGAACTTTACAATTTCGGTTTTTTATTTTAATTTCTTTTATAACATTTGCAGCATATATATCACCAGACAAATCTCCAGCTGATATAAAAATCTTATCATTTACCATTAAAATACCATGTTTTGCAATATGTTAAGAGCAAGTTCTACTGCATCTCTTCCTTGCTCTCCTGAAATTAAAGGTTTTTTACCTTCAATTATATTAGATAAAAAATTATCTAATTCATAAAAAAGAGGTTCGTTGGTAGGGAGTTTAGGCTTTTTTATATCTATATCAAACAAAGATGTTATTTTATCTTTTCCATTTTTTTTAGCGTATACTTTAAGATTTTTACCAGCATAATCTATTGAAATATAACTATCTTCCTGAAAAATTCTTATTTTTCTATACTTATCCATAGACACTCTGCTTGCAGATACATCTGCAACACAACCATTTGCATATTTCAATCTCACTTTTGCAATATCTTCAGTTTCAGATAAAATTTTTGCACCATGTGCCTCAACTGAAACTACTCTATCTTTTACAAGAGAAAATAAAATATCTAAATCGTGTATCATCAAATCAAGTACTACACCTATATGGTTTGCTCTTGGATCATAAGGACCAAGTCTATTTACTTCAATGAATTTAGGTTTATTTATAAAAGGCGCAGCTGCAATAACTGCAGGATTAAACCTTTCTACATGACCTACTTGTAATCTTAAGTTTTTAGATTTCGCTATCTCTATAAGCTCTTGAGCTTCTTTAACATTTAATGTGAAAGGTTTTTCCACAAGACAATGTAAATTATTTTCCAAAAGAGGTTTTGCTACTTGATAATGATATGGGGTGGGTACAGCAATAACTACAGAGTCAACTTTTCCTATTAAATCGTTAAAATCTGTTAAATAACTAGTTTTATTTGCTTTTGCAATTTTTTCAGCTTTTTTCAAATCCGTATCAACAATATATTCCAATACAGAATTTTGATGTTGCGACAAAATTCTTGCATGATGTTGCCCTAAAGAACCCACCCCTATAACAGCCGTTTTTACTATCATTTTTTATAACCTTGTACAACTTTTATTATTTTAAGTATTTCATTTTTTTTAATAGATGGGTGGACCGGAATAGACACCACTTCTTGAGCTGATTTTTCAGCTTCTTTACAAAGACCCTGTTTATAGCCCAATTGTTTATAGAACGGTTGATTGTACATAACAGTGTTATAATAAATGCCACTACCTATACCATTGCTTGCTAGATATTTAATAAACTTTTCTCGCTCTTTTGTATCAATTCTTAATGTATATTGATGAAATACATGCCTAGAATTTTTAGGTATGAAAGGCGTTTGTAAAAAACCTAAATTATTAAAAGTCTCATTATATTTAGTTGCATTCTCTATTCTTTTTGCAATCCAACTTTCAAGCTGTTCTAACTGTGCTATACCAATTGCTGCTGCAAGATTTGTAAGTCTATAATTATACCCTAAAACAGTATGTGTCGAGTGGCCCTCCCTACCATGATTTATAACTTGCCTTCCATATTTATCATAGTCTTTATTATTTGTTAAAACAATTCCACCTTCGCCAGTCATCATATTTTTTGTAGCATAAAAAGAAAATGCAGACACGTCTCCAAAAGATCCGGCTTTTTTATTTTTAAACTCTGCTCCATGTGCTTGGCAAGCGTCTTCAATGAGTTTAAACCCGTACTTTTTTTTAAGTTTTAATATTGCGTCCATATCGCAAGTAAGCCCATATAAATGTACTATTAAAACAGCCTTCACATTTTTTTCTTTTTTCAAAGCTTCTTCTAATTTTATCAGATCAATATTAAAAGTTTTTGGGTCAACATCTACAAATATAGGCTTAGCGCCGCAAAACAAAATAGAGTTTGCAGTCGCTATAAAAGAAAAAGAAGTTGTTATAACTTTATCTTTAGGTTTAACGCCACACATCAAAAGAGCGGCATGTAAAGCAGTCGTGCCATTTGACGTTGCAATACCGTACTTTGTACCGCAATATTTTGCAAAAGATTGTTCAAACGCAGAAACATATTTTCCACTTGCTAAAATTTTTGAATCTAAAACTTCTTTAATTAACTGTCTTTCTTTTTTGCCAATAACAGGACATGCTACATTAATCATTTTTTCCTTCTTATAAACTTTAATTTTATATGCCAAATATAGTAACTTTTTCTTCTTTAGCTCTTTTTATAACTTCGTTTTTGTCTAAAATAAGTGTAACACCAGCTTCTATTGCCATTGCTCTTACTTTATTTTGAATCAAAGTATCAATTGTTTGCAAACCAATAACAGGAACATCAAATCTAAAGTCTTGATTTGGTTTTGCTACTTTAACAACTATAGAATTTTCTCCGCCAAGATTATATGCTCTTCTTATACATTCGTCAGTACCTTCAACAGACTCAACTGCTAGCACAGACTTATCTTTAACAACAACAGTTTGCCCAATATCAAAGCCAGCTATACCTTTTGCTATTTTATATCCAAAATCAACATCTTTATTTTCATTAGAAGATAACTTTTTACCAACTATTAATCCTTTAGGCGAAAGCAAATGCTTTAAGTATATACAAGACGACATTAAGTGCATCCCGTCTTTCTCAAATTCGTTAGATATGGTTTTTAGAATAGTGTCAGTTTTTTTATTTATTAAGCTGCCCATAACTTTTATAGCGCGAAAATCCATGCTTATAGCAGAATAAATTTTGACGTGCTTTACCTGACCAGCCGTTATAACGTTTTTGACGTTTTCACTTTTTAACGCATCTATAATTCTTTGAAATTTTCCTATAGAAATCCTAAAAACTTTATCACATACATTTTCTAAATCTGGATCTGCTTCCTCTTTTAAAGCAATACAGATAACTCTATTGCCATTTCTTTTAATTTCTTCTGCAACTAAAAAAGGAAATCTGTTATTACCAGCTATGAGGCCTATATTTTCCATTTTATACTCTTAAATTGTACATGATATTTAGCAACCAAACCTTATAGATCATGCGACGCTGTTTTGCTTACACAGGATAATTAGGTTAATATTAAGGCCTTACAATGCCCCTTTTAGAATTTCTAATAAACTTAACAATTTCTTGAACACAAACTGATTGAATTTGTTCAAGTTTTATTAACGCATCTTGCAGCAAAAGTTTTGATTTAAAAATTATACGATACGCTTCTTTAACTGCATTTATTTCCATTTGAGAAATTTTTCTTCTTTTCATGCCAACAAGATTTAATCCATCAAGCTTTACTCTATCGCCAACACATAAAGCATAAGGAATTATATCCATTGTAACAACTGCTCCAACGCCTGTCATTGTATCTCTACCAATTTTTGTAAACTGGTGAATGCCAACAAGACCGCTTATAAAAGCATTATCGCCTATTTCAACATGGCCGCCAGCAGCAGAACAGTTTGCCATAATAACATTGTCGCCTATACGGCAGTCGTGCGCTACGTGAGACGAAGCCATAAAATAACAATTTTTACCTATTACAGTTTTTTCTGTTTTTTTTGTCCCTCTATTTAAAGTAACCAATTCTCTTACTGTAGTACCATCTCCAATATAAACTTTTGATGGCTCGTTATTATAATTTAAATCTTGAGGAGGCGTTCCTATAGAAGCCGAATTATAAATTCTACAGCTATTACCTATTCGCACATGCTCTATAAAAACATTAGAACCTATTATCACATCAGAGCCTATCACAACATCTTTCCCTATTACCGTATATGCTCCTATAGTAACATTATCGCCTATAATTGCAGACTCATCTATTATCGTCGTTTTATGAATCATTTTTACAATAACTCCAAAATTGATTAAAATTTAAATCCGTAGTCTACGTTAAAAGTAAGTTGTTAATCTTTCCTATCACAAGAATCATTTTAACACATATCCTATTTGGGTCTTGTAATACCTCGTTGAGAATTTTTTATAAAAGTTGTTATATCTTTAACGTAAGATGAAGTAGATTCTTCTAATTTTGCTACTGCATCCTCTAAACTTAATTTTGACATAAAAAGAACTTTATATGCAGATTTTATGTCTTCTATTTCTGAAAGTTTAACTTTTTTCCTTTTTAAACCTATAAGATTAAGACCTACTACAACAGCCCTATCTCCTTGAAGCGTTACATAAGGGATGACATCCATATTAATCATAGAACCAGCACCAATCATTACAGATTTTCCTATTTTACAAAATTGATGCACTCCAATACTTGAACTAAGGATTGCGCCATCATCAACTTCTACATGTCCTGCAAGTCCTGTCGAGTAACCAATAATTACATTATCTTTAATAATGCAATCATGAGCTATATGAGCGCAAGCCATAAGTAAACAATTCTTGCCTACAACAGTTTGTCCAGCTGCAGCAGTCCCTCTATTTAAAGTAACATATTCCCTTACAGTTGTAGCATCACCAACTATAACTCTAGTATGCTCACCTTGATATTTTAAATCCTGAGGACGTTTGCCTATAGAAGAAAAATTAAAAATCTCACAGTTTGTGCCTATTTGAGCATATTCTATAACACACTGCCCATGAATTTTAGTGCCACTTCCAACACTAACTTCAGGTCCAATGACAGTATATGGTCCTATTTCTACGTTGTCCTCTATAACAGCGTCTTTGTTTATCACAGCTGTTTGATGTATCATAATAACCTCTTAACTATTGTCTATCTACAATAATAAACATAAACTCTGCTTCTGTTGTAAGTTTGCCATCCACATGAGCTTCTCCACTCATTTTGCCACGCCTACCGCCATCTTTTATTATTTCAACATGAAGTTCAAGAAGATCTCCTGGTCTTACTGGCACACGAAATTTTACATTATCTATTGCCATAAAGTATGCTAGCTTGCCTTGCATTTGTGGTCTAGAAAGAAACATAACACACGAAGTTTGCGCCATAGCCTCAACTATTAAAACTCCTGGCATTATAGGAACTCCAGGAAAATGTCCTTGAAAAAAATTTTCGTTTCCACTTACACATTTATAACCTACAGCCTTTGTGGTATCAGCAGAATCTATTTTGACTTTATCTATCATTAAAAATGGATGCCTGTGAGGAATATACTTTAAAACTTCCTCATGACTTAAAATTTTTTCAGTTGGAGACAATTGCTTGTCTGTGTTCACCTTTTCCTCCAAAGTTTTTCTTTTGTTCTAAAATAGCTTTACTTACAAACTCTTTAACAAAATTGATATTATTGTAATGTCCAGGTTTTTGAGCGACTATCTTTGCTTTAATAGGTTTGCCTGCTAAATAGAGATCACCTATCAAATCTAAAATTTTATGTCGTACAAACTCATCTTCATAACGAAGAGGCTCTTTATTGTGTATCCCTCCTAGGCCTATAACTATGGCATTATCCATTGAACCGCCAAGAGCAAGGCCATTTTTCTGTAAAGCTTCTATTTCATAATCAAAACAAAAAGTTTTAGCACTCGCCAAATTATTTAAATAATTATCCTTATTTAAATCTGTTAAAGATAACTTTTGATATTCTAAAAATGGATGATCAAAACCTATAGTACATTCTATTTCTAAATTATCGCTAGGATAGGCTGAAATTTTAGTTTGCCCAGATTCAAAATGAACTGGCTCCTTAATTATATAAAATTCTTTTTCTTTGTCTAATTCTTTTAGCCCTGCATTTAAAAGTGTTTCTGCAAAAATTTTTGAACTGCCATCTAAAATTGGAGGCTCACTATTGTTTATCTCTATAATTAAATTGTCAATATTTAAAGCCGCACATGCAGACATTATATGCTCTATTGTGTGTACCCTTACACCATCTTTTTCTATTCCAGTTCCTCTTACAGTAAGCCCTGTGGATGTATTTTTATAATTTGCTTCTATTTCAGGTTTATTAGGTAAGTCAACTCTTATAAATCTTATACCATAATTAGCATGTACAGCTGGCTTAAACACTACAACACTTTTGTTCCCTGTATGAAGACCTACTCCTTCAAGCAAAGCCTCTTTTAAAATAGTCGTTTGTCTTATCATAATAAAGCTACTTATCCCATAAATCTTTTTTTATTTTTCTTAAATCATTATAAATCTCAGGTAATTTTCTAATTAAAGCTCTTATTTTTATACTTTGGTTTAAAGGTGCCATGGGATTTCCACCTACTTGTTGACCATCTTCGATATTTCCAGAAATACCAGCTTGGCTGGCTATAGTTACATTATTACCTATTTTTAAATGTCCAACAAGGCCTGATTGTCCTGCAATAGTTACATTATTGCCTATATGTGTTGAGCCAGCTATTCCTACTTGTGCAACAATAATACAATTTTCACCTATTTCAACATTATGTGCTATCTGTACAAGGTTATCTATTTTTGTACCATTACCTATTTTAGTTGAATCGAAAGTAGCTCTATCTATAGTGGTATTTGCGCCTATTTCAACATCATTACCTATTTTTACATACCCTATTTGAGGAATCTTATGTATTTTACCATCAATATTTGCAAAACCAAAACCATCTCCTCCAATAACAACACCCGGTTGTATTATAACTCTATCTCCAATAACTGTACCTTCTCTTATGACTACGTTTGGATAAATAATGCAATCATTCCCAATTACAACATTTTTCCCTATATAAACATTTGGAAAAATCTTTGCATTATTTCCAAGTTTTACACCTTTTTCAATAACCACGTTTTGCCCAATATAAGTATTAGCACCTATAACAGCAGTGTCTGATATGGAAGCACTGCTGTGTATTTTCAATTCTATTTCTTCCAATTTTTCTTTTTCTATCAAACCCAGAATTAAACTATAGGAGTATTGAGGATTTACCACTTTTATAATATTCTTTCTCTGAAATTTTGAAGTTTCAATATCTAATCCTACTAAGATAACACCAGCTTTGGTCGTTAAGGCATCTTGTAAATATTTTAAATTTCCTAAAAAAGAAATTTCATTTTCCCTGGCATTAGAAAGACTATTAACGCCTGTTAAAATAATATCTGTGTCTCCAATAAGTTCTCCAGAAACAATTTTTGCTAATTCACAAGTGGTCAACTTCATTTACTTTTCCTTTAATATTTTTACAATTTCGTCTGTAACATTTTTATATTTACCAAACAAAATGCTTTTTTTATCTAAAATGGTATCTACATAATGTTCTTTTGCAAAAATTTTTAGTAAAGCTTCTATATCTTTTAAAATTTCTGCAGTATAACGCTCTTCAAGCAAAGCAATATCTTTTTTTGAACTGTCAGACAAATCAGAAATTTTTATGCGTTGTTCTTTTAAACTTACCAAAAGATTTTCTAATTCCTTTGAATGTTTAGAGGCAAGCATTTCATTGTTTTCTAACTTTGCTTTTGATATTTTTAAATTTAAAGTTTCTATTTTAGATTTTAAATCGTTAAAGTCTTTTATTAAATCTTCTATAATTGTTTTTCTTTTATATACAACTTCTTTAATTTCATTTTTATATTTTATAGTTTTTGGATGAGCATTAAATATTTCTTCCATATCAACACAAAAAACATTGTTGAAGTTTTCAACGTTTAAAGGATCATCCAAGCAAAATACCTTTAAAGATATAAAAAACAAACAAAAAATTAATAAAATAAACTTTTTAGAAAGCATTTCCCATCGTAAAATAAAACTCTTGTAGAGGTTCACCTTCTTTATGATTTAAGCCATAGCCCCAATCAAGTCTTATTGGAAAGACTGGCGTTGCTATTCTTATACCAAAACCAACTCCAGAACGTAAATTCCTCTCACCTGTTCCAAGATCTAATTTTATAGTATTAAAATCCGCCCATGAACCACCTACATCATAAAAGAAAGAACCTACAAGTATTGACCTGCCTTTTTCTGCAACTATAGGAAACTTATACTCTACATTAAAAACCCCCTTTACTTTCCCGCCATTGACAGGCCCTATTTGTACTCTAGGTTTATAACCTCTAACATCACTCGGTCCACCTGTATAAAATCTTTCATAAATAGGGACTAGGGTTTGATTTCCATAAGCTGTAATTGCACCAAATTCAACATTGGCAGTTAACACAAACTTCCAAAATGTTGGGAAAAACCAAGTAGATCTTGCAATACCTCTTACAAAATTTATATCTCCTCCAATCTGATCATTTGCTATTTGGAAATTAAGAACTTGCCTACTACCCTTTGAAGGATCAAAAACATAATCCCTAGAATCATAAACAATCTGCGTAAATATGCTGGATGTTTTTCCTTTTGAAAGGTCGGCTGCTTGTTCTATTTGTTTTTTTACAGAATCTTTTATATCTTTAAGTTTTATATCTTCAAAAGTATACCCAAACATCAATGATACGTAGTCGCTTAATCTTGGCCCTATTTTAGTAGAAAAACCTATTCTCCCTTCTTCATAAGCCTCTGTGTAAGTTGCATAATCTTTTTTTCTATTCATATCAAAAAGACTTAAAGTTAAACTTATATTTTTATCTAAAATTCTCGGTTCAGTCCAATCTATCTCATAATTTTGCCTGCGAGATCCAAACTCACACAACAAGTTTAATCTTTGAGCAAGTCCAAATAAATTCATATGCTGTAATTGTAAAGAGCCTATTAGTTGATCAACTGAAGAATATCCAATACCTGCAGTAATAATACCTGGTTTCCCTTCTGTAATAGCAAGAGACAAGTCTAAAACATCCTGTGCACCCGTTGGCATAGGTTGAGTTTCCACACTTTCAATAAAACCTAAATTGTAAATTTTCTCTACACTCCTACGTACTTTTTGAAAAGAAAATACATCTCCAGGAGATAAAAGTATTTCTCTTCTTATTACCTTATCCTTTGTGGAAACAAGGCCATCAATGTAAATATTTCCTATATATACAATTGTATTTTCTTGAATTGAAAAATTTACATCTACAATATTTGAAGACTCATTTGCCTTGTTAAATTCTGGTTCAATCTTTGCGTTTAAATAGCCTCTATCAGAATATAAAGAATATATCTCCCTGACTATTTCAATAATTTTATCTTGATTATAAATTTGTTTTCTTTTTAATTTAATTACTTTTTGAATAATTTTATCATCAATAGCAAAACGTCCACTATAACTTACATTACCAATTTCATATTTATTGCCTTCATCTATATTAATTTTTAAAAACATTGCTGTTCTGGTGTCATTATAGGTTATAGAAGAAGACAACAATTGGTAATCCATAAAGCCATTATCTTTATAGAAAGTTTGTATTCCCATCATGTCTGCCTGGAAAACCCCATCCTTAAATATTTTCTTAGGTTTTGTTTTCATTAGTGTCAGGATCTTTTTATTCTTAAATGAAAAAACCCCTTCAACATCAACACCGCCTATAGTAATCTTGTTGTTTTCTGTTATAACAAAAGTTATAGTAATTTTATTTGTGTCCGCGTCTATAGTTGGATATGCTTCTATTTGGCAATCCGCATAACCCTTGTCTCTATATAAATCTAATATTTTATTTTTTGTTTCTTCTAATTTTAGAAGATCATAATACTCTTTTTCTTTTAACACGCTTGTACTTTTTAATTTACTTATTGAAAATGACGAATTACCCTTAAAAACAACGCGATGTATATATGGCTTTTCTGTAACTGTAAAGGTGAGAATTCCTTTTTGCTCTTCAAAAGAGACTTCAACATTTTCAAAATAGTCAAGCGCAGATATAGAGCGCACAGTTTCTCTGGCAACATCTGCAGAATAGACTTCACCTTTTTTAATGTTAATAGCAGACAAAACAGTTTTCAATTTAACATTGTGAAGTCCATCAATTTCAATAAAAGATATTATATCTGTAGCATAAACAAAAGAAGTAAATAAAAGTATAAAAGATATAAAAATAACACGAACTTTCATTAAAAAACTCCCAGAAAATTATAATAACAATTTTTGTATTTTATCAAAAATATATGTCTTTCTCAATTGTTTAAAACTAAAAACCTATAAACATGCCTAAACTGTAAATAGGCTCTTCTGTGTAAACAGAAACATCTCCAACAAAATTTAATATGCCCAAACTAGCACTTAAGCCTACTCCATAGCCAAAATCATATGCCTTTGAAGACATTCCGTAATACTTAGATGAATAATCTTTAAGATCAGTAATATCATAATTTAAACCAATATAAGGTTTAATAATTGGAACTTGAGAAAATTGTAAAATCACAGAATTTTTTAAATTCCAAGCTTTAAATTCATTGCCGTTAGCATTAGTAGATGCATTATTATATATGGACTGTAAAGAAATAGAGGGAAGTATAACAGTCTTTGATTTAAATAGTTCATGTAATAAGCCAGCTCCAATAATAGTTGTATCATTAAACCTTGAAAATCTTAAAATAGCATTAAAGTCATAAGGCAATCCCACACAAAAATGAAGTATAGGAAAAAACAGTGCTTTTGAATCTGAATCTTTGACAATTATATTATTCTTAGAAATATCGCGATAAGAAATTTTTAAACTACAAAAAATTCCAAGAGATCCTAACGAAGCGCCTAAACCAAAAGCTCCTCCTGAAATTACTTGCCCAAAATCTTTTGTAAAAACATCAAGATTTTTTTGCGCCTCTTGTTCAGATAAAACATTTAAAACAGAATTAAAAGATGTATATGAATTTGCCACACATTGAGGAACTAATAAAAAAAACATCACAAAAAATGCAAGAATTTTATTCATTTTTTTAATCTCCTATTTCTTCTTTCCCATATAATTCGTATACCTTCTAATGTTAAGTTTGGGAGGATGATTTCTATTTCTTTTATTTCATCTACCATTAAATTAGCGAGCCCACCCGTAGCAATTACATAATCAACTTTCATTTCTTTTTTTGTTCGCTGTATAATCTCTTTAATAAGTCCTACGTATCCAAAATAAAGACCCGACTGTATACATTCAACTGTTGTTGTTCCGATAGCTTTTAAAGGTTTTTTAAGTTCAACTTGAGGCAACTGTGCTGTTTTTAAGCTCAAAGACTGGGCAGAAATTAATGGACCTGGTGCAATTGCACCGCCTAAATATTGTCCTTTAGAGTCTATACAGTCAAAAGTTGTAGCCGTGCCAAAATCAACAATTATACAACCGCTGCCATAAAAAGAATACGCGGCAACTGCATCTGCAATCCTATCTGCGCCAAGCTCTTTTTTATCTAAAGATGCAATTTTTAGATCACCACAATGCTCATAATTTACAAAAAATATTGTCTTAGCAAAATATTCCTGCGCTACTTCTTTAAAAATGTTATTTAAAGAAGGCACTACGCTTGCAACAGCAATATGTTTTACATCTTTAGCATTAAGTCCATTATAAAAGAACATATCCATAAGCATAGTTGCATATTCATCTGATGTTTGGTTTTTTACTGTAGACATTCTCCAAACTTTTAAAGGATTGTTTAAAATTTTTTTATGTTCAATTTTAAACAACCCAACTGTTATATTTGTATTACCTATATCTAAAGCTAAAAACATTTTTATCCTCTTAAAAAATATTGTTGCCATTACTATCAATAGCAACAATAACTGGCATATCTTTTATTTCAAATTTATAAACAGCTTCTGGACCTAAATCCTCAAAAGCAATCAAATCTGCTTTTGTTATAGACTTAGAAATAAGAGCAGCAACACCTCCGGTAGCTACAAAATATATTGCGCTATTTTCTTTTATTGATCTTTGTACTTCTTTAGACCTATCTCCTTTACCTATTAAAATTTTCACTCCTTCTTTAAGCAATCTTGGTGTAAAAATATCCATTCTAGAAGATGTTGTTGGACCACAAGATCCAACAATTTTTCCTGGACTGGTCGCTGTAGGTCCACAATAATAAATCGCAGAATTGTTTAAATCAAAAGGAATTTTACTTTTATTGCCAGAATCCAATAAATCTATTATCCTTCTATGAGCAGCATCTCTTGCAGTATAGACTATTCCGCTAAGTAAAATTTTTTGGCCAATTTTTAAATTTTTTATATTAAAAATTAATTCATCTAAACTTATCTTCATAAAATAACCGTTTGTTTTCTACAAGAGTGGCATTGAATACTTACCGCTACTGGAAGAGAAGCTATGTGAGTAGGCTTTGTCTCAATAAAAACTGCTAAAACAGTAGTTTTACCATGTAATCCCATAGGTCCTATATTTAATTTATTTATATCTTCCAAGAGCTCTTTTTCTTTCTCTTCATAAATAGGACTAATATTTTTGCTTCCTATTTCTCTAAGCAAAGTTTTTTTTGCCAATAATCCAACTGAAGAAAAGTCTCCCCCTATCCCAACTCCTACTATTAAAGGAGGACATGCATTTCTTGCATTGTCTACAACATCTAAAATAAATCTTTTTACTCCATCCCAGCTATAAGAAGGTACAAGCATTTTTAAAGCACTTGCATTTTCACTGCCTCCTCCTTTAGCTAAAAAAGATATTTCTATTTTATCGCCGCTTATAATATCAATATAAATATTTGCAGGGGTATTATCTTGCGTATTTTTTCTATCCAAAGGATCGCACACAATAGACTTACGCAGATAGTTGTTTTTATAACCTAAAGAAATACCTTTATTTATTGCATCATAAATGTTGCCGTCTTCTATATACACATCTTTGCCTAATTTTACAAAAAAATTGGCTGTGCCAGTGTCTTGGCATAATGGTAATTTTTCTGATCTTGCAATATCAGCATTTTCAACAATTTCTTTTAAAATATCTTTTGCTATACCTTCCTCACATAAAATTCTTTGTTTTAAAGAAGATAAAACATCGCAAGGTAAACAAAAGTTTGTATCAACACACAAACTCTCTACTATTTCTGTTATAGTTTTAGATTTTATATTTCTCACTTTTGATATAGCCTTTTTTCATCATTGTATCTGTTACTTGTCTACTTCTTTTTATAATCTTTTCTGCATTTTCATAAATTTCATTATAACTTAGAATATTAGAAGCAACTTTTTCTTTTATAGCTTTTACGCCTATTGCTGCTGCAACTTTGGGAAAAATTTCCCACTCATCCATAGTAGGGAGGATTTTGTCTAGTCTTATTTTATTATCAGGCACACAAGAAGCAAGCTCTATAGCTGCTGTTATACACATTGTGTCAGTTATTGTTGTAGCTTTTACATCCAAAACTCCTCTAAAAACACCTGGAAACCCCAAAGAATTGTTTACCTGATTAGCAAAATCACTCCTGCCTGTAGCAACTATTGCTGCTCCTGCTTGTTTTGCTTGCCACGGCCAAATTTCTGGAATAGGATTTGCACAAGCAAACACTATTGAATTTTTTGCCATTAAAGTTACCCATTCTTTTTTTATTGTTTCTGGTCCTGGCGCAGACAAAGCAATAACAACATCTGCGTTTGTCATAGCTTCTTTTATACCACCTCTAACATCTTTGTCATTTGTATCTGTAGCAAGCGACCACTGCTCGTAATATGACCTTAAATCAAACCTTTCTTTGTGTAATGTACCTTTAACATCAACCATCACTATATTTTTGGAATTTACTCCATACAATATTAGAAGCTTAGCTATACATACATTAGCTGCCCCTGCTCCTATCATTGCTATATTAACTTTTTTAGCTTTTTTACCTACAACTTTTAAAGCATTTATAAAACCTGCCAAAGTAACAAGAGCTGTGCCTTGTTGGTCATCATGCCAAACTGGGATAGAACACTCTTTTCTTAAAGTACTTAAAACAGAAAAACATTTTGGTTGCGATATATCTTCTAAATTTACACCACCAAATGATGGCTGCAAAATTTTAACTGTTTGTATTATTTCTTTTTCATCTTTTGTTCCAAGACATATCGGGAAAGCGTCTATTCCGCCAAGATATTTATAAAGAAGCGCTTTCCCTTCCATAACAGGTATGCTAGCATGTGCGCCAATATCTCCAAGTCCTAAAACTCTTGATCCATCACTTACAACTGCAACACTATTGCCTTTATTTGTGTACTCATAAACAAGCTCCTGGTTTTCATAAATATCTCTGCAGACTGCAGCTACACCAGGACTATACCATATAGAAAAATCATCTAAACTTTTCACTTGGCATTTTGGTACTACTTCTATTTTACCTTTATAAATAGAGTGTAGCTTTCTTGCTATTTTGGATGGTTCTTGAGCTGCTTTCAAAAGTTTATTTTCATCAATTCTTTTATTGCTTTTCATGTCAATCCCAAATTCAAGTATAAATATTTTTAATTATATATCTTTAGACAATACTCGTCAAACAAAGTTAATTTTTGTATAATTTGTTAAATTAAGGAGTTATTGTAAATATGCCAAAAATTTCAGTTATTATTCCAATTTATAATGTTGAAAAATACATAAAAAAATGTTTAGAGAGTATTATATCACAAACCTTAAAAGACATAGAAATACTTTGTATTGACGACTCTGGAATAGACAACTCTATAAAAATTGTTGAAAGTTTTGCAAAGAAAGACACTAGAATAAAAATAATACAATTAGATACAAACAAATTACCTGGAGCAGCAAGAAATATAGGTATAGAAAAATCTACTGGGGAATATATTTCTTTCATTGACCCTGATGATTATATAAAGCCTAATCTATTAGAAATTGCTTACACCAAATTAGAAGAGTTACAACTAGATAGTGTGTGGTTTAACATAAAAATTTTTGATGACAAAAAGAAATCTTTTACAAAAGATAATTATTTTTTAGAAACTAGTAACAGTATATTAAGCATAACTCCAAAAAATATAAACAAGTTTCCAATAAATTGTTGGAACAAAGTTTATCGCACAAGTATAATCAAAAAAAATAACATTATGTTTTCAGAAAATATTCTTTTCGAAGATTTAGAATTCTATTATAAATTTTTTACCAAATCAAAAGAAACCTATTTCATCAATAAACATCTATATATTTACAGATTAAGGCCAAATTCTATATTATCTAGTAAAAAAAATAGAGAAGATATTTTTAAAGCTATTAAAAATATCTATTGTTATCTTATCAAAGAAAATATATTTGAGAATTATAAAGATTCTCTTCTTCAATTAATTGTGCAAAGCATAGAACGCTCAGATAATGTTAAAGACATAATACCATGTACTGTAAATTTATTAAAACAAATTAACTTCCCTAAAGAATATCAAAAAGACAAAAAAGGATTTTATAGTTTTTTAAACTATATGATTTATTTCAATAAACTTCCAAAATTTATACAAATTTTAAATAAATATTATTTTGGATTAATTTTTGGAATTTCAAAATTTTTACCTAAAAAAAGTTATAGAAAAAAGTGTAGAGAAAAATTTAAAAAATATTTTTTTTAAGGATTTTCATGTTTTTACCAACAACTAAAAGAAGAAATAAACTTACTTAAATGGGACAGGCCTGATATAATTCTAGTTTCAGGTGACACTTACATTGATAGTCCTTATTTTTGTCGAAACGGACAGAAATGCAAAACAAAAACAGAAAAGAACAATTTGCAAATAGACTACCAAATAAATTTCATAGGATCTAAAGCTTTATCACTTTTTTTTATTGTAAAGTGTAAATGAGGGCCTGTAACTCTACCAGTTGCTCCGCTTTTGGCTATAAGCTGGCCTTTTTTTACCTTCTGACCAACTCTAACATATAATTTAGAAAGGTGTCCATAATGTGTTATGTATCCATTTTTATGATCTATAAAAACAGCAGTGCCATAATGACTAACATCATTACTTGCAGCTATTACAAGCCCGTCTGCTGCTGCTCCAACCCACGTACCAGACGGCACAGCAATATCTATTCCACCATGAAAGCTAGTTTTACCTGTTACAGGGTGTATGCGCTTACCAAAAACTGAAGAATATCTACCGCTTAATGGGGAGTGAAATAAAGATCTCTGTTCATATTTTGCTTGCATTTTCTTGTTCATTAAGTCTATTGCAGGATATTTCCCAGGTACAAATATATATTCCCCTATAATCAAATTAACAACCCCAAAATTCTTAAGCTGTAATATATTAACATCTATATCATAGCGCTGAGCTATATTTTGCCAAGTATCTCCATCTTGAATAGGATGCAAACACCCCCCAGAAGATGGTATTAAAATTTTTTGATTTATATTTATTTCATATGTCTCAAGTTGAGGATTTACGCCTATTAATGTATGCACTGAATAACCTTGCCTTTTTGCAATTTTCCAAAGATTGTCTTTAGATTTTACAGTATAAACAAAAAAATTTGTTTCCCTAACTCTAGCAGAAAGATATTTTGCTCTTAAATTAACATCATTTAGCAAATCTTGCGGAGAATAAACAGGAATGCTTACAATTGGAACAGATGATATTATAGCAGCTGCTTTTTTTACAACTATTATTTGGGTAAAAAAAACTGCAAAAAGAGTAAATGTGATAAATAAAACCCATCTAAAAATAATATCTTTTATTTTATACATGCGTGTATTATAATAAATTTAAAATTTACTTGTAAAATTATAACAATATTAATATTATATTTCTATGAAATTTTTTAATTTAGTGTCAAACATATATTGGGAACTTCACGATAAAAAATTTTCATTTCTTGTCGTTGTATTTGCAATTCTTTTAAATTGGGCAGGATATTATTTTGTTTACGAGAACAGTTATAACTTTTTATACTTTGATATGGTTGGAACGTTTGTAGCAACAATAGTATTAGGAACTTTTTGGGGCATAACAGTAGCTTTTGCTTCTACAATTTTACTTTCTATATCAATGTCTCCACATTTTATTTATCTTGCAGTTGTAAATATTGTTGGAGCTTTATATTGGGGTGTTCTAAATGAATGTGGAATTCTTGCAATATTTAAAAATAATAATTTAGAACAAAAATCTTTATTGAAACTTAACTTCAATAAAGCTATATCTTTTTTGTTATTTTATGGCGTCGGAGCAGGACTTCTAACAGCATTCTTTTCCTCTATTACAATAAGCACTATTTCTAAAAACATATCATTTTACAAACCTTATTCTTTATTCTTTGCCCACTTATTTGAAAATCTATTTAATTTTTCAATTTCTGATATAAATAAAATATTTATAAACTATGTAGCATATACTTTTATAGAAATACCCGACAAAATTATAGATGTGTTTTTTGGACTTACAATATGTTTAACAATATTTAAATTTAACAGTTACACATTAACAAACGCTTATCAACAACAAATATATAAATTTAATATACCTTGGCATAAGATCACTCTAGCTCGTTTTTCATCAGCAGAAATTTACTTCTTTTGTATTCTAATTATTATTTATATTTTAAAAATAAAAACAACTTCTATTGCTATACTGCAAACTCTTATAAATAATTTATCACCATATCATCTACAAGATTACATATTCTTAGAAAGTCTTTGCCTTCCTGTATTTATATTTATTACTTTTGCATCATTAAAAATTTTTTCAAGAAATAATTGCAAATATACACAAATTACACCAACATACATTTTCAATATCAAAATTTTAGATAGAGATAGTAAGTACTTTCTCATTAATATTTTCTTTATATCAAGCATTTTAATAATTGCATATTTATTTATCCTTATTGCTATAACAGGTATAACTCCCGTGGCATATTATTATACAATCACTTCTGTAAAAGCTAAGCCAGAGCTATTATTGTGGGTATTAGTAACTGTATGTACTTTTATATTAATTGATCTAAGAAATAATAAAATTACAGAATCTGTTACATTAAATAGCGAACTTATAAAAAAACAAACTTCTGAAACAATATCCGAAGCATTTGACCAGCAAAAACAAAAACTACAAATTTTAGAGTTGAATTGGTCTGACAATACAGTAGAATTTTTAAAAAGTGCAAGACATGATTTAATAAATGATTTAGAAAAATCAAAAATGGGGCTTGGTGAATTATTATCTGAAGTTTACGATAATGTTATAAAGCCGTATAGTAATTCAATTTTAAAAAATCAAAAAGAAATACGTGAATATATTGAAGAAATAACTAATGGGAACTTAAAAGTTTATGATTTGCAAGAGCTAATAACAGAACTAGACAAAATTATATCAACATTAAAATTAAAAGCATCATATATAAAAATTAAAATTATTAAACCTAAAAAAACCGATATTTATTGTAAAATAAATAAATTATTTTTTATAGCTTTTAATAATATATTGGACAATTCAGTATACGCATTACAAAAACATATTCTTAATAATAATTTTAATGCAATTATAAATATAGAAATAAAAATTAAAAATGATAAGTTTATATCTATATCTATTTTAGACAATGCAGGTGGAATTTCAAAAAACAAAATTTTAAAAATTTATAAAACTCCTATAGAAAGTTCTAAAAGCAATAGACTTGGAGAAGGCACCGTAATAGTAAGTAATTTCATAAAAGTGTTAGGCGGGTTTATTTATGCAAAAAATATTCAATTAAAACAAATCGTTGGGTTAGAAACTACAATTAATATTCCGTATTTTACAAAAGAACTTTCAATTGGAGAAAATGATGACTGAACACCATAAAAAGACAATAGCCATAACAGATGATGACTCTAGTGTTCGTATGTCTGTAGAAAGAACTATAAAAAAACATTTTCAAAATGTAGAAATATTACAATTTACTAACACAATAGAAATAAAAAAATTCCTTTTAGATAATCCAAATAAAATAGATCTTTTAATTTTAGATATTTACTTTGGATTTGGTGAAACAGGCATAGACATCTTACCAACCATAAAAAAATTTTCGCCTAATCTGCAAATAATATTACTTTCTGCTATGGAAAAAAATTATGGGCAAAAAATAACAGATATAGCAGGAGAATACATAATAGATTTCGTATCAAAGCCCGCAACAGAGACGGAACTCATTATAAAAATAAAAAAAGCTCTAACAAATAAAGATAGTAAAACAAAAATTATTGAAGAGCTACAAAAAGAAAACAACTTGCTTACAGAAATTCTAGATATAGAAGATAAAGGTGTTGGAAAACTTTTTGAAGATGAAGTGCAAAACAAATTAAAAAGTATGACAAAAGTATTTATGCAATACCCTCTAGAACCAAAAGTAAATATTATAATTAATGGACAAGAAATTGATGTAATAGCTTTTACAACCACCCCTCTACCTTTTACAATAATGTTGTTTGAAGTAAAGTATTTCCCTAATGCAAGAATAACGGGAAGTATCAATGACCCCATGAAAATTATTATAAATAACATAGAAAAAGTTTCTACTAAAAGAAGAAATATTTTTGAACAGTCTGAAAATCAATTTAAACAGGTAAGTAAACGTATAGAAAAAATTTTGTATGACTCAAATTACACGAAAAAAGAAGAAAAATTTAGACCTTTTATACAAAATTTTATAGTTTTTACAGATACAACAGATATATCTCAAATACAAATTACAAATGCAAATAAATACACAAAAATATGTACACTTAAAGATTTAACTCAAGATTTTATAATAAAAACTGCTTTCTCTACGCCAAAACGCACAGTAGAAGAAAAAGTTAAAACACTAATACTAAAGAATTTATTTTAGTAGTAAGTTCAATTTTTTAAATCTGAGAGTAAAGATTTACCATCTCTATAGCATTCATTGCAGCTTCAGAGCCTTTATTGCCTGCTTTTGTACCAGCGCGTTCTATAGCTTGTTCTATAGAATCTGTGGTTAAAATACCAAAAATTATAGGCACTTTACTATTAAATCCCACTAATGCAATCCCTTTTGAAACTTCCGCGCATACATAGTCAAAATGAGCAGTAGCCCCTTTTATAATACAACCTAAACAAATTACTGCATCAAACTTTTCAGAATCTGCAATTTTCTTTGTCACAGACGGAATTTCAAAAGCACCAGGAACCCAATAAACAGAAATATCATTATCAGACACTGAATGCCTTTTAAGACTATCTTCTGCACCTTTAAGTAATTGACTTGTTATAAACTCGTTAAATCTAGAAACAACTATTGCAAATTTTTTACCTTCAGATTTAAACTGCCCGCTAATAATTTTCATGTATTTCTCCTCTTATACAACAAACTTATTTATATTTAGTAAGTGTCCTAGTTTTTTCTTTTTAGCACTTAGATATTTTTTATTAGATTTATTAGATTTAGTCTCAATAGGAACTCTTTTTGTAATCTTTAAGCCATATCCTTTAAGTCCAATCATTTTTTTAGGGTTGTTGGTCATAAGATTTATACTTTTTATACCAAGAGCACTAAGTATCTGAGCACCTACGCCATAATCTCTTAAATCTGGCTCAAAACCTAAAGCAATATTTGCCTCTACAGTATCCATCCCCTCTTCTTGTAATTTATAAGCTTTCAACTTGTTTGCAAGCCCTATGCCTCTACCCTCTTGATGCATATACAAAACAACACCTTCTTCTGCTTGTTCTATAGAGGTCAAGGCCTTCTCCAACTGTTCCCCACAATCACATCTTAAAGAATGGAAAATATCTCCAGTTTCACATGAAGAGTGCACTCTCACTAAAACATTTTGTTTATCTTTAACATTGCCTTTTATTATAGCTAAGTGAGATTCTTTTGTTATTAAATTTTCAAACAAAACAAGTTTAAATTCTCCAAACTTCGTAGGCAAATTAACACTTACAACTTCTTTTATAGTGGTTTCTTTTTTTCGTCTATAACTAATAATTTCTTCAATTGTTATAATTCTAAGCTTATGTTTTTTAGCAAATTTCATTAAATCGCGCATTCTTGCCATAGTGCCATCATTATTCATTATTTCACATATTACGCCAGCAGGATAAAAACCTGCCATTTGAGCTAAATCTACAGCAGCTTCAGTATGGCCTGCACGTACTAAAACACCACCTTCTTTATATCTTAAAGGGAAAATATGTCCGGGTCTAGAAAAATCATTTGTGGAAGATGTTTCATCTATAAGTTTTTTAACTGTTATACTTCTATCATAAGCTGAAATCCCTGTTGTAGTACCAATTTTATAATCCACTGATACGGTAAACGAACAACCTTTTTGTTCTTTAGAAATAGCCACCATATTGTCTATTTCAAGTTTTTCAAGGCGTTCGTGTTTCATCGGCACACAAATAAGACCTCTTGCATGTTTGGCCATAAAGTTTATTTTTTCAGGAGTAATCGTCTGCGCTGCACAAAACAAATCGCCTTCATTTTCTCTATCTGGACTGTCCACAACAATCACCATTTTTCCAGCCCTAATTTCTTTTAATGCATTTTCTAGTGACGCAAAATTTTGTTTATTTTTCATACTAAATAAATCCGTTTCCTTTTAACGTTTCAATCGTAATGTTATTTGTTTTTTTATTTATAAACTTTTCTAAATATTTTGAAAGTAAATCTGCTTCTATATTTACTTTATCATTAATTTTCTTAAAACTAATATTTGTATTAGTAAATGTTTCAGGAATAATAAAAACTACAAAACCAAAAGAATACACTTGAGACACCGTAAGACTTACACCATCTATAGCTATAGATCCTTTTTCCACTATATACTTAATAATATTCTCTTTACATCTAAAAGAAAATTTGTAAAAGTTATCAATTTTTTTTATATCACTTATTTGTGCTGTTCCATCAATATGACCACTCACAATATGCCCGCCAAATCTTGATGAAAATCGTAAGGCTCTCTCTAAATTAACTTTTGATCCTATTGTTAACTTAGATAACGTAGTGTTTCTATCTGTATAGGGACTGTAATCTGCAATAAAACTATTTTGATTTACTGTAACAGCCGTTAAACACACTCCATTAACGGCAATACTATCACCTTTTGCTATGTCTTTTAAAGATGTTGTTATCTCTATTTTAGAACTAAAAAGATTCTTTATTACGCCAATATCTTCAATTAAACCAGTAAACATTTTAGCAATTAGATTTATCAATATTACCTGTTATCAATAAATCTACTCCTATCTTTTTTATTTTTATGTCTTTTATATTTAAACTCTCAGATATTTTTTTTACTCCCTGACCACCAACAATAGGTATCGACATTTTACCTCCTATTATTTTAGGAGCAATAAAAAAATATATATTATCTATAACATTTGAAAACAATGCAGAAGCAATAATTTCACCTCCCCCTTCTATTAAAACTCTTTTTATTGAAAATGAACTTAATTTATTAATTATCAAATTAAAATTTTTTTTTGATGCTTCAATATCTATTGGGACAAGTATTATGCTATCTTCTTTAAAATATTTTGGAATTTTTAAAATATTTTTATCGTAAAAAATTATTGTACTTGCTTTACCATTAAGCAAACTATAATGTTTTGGAAGTTCTAGTTTAGGATCTATTACAACACGGATAGGATTTCTTAAATTTTTACTACGCGACGTAAGCAATGGATTATCTTTTAATGCCGTATTTTTGCCAACTAAAACAGCTTCGTATAAAGATCTTATTTTATGCACAAAATCTCTTGCCTTCTTAGAAGTTATCCATTTAGAATCATATTCTTTAGTTGCTATCTTACCATCTAAAGTCATTGCAGCCTTAATAGAAACTAAAGATTTTATTTTTAAATGTTTTAAATAATCTTTTATTAAAACTGCTGATTCGTCTTTTAAAAGGCCTTCATAAACTTCTACCCCATTTTTCTCTAAGAATTCTTTTGTCCTAAAATTTTTCTTATCTTTTATAGAATAGAAAACTCTTTTTATCTTTGCATTTAAAATTGCAAGCGTACAAGGCGAGCGCTTACCATAATTATTGCAGGGTTCAAGGGTAACATATAAATCCGCATCTTTAGCATTTTTACCTGCATCTTTAATAGCATTTATTTCAGCATGTTCTCCACCAAAATGTTTGTGCCAGCCTTTGCCAACAACTTTATTGTCTTTAACTATTACACAGCCAACTTGCGGATTAGGAAAAACTTTATGTTTTCCTTTTTTTGCAAGTTCTATTGCCATTTTCATGTATTTAATATTCATAAAAAATAAAAGCCCTCAAAAAGTTATTTTCGGGGGTTTTAGCAGATTATATTAATTGTATCTTCTTTTATCCGGACTGAAATAACAACAGACAAACTTACAAAATATTTAAATACATATTGTTATTATCACCGTTGGCACTAGATTCATACTAGCTCAATCTGCATAAAATGCAGAGTCGCAGGCTTAAAAGAAATTTCTTTATTACTGCCAGTAAGGATTAAAGCAAGCGCCTTTCACCTTCCCCGAAGATTAAATTTACAGATTATTTTATTTATTTTTTTTTAAACAGTCAAATTAAGCCATTGAACATATGTTGATTGATTTTATGTTCAATAGAGTCATTACAATATTAATCCTCGACAAACTGCTTTTTTACTTCTGTCATTATTTCTAGCCATGAAATTTTAATCACCTCTTTTGCGCTTCATGCTTACAATCATACTTATGTATACGCATAAATTGCAAGTAACACAAACTAACAATTAAATTATTTGAATTACTTAACTCCTAAGGAGTTTACAAAATAATTGCCGTTTTCAGTGACTAATAAACCTGGTTTTTTAATAATTTATGATCTATGTTTATTTATGACAAGCATGCCAAAAATTCACATAACAATAACAAAAATATAACATCATACATATGCATTGTAAAATATGGAGAAAAATTTATATAATGTTTGTAAATTTGAAAAGAAACGTAGAGTTGTTTATTTATTTTTAAAAAAAATGATATAAACAAAAAAAGTAGTGCAGGAAATATCCCATAGGAAAAGTATACAAGTTGATATTTGCAATATTAGACTTTAACTTCATATAGGAGGTAACTAATGTCATATCCTTTTAATCTTTTCAAAGCTTTTAAGGTACACCTTTTTAGTCTTGTCTTGTCTTGTCTTGTCTTGTCTTGTCTTGTCTTGTCTTGTCTTGTCTTGTCTTGTCTTGTCTTGTCTTAACTCCTAATCCCCTTCTT
>JAIRXS010000024.1 GCA_031268145.1 Candidatus Endomicrobiellum siamense
TATCATTTCAAGATAACGTTAACCTGTTGAATAATGAGCACATCATTATCAAATAATTTTAATCTATTTATGTTTATATATATTGAGATATGTTATTTTTATTAAAAAAATATTATTTACTATTTTATATTTTATCTATTACTTTATTACTTATCTGCCTTACAATCTTTGATGCAAAATATCGATTTTATTTTGGTAATAATTATTTAGTTCATTTTTGTGATGCAATCAATTGCTTTTTGACAACTTTATGCATATCATATAAATATAAATGCACCAAAGAAAACAATTATTTTGAAATATGGCCAAAAATCTATATATATTTATATAATACTATTATAAGTAAAATAACTGCTGGAATAAATTTATTTTTTTATTTATTTATATATTTTTTTATTTCCTTACGTTGGATAAGTCTAGCCTATATTTTTGAAATAAATCTTTATAAAGTATCAACTACATTTTTTATTTGCCTTTTAAAATATATAGCAACAATATATATTGTTATTCGTTTGTATACTTGCCTACAGGTACCTGTATTAATAGTTTTAAAAAAATATTTCTGGGAATATGACTCTATTAGTAAAAAAGATTGATCATATATACCGCCTATTTTTCTTGACCTGTGAGAATAAAGAATTAATATCTAGGAATAAACATTGTTATTAGAAAGAAAATGCGTCTAAAACTATTTATTTTGTTTTACATATTTTTTACTATTTTTCAGTTTTCTACACATGCCAAATTAAGAGCAGAAGAAAAAGAATTTATAAATAGTATAGGGATGGAATTTATTTTAATATCTAAAGGAACGTTTATGATGGGCTCTAATAGAGCTGTTGTAGGGTTATTAGATTTCAACAATATTTTTGATAAGTTTTATATTGAAATAAAATCTTATGAATCCGAAATGCCAAAACATAAAGTTATAATTAGTAAAGATTTTTATTTGGGCAAGTATGAAGTTACTCAAGCTCAATGGGTTGAGGTTATGGGCTTTAATCCCAGTGAAAACAAAGGGAAAGAAAGACCAGTAGTGAATGTTTCTTGGTATGATGCTATTGTTTTTATCAAACGACTAAATAGTAAAGAAGGACATAATAGATACCGCTTACCAACAGAAGCAGAGTGGGAATATGCAGCCAGGGCAGGTAGTGAAACATTTTATTCCTTTGGCAATGACATCAGTCAACTTGAGTATTACTCTTGGTGTGGATGTGAAGCTGGAGCTGGTGTTCCTGTTCCGAGTCGATATGATAAAGTTAAACCTGTAGGGCGAAAATTACCAAATCCTTGGGGACTATACGACATGCACGGAAATGCAGCAGAGTGGGTACAAGATTGGGCTGATACTCAATATTATCAAAAGTCTCCTGAACTTGATCCAGGTGGGCCACAAAATTTACAAAATTATCGTGTACTTCGTGGCGGAGGGATCGGATATGGAAGTTGGTTTTGCCGATCTGCTTATCGAGGGTATATTTCTCCAACTAATAAGCAGCGAATTTTAGGTTTTAGGCTAGCCTTATCGATTTTTTAGATTATAATAGTTTATTGGTGAACTTAGATGGGCATCTTCAACCCAATTTTGGCATGGATGGGGAGTTTTCACAATGCTATCATCTATTTGAACATAGTTCTATTCTGAACTATAATTCTAAAATAACAGTCTTGACTTGGCTGTGTGTCAGTCGCAATTTCCTTTGTACACTAGATATCTCTAAAAATACCGCCTTAATTTTTCTAAGTGTCAGTTATACTAACATTACCACATTAGATGTTTCCAATAATATGGCCCTTACTGAACTGGATGTACGTTATACTAAAATTACAAGTTTAGACGTCTACAAAAACACCTCCCTAATTAAGTTGTATAACAATATAATCCCTAAACGTCGTCAAAAACGCTATAAATCATAAAAAACCCAAACTGCCAGTGGAGATAAAATTGAAAATTAGTCGCAAAAAAAGGGTCTGTTATGACCCTTTTTTTTCGCTTCCACTCTCACCTCACTTGTCAGTCTGCTTCTTCCGACCCTTCGGCTTTTCAGACTCCACAACAGGCTCCACGGCTGGCTTCTCTACGGCCTTGCCAGCCTCCTTACCAGTATCGCTCAACATCACATTGTTTTTGACCCACTCCAAAACTTCGTTGATGTTAGAAAACCGCTTGTTTAAAATGTCCTCCATCATCTTATGCGCTCCGGCCATCTCGTCAGCTTGGGTTATTTTAGCCTCGGCTTAAGCCTTTTCTAGCTCCTCCTGCTTGAATTTTAAATGCTGCATCTCCTCGATGGTGGCCTTCATCTCCCTCAAAGAATTTTCCAACTCACTGATTCTACCATTACGTTTGCTCGTATCCTTAAAGAACACTTCAAAGCAATCGTCTAGTAATTTGATTTTTTCATTCCCTTTGTCCCTCTTGGTGGTGACTTCCTCAAGACGAGCGTTTAAAATTTTCATCTCGCTTTGCATGTTTGCGCTTGACTCGACAATCAATTCATTGGCGATGTTACAGATACCCAAGGACTGGCTTAAATCTCTCTGTGGGAATTGAACGACCACAAGTTGATTTTCAGTCACAAATTTTTTAAGCATCTCTTGGATCTTGCCTAGCCTTTCCACTTAAGAAATTTTAGATCTTTTCACGCCTAAAAATGGGGGTTAAGTCGAGTCAGTATGTCGGGTCGACAGAGAGGTCAGATCGGCCCGTTAGGGCCGATCCTTCGCAAAAAAAAGAAATAAGATTGATTATTATTTATAACTTAAGTCCAGATCGGCCCTTTAGGGCCGATCCTTTGCAAAAAAAAGAAAAAAGATTGATTATTGTTTATAACTTAGATCTAGATCGATCCGTTAGGGCCGATCCTTCGCAAAAAAAAGAAATAAGATTGATTATTGTTTATAACTTAGGTTCAGATCGGCCCGTTAGGGCCGATCTTTCGCAAATGTAAGTAGATGTTGATTATAAAGTTTGTACGTAGGTTCTTTAACAAAGGGGTCCAGGGGCCTAGGCCCCTGGTGGGGGTTCCTAGGGGGCAAAGCCCCCTAGGCGGGGTCTGGGGCGGAGCCCCATGTCTTCATCTTCAAAAGATCTTATTTAAGGAAATCTCTCTCTCAAAATTTTTGTAGAGAGAGAGTATTTTTCAAAGTAGGATTTAGTAAGAAAAGAGTAGAGACATCCGGGGACAGGCTTAAATAGACGATTTTAAAGAGTTTCGGTAAGGTTTAGGGTAGTTTCGGTAAGGTTTAGGGTAGCTCTCGGTAAGGTTTAGGGTAGCTCTCGGTAAGGTTTAGGGTAGCTAGCTCGACTATAAAAAAATACAATAAAAAGAATATTTTAATTTTAAAAAAATAATTATATATGCTATAATATGTTTTTACAATATTTTAAACAAACAATAAGCTAGATTATTAATGTTATATAGATATAAAACATATTAATTGTTTAAAAATTATAAAAATATTAAATATATTATTTATTATAGAAAAAAAACATATAGTTAAATACAAATATATAAATTTTGTATTTATTATGTGTTTTAGAAGTTTATAGGGTTGCTGTTTATATGATTTGGTCGTTTAAAATGGATGAACCGAAAATTGATACAATTTAATACAATTTAATACAATTTGATACAAAGTGATATAGGTTTAAAATATTTTGCGATTTCTTAGATTGACATCAAAAAAAATTGCTGTTAAAGTTTATTTGGTGATTAGTCAGAATGATTACTTTTGATTAGAAAAAAAATCCGGGATTACCCTGATAAAGAGTAACCCCGGAAGTAGTTGTTGGCACATGCTTGAAGACATTGTGCCAACGACAGTCGACCTTGTAAAGCAGACAAGGAAAACCGCCGAATGAGAATCATTACTTATTTATAATAAGCAGGATTCGACCAAAAAGCAAGTTTTTTTTGACGATTAAAACAAGGTCCATCAGTTAAAATTTTAGCTGAATGGGCTTTTTTTTTACATCTTCGACTTAAGTGTAACTGATTTTTTTTAAATTTAGTAATCAAATTTTTAAACGTTGATTAAAAGCTAACTTAAATGTTAATTAAAAACAGCAAGGAGAACTATTTACAATGGATTTAAATCAGAAAAATGAACAACAGAAACACTTGCCAATGCGGAAAACGATCATTGAAAAACCCAGTTTTTTTCTCAAATTTGCTGACACCTTTACATCTGTTTGGTGTCATAGGTTGTTGTCCTTCTTTATCCTTTTACTTTTGGGAAGGGTTAGTCGTAAGGAAGATCTGAGAAATTCATATCAAATAAATGTCAGAGATATGATAGCTTTGTTGTCATCTGATCATGATCGCGTCAATGATAGTAATTTTAAACAAAAAATATTTGACGCTGTAAAGTCAATGGTTGAAAAAGTAGTTGAAATTCAAATGACTACAACCGAAAAATTAAAGTTTTGCCTGTTTGAAAAAATCAATAATATTAAAAATAGTTCCATTATAGAGGTAGTTCCAACAAAGGAATTTTTGGACTGTTTTTTACATTATAAAAATGATGTTTATTTTATTAATAGCTCGCATGGTTTTGTAAAAGAGGATCTCAGCGAATTTTTCAAACTATCGAGATACTATTCTCAGAAATTGTATGAATATTTTCTTGCCTTCGAATGGGTTCCTGAAAAAATGATATCTGTTTCATATGATAAACTATTGGCAATTCTCTCGCCACCAAGTTCTATG
>JAIRXS010000003.1 GCA_031268145.1 Candidatus Endomicrobiellum siamense
TTTATTATAAACCATTTTCGCAAAGACAGCAATTAGTGGCTTAAGACTTAACAGCAAATACAAAGACTTTACTACTTATAAATACTTGAAAGTTTGTCTTGACAAATGGGCTCACTGTAGTGTGATGACTAATGCGAATAAAATATTATCCTTAGTAAGGCAAAATAACGGATATATTGCCAGTAAGCAAGTCAAGGCTATTGGGATTTCTATAAAGTATTTAACTGATTTGGTGAAAAATAGAAAAAGTTAAATCCGGACTTTATCTTGACGTAGCGTATATACCAGATGAGTTTTTTGAAACTTTGTATAATACGCCTGGAATATTTTTCCATACCACAGCTTTATACTTTCATAATCTTACGGACAGAACTCCTGCAGATGTATTTATTTGTACATTTCATAAAGTGATTATATAAAAAATTTCATTAAACAATAAAATTTAGAGGTTTGAAATGGAACAAAAAATACCTATTTTTGATAAAATTACTCCGTCTCTGCTTGAAGCTATGCCGTATGAGTTTGCGGGAAAAGATATAAACGTTTGCATAGAAACAGAAGAGTTTACTTGTCTTTGCCCTTGGACTGGTCTTCCTGATTTTGCATATATAGTTATAAATTATATTCCAAATACGACTGTTGTAGAGCTTAAATCGTTAAAAATATATTTGCAGTCCTATAGAATGGTTGGTATAGTACATGAAAGTGTCGTAAATAATATTCTCAATGATTTGGTAAACGTTGTCAAACCTAAAGAAATGTCTATAGATATAGAATTTGGAATAAGAGGTGGAATTACCACAACTGTTAGTGCAGAGTATGTTAAAAAATAGCTGTATTTGTTCTTTAATACATTAAGGGAAAATAAATGTTAAACAAGTGTCATAAAGTCCATTTTGTTGGTATTGGTGGATCAGGAATGTCTGGTATTGCTGAAGTTCTTATAAATTTAGGTCATTGTGTTTCTGGTTCGGACTTAAAAAAAACAGATATTATAGAGCATCTTAAAGAAATTGGAGCAAAAATTTATATAGGTCACAAGGCAAAAAATGTAGGTATTGTTGACGTTGTAGTGACCTCTACAGCAATAAATAAATGTAATCCTGAAGTTATTGTAGCATTAAAAAATAAAATTCCAGTTATACCTCGTGTCGAAATGCTTGCAGAACTTGCAAGATTAAAGCATGCAGTAACAATAGCTGGTACTCATGGAAAAACAACAACTACATCTCTTACATCTCTTGTACTAGCTGAAGGCGGGTTAGATCCGACAATAGTTATAGGTGGAAGGCTTAAAAATCTCAACACAAGCGCAAGACTTGGAAAGGGTTCTTATATTGTTGTAGAAGCAGACGAATCTGACGGTTCTTTTTTAAAACTTTCCCCTGTAGTTACAGCAGTAACGAATATAGATAACGATCATTTGGATTATTATGGTAGTATGGAATCTTTGAAAGAAGCTTTTATTAGTCATATTAATTCTATTCCCTTTTATGGAGCTGCTATTTTATGTTCGGATGATGATGTTATAAAAGAAATATTGCCTAAGATAAAAAGGAAATATATTACTTATGGTCTTAATGGAAGTCCAGATATTAAAGCTGTAAATATCAAAGTTTTAGAAACTTGTACGAGTTTTGATATTTTGTATATGAATAAAAAGCTTGGCAATGTATGTATAAAGGTTCCTGGTAAACACAATGTGCTAAATTCTTTAGCTTCAATAGGTATAGGTATTTGGTTAGGTATCCCTTTTGTTTTAATTGCAAAAGCTATAAATAGTTTTAATGGCGTGGGAAGGCGTTTAGAAGTTAAAGGTGAGAAAAATGGTATTACAGTTGTTGACGATTATGGCCACCATCCTACAGAAGTAGAAGCAACATTAAAGGCTATTAAACATTTTTGGCCAAAAAGAAAACTGGTAGTTTTATTTCAGCCTCATAGATATACAAGAACAAAAAACCTCTTTAATGAATTTGGAAAAAGTTTTGAAGCTGCAGATGAAGTTAAAGTTTTAGATATTTATTCTGCAGGAGAAAAGGCTATAGATGGAGTAAATGCTGAACTCATTTTGGACAGTCTCTTAGAAAATAAATGTAATGCTGATAAATTTATGGATATAAAAACGCTAGCAAAAAATCTTTCTTTTGGGGATATAGTTCTTACTTTAGGAGCAGGAGATGTTTGGAAAAGAGGTGAAGAGTTATTAACGATAATCTAGTAAAAGAATTATCCCTATTGGGCTGTGTGGTTTTAAAAAACGAACCTTTGAGCAAGCATTCGTCATTTAAAATAGGAGGTAATGCAGATTTTTTTATTGAAATACCAAATGAAAAAGCCCTTGTTATTTGTTTAGAAAATATTGCTGCTGAGAGATATATGGTTTTAGGCAGTGGTAGCAATGTTTTGTTTTCAGATAAAGGATATAAAGGTGTTATCATTAAACTAACACGTGAATTTAGAAATGTTGAAGTTTTTCAAGAAAAAATATTAGTAGGCGCAGGCGCGGAAGTGCAACATGTTTTAAATATTGCTTTAAAAAATAGCTTAGTGGGATTGGAATGTGTTGCTGGTATTCCTGGTACTGTAGGTGCTGCTGTTTACGGAAATGTAGGAACTAAAAGCGAGTGGATAGGCGCACTAGTAGAAAACGTTGAAATATATAAAAATACAAAAAAAGAACGTCTAAATAGAGAACAAATAAATTTTAGTTATAGAAAAAGTAGTTTAGAAAAATGTGTTATTGTTAGAGTTGAATTTTTGTTGAAAAAAGATACAAAAAATGATAGTTTAAGCAAGATTTATGATAGTATCCATAAACGATTGCAGCGCCAGCCTTTAGACATGCCTAGTGCAGGCAGTATATTTAAAAATCCTGTTGGATATAGTGCAGGAAAACTTATAGAAGAAGTTGGTTTAAAAGGTTTACATGTTGGAGGAGCGAAAATTTCTAATAAACATGGAAACTTTATAGTAAATACAGGTCAAGCGACTTCAAAAGATGTACTAACTTTAATAGATATAGTAAAAGAAAAAATTAATTTTAAATTTAATATAGCTCTTGAAACAGAGGTAAAAATAATAAATGGCAAATAATGAGGAATTTGTTAATCAGCTAAAAAATAGAAAAATAGGCGTCTTATACGGTGGAATATCTAGCGAAAGAGAAATATCAATTTTGTCTGGCAAGGCTGTTTTAAGTGCTTTAAAAAAGATGAAATTGAACGTTTGTGGTATAGATGTAAATAGAAATGTTGAAAAGAAAATTAAAAAAGAAAAAATTGACATTGCTTATCTTGCCTTACATGGACAAGTTGTGGAAGATGGCACGCTGCAAGGCATGCTTGAAATATTAGGCATTGCATATACTGGAAGCGGGGTTCTTGCCTCGTCTCTTTCAATGGATAAAAATATATCAAAAAATCTCTTTAAATGTGTAAATATATTAACCCCTCAATGGAACGTTTTAAAAAAAAATGAAATACTGTCGGATATAAATTATCCTATTGTTGTAAAACCTGTAGCTTGCGGTTCTGCTTTAGGTGTTACAATTGCTAAAAATTTTAAAGAGTTTACAAAGGCTGCTAAAAAAGCTTTTGAGTATGACAGCGAAATTATTATAGAACAATTTGTAAGAGGTAAAGAGATAACAGTTGGAGTTTTAACCGGTAAAGCTTTACCGGTTATAGAGATAGTACCTACTAAAAGCCAATTTTATGATTATAAGGCTAAATATCAAAAGGGATGTTCTAAGCATATAATTCCTGCAAATATAAGTAAAAAAGCTTATAATACAGCTCAGGGTTATGCGGAGAAGATTTATAAATTTTTTAGATGCAAAGCTGTTTGCAGAGTTGATATGATTGTAGATAAAAATGACAAAGTCTGGGTGTTAGAAAATAATACTATTCCAGGCATGACAGAAACTTCTCTTCTTCCAGACGCAAGTCGTGTTGCGGGGTACAATTTTGGAGATTTAGTTTTAAAAATTATAGAGAGTTCCATAAGAAATGCCTAAAAAAAAACGTTATATTTATAAACAAGTTTACATTGGCAGATCTGACAAGAAAGGTAAAAAGAAATTTAAAGTTGTTTTATCCATAATAGTGTGTGCGTCTGTTGTGTTTGCAATTTATTTTTCTTATAAAAAATTAATTGATATTGCATATAAGTCTAATAAAATGACAATAAAAGATATAAAAATAGTAGGAGCTAAAAACGTAACTAAAACAGAAATTCGCGAACTTTTACCATTCAATATTGGTGATAATATTTTAAAAATTAATCTTTCTCAAGCAGAAAATGAAATTAAGAAGTTAAAACCAGAGCTAAAAAATATTATAATGCATAGGGCATGGCAGAAAGTACAAGTTAAGCTTTATGAAAGAATACCAGAAGCGTTTGTAGTAAATAATGATGAGTTGTTAGGTGTAGACTTTGATGATACACCATTTCCTTTGCGCGGGTTTATGAGCGCAATGAAAGTGCCTAAAATTATTTACACTACAGATAAAGAAAGAAAGCAGCTGTTAGATTTTATAAAAAGGTTCAAAAATATTTGTGGAGATTTTTTAAGTAATATCTTAGAAATAAAAATGAGCAACACAGGGGATATTATTTTTGTAATTAATTCAAATACTGTAGTTTTTTGGGGAGATGAAATGCCTGAACGGTTGTATAATAAGTTTAAAAAATTTCAAAAAATTTATGTTGACGCAATGTCTAAATATAAGAATATAGAATATATTGATATGACTTTATATTCTTTAGGAAGAGCGGTTGTAAAACCAGTTTAAGGTAGGGGTGAAAATGTCAAAGAAATCTCTTATAGTAGGGCTTGATATTGGCAGTAATAAAATATGTTGCGCTGCTGGTATTCGTGATGAAGATAGTAGAATAGTAAAAATATTAGGAACTATCAGCGTCGCTTGTGACGGGATAAAAGCCGGTGCAGTTATAAATATACAAGAAACAGCTATTGCTATTGGCAAGGCTTTTGAAGAAATAGAAAAAGTGGTTGGAGGGCAAATAGGCAGTGTAGTTACTGCTATGCGAGGCAGTTTTATTAAATCTAAAGATTCTAAAGGCGTTGCAAATATAAGTTATTCAAATAGAGAAATTTCTCAAGAAACGGTTGATAATGCTTTAGAAAGTGCTAAAAAACAAATACGGCTTGAACCTGATCAGGAAATACTTCAAATAATACCTAGGGAATATATATTAAACCAGCAAAGAGGCATACAAAACCCTATTGGTATGGAAGGTACGTATATAGAAGTTGATGTCCATGCTTTTGTTGCTTCTAGCAGCAATATAGGAAACATAGCTAAATCTATGAGTTCTATTGGAGTAGATTGTGATAATAGAGTTTACGGATATTTATCTGCAAGCGATATATTGGTTACAAGGGAAGAAAAGGAGTTAAGTTGTTTAGTTGTTGATTTTGGTGGACTTACTACAGGACTTGTTCATTATTTAGACGGCATTATAAGGCATACAGATGAGTTGTCTGATGGGTCAGACTATATCACAAGGGATATAGGCCATAAATTAAGGGCGACTTATTCTGTTTCAAAAGATGTTAAGGAAAAATATGGTGCAGCGTTTGTGTATAGCGATTTTAAAAATGAAGAGTTTGAATATAAGTCTGCAGATGGTAGAAATATAAAAAAATGCGATAGATTAGAGCTTGTAAACGGTATAATTACTCCAAGAATAGATAGAATTTTGTATGAGATAAAGGAAGTTATAAATAGAAATAATTATGGTGACGAATTTTTGTCTGGCGGTATAATTCTTACAGGAGGTGGGAGTAATTTAGCTGGACTTACTGAAGCTTTTGAAAAAGCTTTTGGTTGTTCTGTAAGGACTGGCGTGCCAAGTTCAGATAAAGTTATTGGTCCAAACGAAATACTAATGAACCCATCTTATACTACAGCTATAGGAGCTATAGTGTCAAGCTTTTCAAATGTTAAACATTTTAAAAGAAAAAGTTCTGGCAGTGGTGTGATATCAAAAATTTCAAAATGGTTCGAGGAAGTTTTTTAAATGAGTATGAGAATAGTTTTGCCTCAAGAAGAAGCAAATTCAGGACAATTTGCTAAAATTAAAATTCTGGGTGTTGGCGGCGGTGGGTGCAATGCTGTAAATAGAATGATTGCAGCAAATGTAGGAAATGTTGAGTTTGTAGCTATTAATACAGATGCACAGGCTTTGCTTAAATCTGCGGCTCCTGATATTTTACAAATTGGCGAAAAAATAACCAAAGGGCTTGGGGTTGGCGGTAATCCAGAAATGGGCAGGCAATCTGCTGAAGAAAGTTTAGAAGAAATAAGAGGGCGTTTAATTGGCGCTGATATGATGTTTATCACAGCTGGAATGGGAGGAGGAACTGGTACTGGTGCTGCGCCTATTATAGCTAAGCTTGCAAGAGAAGCAGGTATTTTAACTATTGGCGTTGTTACAAAACCTTTTGAACATGAAGGCAAAGTAAGAATGGCACAAGCAGAGGAAGGCATTAAGGATCTTAAAGAGTTTACAGATGCTCTAATTGTAATTCCTAATGAAAGAGTTTTCAATGTTATAAATGAAAGAATAGCATTAGATACTTTTTATCAAATAATAGACGATGTTTTAAGGCAAAGTATTCAAGCTATTACAGATGTTATAACAGTGACTGGCGAGATTAATAGAGATTTTGCGGATGTGAAAAATATTTTAACTAATGCAGGCACAGCTTTAATAGGTATTGGAGAAAGTACAAGTAACGAACCTAAAGAAGCTGTTAAGAAAGCTTTAACAAGTCCTCTTCTTGATAATTATGATATTTCTAAAGCAAAAAAAGCGTTAGTTAATATAACTACAAATTCTAATATCACAGCTTTTACATTACAAGAAATATTTAATGATATAAAAAATTATGGCATTAATGGGCACGTATTTTTTGGTCATACTATAGATAATAGACTTGACGATAAAATTAAAGTTACTATTATTGCTACAGATTTTGCTGTCGATAACTTACCTGATAACACTCCTATAGCAAACATTCAACAAGATTTATTTTTAGAGCAAAAGTTTAAAACAGAAGATATAGAACCATCCAAACCCGCATATACATACTGGAAACCTAAATTTTTAAAATAATGGAAAGGCTTATATTTCATAAAGATTTTAAATACAAACATTTTACTAGCACTATCTTATCTGGAGATTTAAAAGATAAAATAGTACGGGATGAATTTTTAATTTCGCAAAATTTAAACCCAAATAATTTAGTACTTGCTAATCAAGTGCATAGCGCTAATATAGAAATTGTCGAAAGTTGCAATTATAATAGTTTTGTTGACAACTGCGATGGATTAATTACTAGCGATAAATCTATAATGCTAGGTGTTTTTACAGCAGACTGTGTACCTTTGCTTATAACAAATGGAATAATTAAAGCTGCAATCCATGCAGGTTGGAAAGGCACTTATTTAGGAATAATAGAAAATACCATTAGAATTTTTAAGAAAAAATTTTTTGTAAAAGCTGAAGATATTGAAGTTTATATTGGTCCTCATATACGTTCTTGTTGTTATGAAGTTGGAAAGGATTTTGAAAATATTTTTAATTTAGAGTTAAAAAATAATAAATTAGATTTGTCAGAAATTGTTTTTAATAAACTAAAAAATTTAGGAATTATTAATATTTTTGATATCAGCAAATGTACTTTTTGCCAAGAAAACTACTTTTTTTCTTATAGGCGAGATAAAACATCTAAAAGAATGTTATCTTTAATTTTTTAGTTGTTAATTTGTTTAAAAAATGAGCTATTGTGCTCACTTTGATTTAAGACAGTATTTTATAAAAAAGAGGTACATTTGAATTGTGGATAATGGTTACGTAACAAATTTATTAATCGACACCAGAAATGCAAATAAAGAAATATATCCGTATAATATTTTTCCTTTAAAAAATTGCCAAAGCATCGAATTAGATAATAAAGTAACATTTTTTATCGGCGAAAATGGAACTGGTAAATCGACTTTAATTGAGTCTATTGCAGTTGCATATGGGTTCAATGCCGAAGGAGGATCAACGAATTTTTCTTTTGAAACAAAAAATTCTTCTTCTAAACTTTACAAACATGTAAAATTGAAAAGAACGTTAAAA
>JAIRXS010000035.1 GCA_031268145.1 Candidatus Endomicrobiellum siamense
GAAATAGATTTTGTTTGTAGGCAGGCAAACCAAGTTTCAGCACTGATACAGGTTTCTTATGATATATCAGCCTCAAAAACATTAAAACGCGAAGTTTCTGCGCTCATAGAAGCGTCCGACGAATTAAATTGTCAAGACTTGATTATTTTAACCTGGTACAGTGAACAAATTATTGAAGAAAGCAATAAAAAAATATATGACAGTATTGCAACTTCCAGAATGCGCGCAACCAGTCAAGACGATTATGCCTTCTGAGGTTTTGATTACAAGCCCTGTATCGTCTTTTAAATAATCAGGCTCTCCATTTTCGTATTTACATTGTGTTTGCTCATTTTCAAAATCGACTAGACGAGGTATTTCGCTTAAAAATACGCAATTATCGGTATTGGATGTGGTTTTTCTATTTCAATTACTTCAAATTTTTCTTTTGCTTGTTTGCGTGTCAATTTTATACCCAAATAATGCCCGTCACGAATGCTAAAACGCTTATTGAAACAATGAGGATGCAAGTCGTCCTAGCGGTTTGCGATACGCGGGAACGACGCTAAACCATCGCCATGGTCAAAATGCCCGTGCGAAAGCGCGATATAGTCAATTTGCGAAAGGTCAATTCCTAACTTTTCAGCATTACGTAGATATAAGTTGCTTGCGCCAGCATCGAATAATATCTTCTTGCCAGCAACTTCAATAAGCATAGATAATCCGTGTTCGCGTTCGCACTTATTATCACCTTTGCGGTTATCTGCTAAAAAAACTACTTTCATATTTGTCCCTCTAAAATCTTTACATTGAAAGTTTTATCACGACCACTGTCAAACTCGCAAAATTAAATGTCTTGCTATTGCTCTAAAAGCAATCTCCCATTGTTGATTATGATTGTTTCAGTTGCCCCAAACAAACTTGTTTTCTCAAGCCCTTCTATTTACATCCCTCTAAGATTTCCTTTTGCGCTTTTTTACTAAGTGCCCCTAAAATTAACTCATAGGATTTGTCCTCCATATCACGCAAAACATCATCCGGCACATTACCCTCAACATATACAATACAGAATTCCAATGAACTTTATTCATATAGTATCCTGGCACAATATCGCCTTTATACTGTTCGCGTAGAAACTGCCCATGCATGGATTCAAGTTTAAGAGTTATAATTTCTCTACCTTTTTTATCACTGCCATACATAGCAAAGAGTTTGTCACGAATCATATAATGATCAACTCCCCATTCAATCTTGTGTTCTTTAAATGCACCTTTTTTAGATATACAGTATTTCTCGAACTATTTGTATTTCATGTCCATTCCTCCTTTATAGCTTGACGGCAGACTCGTCGAGTAAAAATTGTTCTATTCCTATATATAGGATACCATTTTCATCATACCATGGATTAATATTATCTTTTAGTACAATTATTTTCTTAAATGAATCTGGTATCTTTCTAAGCGAGGTTGTTTCTTGATATCTTTTTTCTTCACTTTCAATCAATAAAGCTGATTGTATATAATATCTTTTACTACTTTTATTAGCAATAAAATCTATTTCTAACTGCGATCTTTGAGATACCCCTTTATCATTTTTATAATTATACTCGACAACTCCTATATCGATATCATATTCTCTTGCCTTTAACTCATTAAAAATGATATTTTCCATAATATGTGACTCTTCTTGTTGTCTGAAATTCAATCTTGCATTTCTTAAACCTATATCAGTAAAATAGTATTTCAACGGTGTATCTATATATTTTTTGCCTTTTATATCATATTTATATGCTTTATCTATAATGAACGCATCTACCAAATATGATAAGTAATCATTGATTGTATTTGGAGAAATACTTACTTTTTTAACACTTTTAAAAGTATTAGCTAGTTTTAAAGAATTAGTAAGGGAACCAATGGATGAAGAAATAATATTGACTAATTCCCCAAGCACCATCGATTCATTTTGTATTCCGTTCCTTTCTATTACATCACTCATATATGTTTTCTCAAAAAGCCTCTTTAGGTATTTGCTTTTTTCTTCATGAGTATTTCTTAATACAGCTTGTGGCATTCCACCATACGTATAGTAATCTTTCCAAGCGCTGTTTTTATTTCCTTTATAATAAGAATAAAACTCCTTATAGGTTAGCGGACTCATTTTAATCTCATCACCTCTATCCCTAAATTCAGTTAATATCTCAGAAGATAATAATCTAGAGTTGCTTCCTGTAACATAAAGATCAACATTATTTATTTTCATAAGGCCCAATAGAACATCTACAAAACCAATTTTGTCATTCTTATCATCAATAAATGGATTATTAATTTCTACAACTTTTTGGATTTCATCAATAAAAATATAAAACATGCCAGTATCTCTACTTACTATCTCTTTAATATGTTTATCAAGTTCCATCGGATTACGATATTTAGCAAATTCAATTTCGTCTAAAGGTAATTGAATAATATGCTCATCATCAACACCTATTGAAGTTAAATACTCTTTATAAATAGTTGATAATAAATACGATTTTCCACATCTTCTAATACCAGTAATGACTTTAATCAATCCATTTTCTTTTTTACTTATTAATGTGTCTAAGTATTTTTTTCGTTCTATCATTAACACTCTCCTTGCAAAATATTTGCGTATTTACGCTAAAATTATATTATATAATAATACTTAATGTATTATTATATAATTTATTTGCGTATTTACGCACTTATTTTTTGCAATTTTTGTGAAAATCATAATATTTTCTCATGATGAATCAAGATAGATGTATATAATATTTTGCAAGATATTACATAAAATTGTTATTGAAATAAAAAACATAGTAAAATCTCTTAGAATCTAAATGCTGAAATCAGATTTTATATAAAATAGGCAGGGTAGGAGAAAATTCCAATAAGGAGACATTTCTATGAATACTTTGGAAAAAGAAGATGTGAAAAGTTTCATTTCTTTACTTGGAGAACTTCAAGACGAAAAAGTTAGACTATGTAATTATTATACTGATCACAAATTGCAAGCTATTTTAGCAAAGCACTACATTGAATTTGATGAAGAATCTTTCAATTTTTTCTTTTCAGGCGCTAACCTCAACAGTATGGAAGATTTTTTAATATATCAAAAATCGTTTGAAAAAAATGAAAATTACAGAGTGTTCATCATTAAAGATTTAGAAAATAATCCAGTGGGTCAAATCGGAATGGAATATTGGGCACCACTTGGTGGTATAAATGTTTCCTACGCAATTGCAAAGCAATACTGGGGGAATGGTTATGCTCTTGATGCCGTGAAAACTATTATGAAACAATTTTATGAATCCTAAAGTTGAACTTTAATGAAATTTTTTAAAAAATTATATCAATAACACTTACCGCGGTATATAATCAATAAAAAATTCATGGTCGGGAAGGCGGGACTTGAACCCGCAACCTCCTGCTCCCAAAGCAGGTGCGATAGCCAATTACGCTACTTCCCGTTAATTTATAATTTTTTAAGAATTACTTTAGCTTTCTGCAAAGCTTTTGCTCTGTGGCTTATTGTATTTTTTACTTCAGGCGGTAATTCCGCAAAAGTTTTATTGTAGTGCGGAATATAAAAGATTGGATCGTACCCAAAATTATATAATCCCCTCTCAACTGGACTAATTATACCATATATTTCCCCCTCAGACAAGTATAACTTACCAGAAGGATCAGCGATTGCAATAATTGTTCTAAACTTCGCAGCCCTTTTTTCAAATGAAACATCTTTTAAAGTATTCAACAATTTTTTTATATTATCTTTAAAAAGACAATCTTTTCCTGCATATCTTGCACTTAAAACTCCTGGCGCGCCATTTAGGTAGTCCACTTCTAAACCTGAATCATCAGATATAACCCAACTATTAAAAAATCGAGCTGCTTCTTTTGCTTTTTTTATTGCATTATCTTTAAGTGTTTTACCATCTTCTATAGTTTTTGGATATTCTTTAAAAAATGTCATTGGTATAACTTCAATACCCAAATCTTTTAACAATGATTTTATTTCTTCCTGTTTGTGTTTACTAGTCGTAGCCACCACTATTTTTTTTATCACAATGTTAACCTAAAAATTTTAAACTTTCATTAATTTTTTCTAACTTTATATTTGCTTCATTGAGCTTAGACTTAACCTTTTCTATTTCTGAGTTCGGCGCTCTTTTTATAAAGTTATCATTTTGTAATTTTATAGTAGTTCTCTCTATTTCTTGCTTTGCAAGAGCTACTTCTTTAGAAAGCCGCAGCTTCTCCTTTTCTATATCTATAAGCCCCTCTAAAGGTAAAAATATTTCAAAACCACTGGTGATAGCAAGAGCAGAATTTTTTGGTCTTGTTATATTTTTTGCAAAAGTTATTGAACTTATTTTGGCAAGCTGCTTTATATAATTTTCATTATCCTTTACAACTTTTACTTTATTTTCGTCTAATACATTAAATAACGCCTCTATTTGACAAACAGGAGAAATATTCATCTCACTTCTAATAGTTCTTAAAGAAACTATTATTTCTTGTAAAGATTTCATCTCATCAATACTGCTCTTGTCATTTTCTTTTTGTTCATTTAAAAGTTTGCTTTCTGCAATTATCTTTTTTTCTCCTAATATTTGCCATATTTCTGAAGTTATAAACGGCATAACAGGTGAGAGTAATTGCAACATATTTTTAAGAACATATACTAATATTTTAAGAACCTGTTTCCTCTCTTGTCTATTCTCAGATGTCATGCGTATTTTAGAAAGTTCAATGTACCAGTCACAATATTTTGTCCAAAAAAAGTCGTAAAGTTCTCTTGAAGCAGTGTCTATATTATAAGAGTCATAAGCTTTTTTTACTTTTAAAGACGTTTCAAAAAATTCTGCTAAAATCCACTTGTCTGAAAGTTCTACACTTGTCAACTCTTTTTCTAAATTTTCAATTCCTTCCAAATTCATTATTATAAATCTTGAAGCATTCCATATTTTGTTTGCAAAATTTCTTGCTGATAAAAATGACTCTTCTGAAACTTGCATATCTCTTCCTGGCGCTGCTGCGCTTGCCAAAGCAAATCTTAAAGCATCTGTTCCATATTTATGCATAATTTCCCTAGGATCAACTACATTTCCTAAAGATTTAGACATTTTTCCCCCATGCTTATCTCTTACAATACCGTGAATAAACACATCTTTATATGGCACTTCTTTCATGAACTCTAGTCCAAATTGTACCATTCTAGCTACCCACAAATATATAATTTCGTGTCCTGTAGCTAAAACAGAAGTTGGATAAAAATATTGTAATTCTTCATTGTTTCGATCGTCTTGCCAACCAAAAACGCTCATTGGCCATAAAGCAGAAGAAAACCAAGTGTCTAACACATCTTCGTCTTGAACAAAGTTTGTTCCATTACAACAACTACAATGTGTTGGCTTGTCAAATGAAGCTATCGGCTTACAATTAGTTTTATTACCTTTTTCATCTATGCAATAATATACTGGTATTCTGTGCCCCCACCATAATTGACGACTTATACACCAATCTCTTAAATTTTCAAGCCATAAGGTGTAAGGTCTTTTCCAAGACTCCGGATGAAAAACAGTGTTTTGCTCATTTACTACTTCTATTGCTTTTTTAGACATTTCGCCAACATCTAAAAACCATTGTTCTGACATAAGAGGTTCTAAAGTCGTAGAACATCTATAACATTTACCAACCTTATGGGCATAATCTTCAATCTTTTCTAAAAAATCCAAATCTTGTAAATCTTTAACTACTTTCTCCCTAGCTTCATTTATAGTTAAACCTTTATATTTTTCAGGAACATTTATCATTTTTCCGGTTATATCTGTTATTTCTATTATTTCAAGATTATTTCTTTTTGCAATTTCATTATCTGTAGTGTCACAAGCAGGTGTTACCTTAACTGCGCCTGTGCCAAAAGATTTATCTATTATATAATCTGAAATAATTCTAATCTCTCTGTTTAATAAAGGCAATACTAAAGTTCTACCTACAAGTTCTTTATATCTATCGTCATCAGGACTTACTGCAACAGCAGTATCGCCAAGCATTGTTTCAGGACGAGTAGTTGCTACAACAATATGCTCATTGCTGTCTTTTAACATATATTTTATATACCATAAATGACTTTTTTCATCAGCGTACTCAACTTCTATATCAGAAAGAGCAGTACCGCATCTTGTACACCAATTTACAAGCCTTTTACCTCTATATATTAACCCTTTATTAAAAAACTCTATAAAAGCTTTTTTTACAGCTTTAGACCGACTCTCGTCCATAGTAAAAGCAACCCTATCCCAATCTAAACCACAGCCCATCATTTTAAGTTGATTTAATATAGTATCGCCTGTTTCAGATCTCCATTGCCACATTTTTTCTAAAAACTTTTCACGACCTAACTCATATTTGTTTATACCTTCTTTTTTTAAAATCTTTTCAACTACAGTCTGTGTAGCAATTCCTCCGTGGTCAGTACCAGGCACCCATAAAGTATTGTACCCTTGAAGTTTTTTAAACCTTATTATGATGTCTTGTAAAGTAGTGTTTAAAGCATGCCCCATATGTAAAGAGCCAGTAATATTTGCAGGAGGTATAACTATAGTAAATGGTTTTTTACTTTTGTCTACCTTTGCAGAAAATGTTTTATTTTCTATCCAATATTTACTCCACTTTCCTTCAACTAACTCAAAATTATAAACTTTCTCCATATCTATCACAAAGACCTCTTTAGGTTAATTTTTATTATAAACTCTAAATAATTTAAATATAAACACGTCTTTTATATTATACAAAAAAACATCTTAGATGTAATTTTTTGTATAATTTTTCTATTCTATAGTGAGGGTTTATGAAAAATAAAACAGTATTAATAACAGGAATATCAAAAGGAATAGGCAAAAATCTGGCAATTGCTTTTTCAAACGCAGGATGGAATGTTTGTGGCTGTTACAATAAAGATAAACCCAATTATAAGTTAATAAATTCTAAATTTATAAAAGCAGATATAACAGTTTGTGAAAATGTAAAAGAATTAGTAGCAAGTACTGTTTTAGAATACGAAAAAATTGATTGTCTAATAAACAATGCAGGGATATCCAGTCCAGCAACAATACTAAAAATGGACAGCAATAAATGGTCTTCTGTTATAAACACAAATTTAACAGGCGTATTTTATACAGCAAAAACTGTTTTAAAAGTTATGTGCAAACATAAAAGTGGGACTATTATAAATATAGCTTCTATATCTGCATTTAAAACCCCCATGGGAGATGCAAACTATTCTGTTTCAAAAGCTGGACTTATAGCTTTTACAAAAAGCCTCTCAAGAGAAGCTGGACGCTTTGCAGTAACAGCAAATGTTGTTTTGCCAGGGTTTCACCTTACAAATATGGGTAGTAATGCCAGTAATCTTTATATAGACCAAGTTAAAAAAGAAAGTGTTTTAAATACAACAACAAACATTAAAGAATTTACTGATTTTATTATTTTTTTATCAGGCCTTAAAACTGTATCAGGGCAAGTCTTTAATTTTGATTCAAGATTGATATAAAATGAATATTGACAATAAAGTAGTAATTACAGGAATAGGTATAGTTTCTCCTTTGGGAGTAGGAAAAGAAGAAAACTGGAAACAGTTAATAAATTGCTCTAGCAAAGTTTGTTATAGTAAAAAATTTGACGCTTACATTGCTAATCTAGACAACTTAAACGTAACCGATAAAGAAAGACAATACATAATGGCAGAACTTGCTATTTACGAAGCACTTAAAGATGCAAATATTGGAAACTCTTTTTGCAATCAAAAAGTAGGACTCTGTTTAGGTGAGAGCAAATTAAATCTTTTTAATAACCCTTTTAAATATTCCCTGCTAGAAAAACTAAAACAAAACTTTTGTTTTAATGGAAGTTTATCTTGCGTGTCTTGCGCATGTGCCACAGGAATTTTAACTATTATACAAGGATACAAATTTATAAAAGACGAGGTATGTGATGCCATGGTTTGCGGATGCAGTGAAACTTCAATACACCCCTTATACATAGCAGGTTTTAAAAATATGGGAGTCTTAACAAAATGCATGCCTAAACCTTTTGACAAAGATAGAGACGGTTTTGCTATCGGCGAAGGAGCTTGTTTTATAGTGATAGAAAGTTTAAGAAATGCCACCAAAAATAATTCTAAAATATATGGTGAAATTGAAAATTTTTCACATGGTATATATTCTGATAAGACTTTATCTATAACTTCTCATATAAAAATGAAACAAATAATTAAAAAAGCTGCATCTGGAAAAACACCTGACTATATACACATGCATGGAACAGCAACAAAATTAAACGATTACAATGAAAGTAAAGCAGTTTTTGAATCTTTCACTAATATAAATAAGATTTCTTTAAGTTCTACAAAAGCATCAACTGGCCACATGCTTAGCGTTTCTTCGATGACTGCAACAGTCTTTTCTTTACTTGCCATGAAAGATAATGTTGTTCCTCCAACTTTAAATTTTAAACAAACAGATATTAATTTAAATTTAGATTATACTCCAAACAAACCAAGAATAAAAAATATAAATTCTAGTCTTGTTTTGTCTTTTGGTTTTGGTGGGCAATCCTGTGCTTTATTCTTAAAAAAATATAAATGTGGGCAATATGCTTGACAAACTTTTATCAGAAAAACTATCAGAAATAGAAAAAAACGGACTTAAAAGATTTTTAAGAGATGTAGATTCTTCACCTACAGCTAAAATCAAATTTAAAGGTAAAGAATTAATAAATTTTTCATCTAACAATTACCTAAATTTATCGGGGAATAAAACAATACAACAAAAAGCATTGCAAATTATTGAAAAATATGGGTTCTCTGGCACTTCATCACGCCTTGTGTCAGGAAACATTTTAATACATAAAGAATTGGAAGAAAAGTTAGCTTTATTTAAAAATAAACAGGCTTGCCTTGTATATCCAAGCGGGTATCAAACAAATGTAGGCGTTGTAAGCGCATTAATGACTTGCCACAAAGAAGCTTGTATAATAATGGACGAACTAAGTCATGCTTCACTTTGGGACGGAGCAAAATTGTCTGGCAGCAGAATTTTTGTTTACCAACATTGCGATATGAATTCTCTTGAAAAAGTTTTAAAAAGAACTCAAAATTATAAATTTAAATTAGTAATAACTGAATCTGTCTTTTCTATGGATGGAGATATTACTCCAATGAAAGATTTTGTAAACCTCTGCAAAAAATATGAAGCTGTAAGCATGTTAGACGAAGCCCATTCTACAGGTGTTTTTGGCAAGCAAGGAAAAGGTATTGCTGACCTTTTTGGTGTCGGTGATAAAATAGACATAACAATAGGAACACTTTCAAAAGCTTTCGCATTACAAGGCGGCTTTGTATGCGGCTCTAAAACGTTAATAGATTTTTTAATAAACAAAAGTAGAGCTTTTATTTACACAACTGCAATTTCACCATTTTTAGCAGCTGTAGCCATAGAATCTTTAGAAATTATAAAGAAAAGTGCTAATCAAAGAAAACATCTGTGCAATATTTCAAAAATACTAAAAATTAAATTAAAAGATTTAGGATTTGATACCGCAAATTCCAATTCTCAGATAATTCCAATTATAACTAATACTATTGAAACCACTGAAAAGTTATCAGCAAAACTTTTAAAAAATAGTATCTATGCCCTTTCAATAAAACCACCTACTGTTCCAAAAGATAAGGCAAGAATAAGAATATCTTTAACTTCTGGGCATAGCATCAAAGATATAGATCTTTTAATAAATTCATTAAATAAAACTTAAAATCGACATTTTATATAATTCTATTATATTCGTTATATGGTTTACAAATTATGTATTAACATACATTGCGTTTATATTAATAATTGCAAATATATGAAAAATCTCGTAATATTAAATCTCAGAAAACTTATTTTAATATGTTTATGCGACACAGAATTCTGTTCTTTGCGTATAATTAATTTTTAGGAGTAAAAAAAATGACTTTGAATTTTGATAAAGAAGTTGTTGATATTAGAAGACATATCCATAGAACTCCTGAGTTAGGTGGACATGAATTTAATACTGCAAAATTTATTGAATCAAAACTTAAAAGTTTTGGCATAACTTTTAAGCGTATAACTAAAACTGGTGTAATTGGTACAATTTTAGGTTCTCAAAAAGATAAAACGATAGCTTTACGGGCAGATATAGACGCTTTGCCAATCTGTGAAAGAAACGATGTGGAGTATAAGTCTATTAATAATGGCATTATGCATGCTTGTGGACACGATGCGCATGTTGCCATAATGCTTGGAGTGGCAAAACTATTACAAGAAAAAAAGAATATTTTAAAAGGTAATGTGAGATTGATTTTTCAACCTAGTGAAGAAACTTCAAATGGTGCGAAAAGTATGATAGCAGGGGGAGCTTTAAAAAATCCAAATGTTGATTTTATATTAGCAGTGCATGTAAGTCCTTGGGTAAAAGCTGGTAAAATTGCTTTTAAATATAATGAGATGATGGCAGGTGTTGATGAATTAAAAATAGAAATTATTGGAGAAATTGCACATGGCGCCTATCCACACGAAGGTAAAGATGCTTTAGTTGCATGTAGTATTTTTATAAATATGGTACAAAACATTATTTCAAGAGAGTTAAATCCTTTAGAAAATTCTGTTATAACGTTTGGGAAAATAGAAGGTGGCGATGCTTACAACGTAATATGTAATAAGGTAACTCTATATGGTACGGTTAGAACATTTAATAATAAGACTAGAAAATTTATCAAAATGAGCATTTTAAATAAATTAAAAAGTTTGCAACAGTCTTATGGAATAAAATACGTTGTAGAATATAATTCAATCGGGGATCCTTTAATTAATACTCCAGAAATTACAAAGTTTTGTATAAATACAGCAGAAGAATTTTATGGTAAAAATAATATTCAAATATTACAAAAACCATCTATGGGTGGAGAAGATTTTTCTGAATATCTAAAAATAGTTTCTGGAAATTTTATGTATATAGGCACATCTAAAAATAGAGACACATCTAACCCTTGGCATCACACTAACTTTAATATAGATGAAAGTGTACTACCAAAAGCTTCAAAATATATAGCTTATACTGTAAAGCAAGCTTTTGTGTAAAAAGTAAAAATATAAAGCTGTTTATATCTCAGAGTCTTTGTTGACTATAAGTTCAAAAATTTTTTCATTGAAAGTTTGGGCATTTGTTCTAATTGTTATGTAGTTGTCGGTAAGAACTTTGTTTATACCTATTTTTACAGCTTTCCTTTTTTTGCCGATATTGTTTTTTATGAAGTCTTTTCTTTTTGTTAAATCTATTTGAGCTAAATCCATTGCTCTACTTTTAATTATACCTTGAGGTACTTTATCTGTAAATAATGATGCTTTTGTTCCAAGTCTGTCAGAATATCTAAAAATATGAAATCTAGCAAACGGGATTTGTTTTATAAAATCGCAAGTTTCTTTATGATGTGTTTGAGTTTCTGTAGGGGAACCTGTAATAACATCTGTAGTAAGAGCTAGATCTGGCAAAGTGTTTATTATATTTTTAATTTTTTTTTCAAAATCTTTAGTTAAATATTTCCTATTCATTTGTTTTAATATGTAATCGCTGCCAGATTGTAATGGGATATGGAGATGATTGCATATTTTATCAGGATTTATAGCCATGGTTTCTATTAATTTATTGTCAATTTCATTTAATTCTATTGATGAAATTCGTACTCTAAACTCTAAGGGTATTTTAATTATTTTATCAAGGAGATTTGAAAGTCCCCCATTAAACTTACCCACATGTACTCCTGTTAAAACTATTTCGCTGTAACCGTTTGCAGCCAGATTTGTAATTTCAGATATAACTTCGTTTTCAGGTTTACTCCAAAGAACATTTCTAACGTAAGGAACTATACAATAGCTGCAAAAACTATCGCAGCCATCTTGAATTTTTAAAAAAGCGCGAGACCTGTTGTCAAAGTTTGTAATTGTTTGTTTTTTTTGATCTGAAAATAAAGTGGTTTTGTCAGCTACAATTGAGATGTCTGCGTTTTTTAAATTTTGTTTTATATTAATATTTTGATTTTTTGCTAAGCAACCTGTCAGTATTATCTTAGGTTTGTTTGGAAGCTTAGAAACTTTCCTGATAAAATATTGACATTCTTTATCTGCTTGAGCTGTTACTGTGCAAGAATTAAAAATGATAATATCTGCTTCTTCTGGACTTTGTGCAAGTGTGTAATTATCTTTTTTATATTTTTCAGATATTAATTGAGATTCGTATTGGTTTACTTTACAACCAAAAGTGTAAATATAAAATTTCTTCATTTAGATTATCTCGTTTGTCAGTTTGTCAATTGAGTTATTAAAATGCTAGCAGCAATTGCTGCAGTTTCTGTCCTTAAAATATTTTTACCAAGGGTTATTGTATCAATATTTAGAAATTTAGCGAATTCAATTTCTTCATTTTCAAAACCGCCTTCAGGGCCTATAAAAATATTTGCACTTTTAGATTTTGATTCTATAATTAAAGATTTCAAAGTAGTACTACTTTCATTTTCCCATGGCAATATATTTATAAAATTTTTATTCTTTGTGGCATTTATACAGGCAGTTTTAAAATCAATAGGATTTTCTATTTGCATAATATCATTTCTACCGCATTGTGAACTTGCTGATATTGATATTTTTTCGTATCGCTCTATTTTACTCTTTGATATACTTTTAATAATACTTCTTTTAGTATTTATTGGTATTATTTTAAGTACATTTATTTCAGAACACTTTTCTATTAGCCATTCAAATCTATCTCCTTTTGGTATACAGGTATAAAGGTTTATTGTAGGGCTAGGCATTTTATAAGAGGAAGATAAAAGATGTCCAGAAACTTTATTTTTATTTATTAAGTCAATTTTTGCTGCATAAGAGTTCCCTTTTCCATCAAAAAGCATTATATCGTCATTTACTTTAAAACGACGTACATTAAATAAATAATGAACTTGTTCTTCTTGTATATAAAAAATATTGCCCTTGATGTTTTCAGGTTTAATATAAAAATGTGGCATGCTTAGCTCCCTTAATTGCTTTAATTATACATACTTATTCTATATTCTTTCAATTTTTTGGATAGGAATCCAAACGGAATATGATTTACGAACTGAAAAAAATTTAATTGAAAAACAATTAAACCAAATACGACCTATAAAAGTTACTATTTAGGGTATTAAAATTTGCTATTTAGTTAAAAATTTGGTAATATTCAAGCACAAATTTGATATTGAAACTGGGTTTTAAATGTCAGAAAATTGTATTTTTTGTAAGATAGCTAAAAAAGAGATTTCATCGCATAAAATTTATGAGGATGAAGTTGTTTTTGCTTTTGAAGATATAAATCCTAAAGCGCCTATTCACATCATAATTATTCCTAAAAAACACATAGTTTCTTTATGTGATGTTTCTTGCAAAGAAGAACAAATATTAGGTCATATACAAATTGTTGCTTCTAAAATAAGTAAACAGTTTAAAGAAATGAAAAACGGCTTTAGGATTATAAATAATTGTGGTGTAGATGCAGGCCAGACAGTTTTCCATATTCATTATCACCTTCTTGGAGGAAGAGTTTTTGAGTGACCTCCTGGTTAAAATTATTAGTTAGCATAGTTTTTTATATAAAATAATCTTTTTTAAGAAAGGCGGTGTTTTTGAAAAATGGTAAATATTAAAGTTCACGAAGGGGAATCTATAGAGGAAGCTATTAGACGCTTTAAAAGAGATTGCGAAAAAAATGGAATAATGCAAGAAATAAAGAAGCGTGAATTTTATAAAGCTCCAAGCGTGTTAAAGAAAGAAAAACTTGCAGAAACTAAAAGAAAAATACGCCGTAAAATGCTTAAAGATAATAAAAGATATAGAACTTCATAAATAATAAGGGAATTATGTTAAGTTTACATGCGCTCCCTTTTATTTTACTAACTGTAGATATAAAGTAGATATAAATATGAAATTAAAAGAAATACAGAATTTATTTGTTCAAGAAGGTAAAAAAACAGATCCAAGAGGAGAACGTATTGTAGAGTTGGATTTGCTAAAACGTAAAGAAGAGTACAATGCTCTTTCTGATAAAAAAAGAAAAATCTTTGATATAGAAAGTCTAACAAATCCATATTATGACTCTAGGATTTTATTTGGTGAAGAAAACTTAGAAATTAAAACAGTTATGGTTGGCATAGATATAGAAACGCAAGAATTATTGCTTGCAAAGGACTTAATAGAGTCTGGCACTAAAATAGATTTGGTTGTAGCTCATCATCCAGAAGGGTATGCTTATTCTACCTTTAGTAATGTTATAGGTATGCAAATAGATATTTTAAATAAACAAGGGATACCTGTAAATATTACAGAAAAAATTGTTTCTGAAAGGATGAAAGAGGTTCACAGAAGTGTTTTGCCTCAAAATAATGAAAGAGTTTATGATGTTGCAAAACTGTTAAAGATTCCCTTTATGACAGCGCACAGCGTTGCAGACAATCATGTAGCTTCATTTTTACAAGATAAAATAAATGAATCAAAGCCTATATATTTAAAAGAAATTATTGAAATGTTAGAAGATTTTCCAGAATATCAGCATGCAATACAAATAGGTCATGCGCCATTTATTCTTAGTGGTAGCGACTATGCTAGATGTGGAAAAGTTTTTGTTGACATGACAGGTGGTACAGAAGGACCTATAGAATCTTTTGAAAAACTAGCTATTGCGGGAGTAGGCACTATAGTTGCAATGCATTTAAGTGCAAAAGGGTTAAAAGAAGCTGAAAAGCATCATTTAAATGTTATTTTAGCTGGCCATATTTCTTCTGATAATTTGGGGTTAAATTTACTTTTTGATAAGTTAGAAAAAAAGTTTGTTCAAAAACTTGAATTTATAGAATGTTCCGGTTTTAGAAGATTTAGAAGATAAACATGGCCATACCTGATGATATAATTGAAAATGTAAGGTTATCTAACAATATAGAATCAGTAATAAGAGAATATATTCCTGATTTAAAAAGAGTTGGCCGTAATTGGAAGGCATGTTGTCTATTTCATAATGAAAAAACGCCTTCTTTTATTGTAAGCCCTGAAAAGGGCATTTTTAGATGTTTTGGATGTAATGTTTCTGGCGATGTTTTTAAGTTTGTTATGCTTGCGGATAATATCTCTTGGATTGAAGCTATAAAAAAGCTTGCTAAAAGAGCAAATATTACAATACAAGAAACAAAACAAAGCTCTGTAAAACCTTCGCAAAAACTTTTGTTACTTGACATATTGGAAAATTCAGCTATATTTTACCATAGATGTTTAATGGAAAATGCAAGCTCTAAAAAAGCTATGGATTATCTTATAAAGAGGGGGATAACTCGCGATACAATAGTTAAGTCTAAAATTGGTTTTTGCCCAAAAGGACAACTTATACAAGCAGCTGTAAAAAAAGGTATTGCTATTGACGATCTTATTAAAGCAGGTTTAGTAACAAAAACAGATAAAGGGACTTTTTTTGAATATATGTCGGAAAGAATTGTATTTCCGATTTTTGATGTTCAGGGTAGAATTGTAGCATTTGGAGGTAGGACTCTCACAGATCAACAGCCAAAATATATAAACACTCCTGAAACAATTGTTTATTCAAAATCATCTAATTTGTATGGTTTATTTCAAACTTTGCCGCTTTTACGCAGAGAAAGAAAAGTCATTGTACTTGAAGGGTATATGGACGTTGTTATTCCTCAACAGTTTGGTGTTGTAGGAGCAGTTGCTAGTTTAGGTACAGCTTTTACACAAAAGCATGCAAAATTGATTTCAAGATATGCCGATAGCGTTACTTTACTTTTTGATTCAGATGATGCAGGCAGAACTGCAGCCTGTAGGGCGCTAGAGGTTTTAGTTGAAGAAGGCATAGAAACAAAAGTATCTTCTTTACCAGAAAATGTTGATGCAGATGAATACTTAAATCAATATGGGAAAGAAGCATTTTTAAGGCTTATTGAAACGACTTCTAAAAGCGCTATAGATTTTATGATTACAAGGATTTATGGGAATAAACAAGAGAAATCGCCAGAGATTAAAGCAAAGGCAGTTTCTCAGCTTTTAGATTTTGTAGCAAAAAGTTCTAATGCTATAGTTCAAAGCGAGTGGATAAAAAATATTTCACAGTATTTAAATATTGAAGAGACAATTGTTTACAAAGAGTTTAAAAAAAAGAAAGCATTAAAACTTAGCGGATATACAAAAGAAGATGGAATAAATTTAAGTAAGAGAACTTCTAAAAATAAAAAAGTTACCATGTCTTTGGAAGAAAATTTATTAAATATTATCTTAAATAATAGAGAGTTTGCTCAGAAGGTTAATTTAGACTGTTTTTTTGACGCTAGATGTAAAAAAATTTTTGAATTGGCTACTTCAGGTTTAAGCGACACTGAAATCTTAAATTCTCTTTCGCAAGAAGATGCAATTTGGTTTTCAGAACTTACTTTAAATAGTATAGAATACAATAATATAAATGAAGCGTTTAATACTATTTTAAAAGACATTGAGTTAACTCTTTTTAAAAAAAGAAGGGCATTATTAGAAAAAGAAATTCTCCTTATGACAGAAGGCAAAAAAAAGAGAGACGATGGTTTATTTGATGAATATAAAAAATTAACAATCCTTCTAAAAGGATCAGGGAAATAAAATGGCAAAGAAAGATTCGTTTAAAGATTTAATTGATTTTGGCAAAAAGCAAGGTTATTTAACTTATGAAGATATAAGCAATATTCTTCCTCAGAAGTATGTTGTTGTAGAAAAAATAGATAGTTTTTTTGTAGCTTTAGATGATTTGGGTGTTAAAGTTGTAGATCCTAAAGAATCTGGTGAAGAAAAAATACAAAAAGACAAAGCTGAGGCTGTAGAACAATCAGTTAAAACTTCTAATGATGAAGAAGAGATAAATCCTGTTAGAATGTACTTAAGCGAAATGGCTAAAGTTCCTCTTTTAGAAAGAGCTGTAGAAGTAGAGCTTGCAAAAAATATAAGAGAGAATGAAAAAAAATTAAAATTAATAGTTTTAGAATCTCCTATTATTATAAAAGAAATAAGAAATTGGGAAGCTCTTATAGGACAACAGGAGATGACAACAAAAGAACTGATGCCTAGAGGAAGAAAGTCGCAGGCTCAGTTAAGAGGCATGGGAATAAAAATTAAAACAGTTGTTAAAAAGATTAATGCTATAGAAAAAAACATGAATAATTATGAAAAGAAGCTAAAAAGAAAAACCTCAGTTAAAGATAAAGAAAACTATTCAAACAAAATTAAAAAGTTACGCTTAGAGATTGTGAAACTAATAATAGGACTTAACTTAAACCAAGACAAAATAAGAAGACTTATTAATAAAATAAAAACAATAGCCCAGAAATTAAATGAAATTAAAGATGATTTAAAAAGGTTTGAACGTAAATATAGAAATCCATTGGCAAAAGTTAAGACATTGTTTAGAAGTTATGAAACGGGCAAAATTTCTGCATTAGATTTTAAAAAACATACTGTTGCTCCTGTGAAAGATGCTTCAGAAGATATTCAGAGAGTGCAGACTCTGTTAGAAAAAAGAACTAATATGCAGGAAGGTTTTGTTATAAGTACGGAAGAAATGATAGAAACTGATAGAAAAATTAGAGAGCTTGAAGATATTATCCATAGAGATAAAATGAAACTTATTGAAGCAAATTTTAGACTAGTAGTTTCTATTGCTAAAAAACATGTTGGAATAAGCAATTTAGAATTGTCAGATTTAATTCAAGAAGGGAATCTTGGTCTTTCAAAAGCTGTTGAAAAATTTGAATGGAAGAGAGGATTTAAATTTTCAACATATGCGACATGGTGGATAAGACAATCTATTAATCGTGCTATTGCAGATCAAGCAAGAACTATTAGAATTCCTGTCCACATGAAAGAACTTATTTCAAAACTTACAAAAGTTAAAAAGAAGTTTCAACAAAATGTAGGTAGAGAACCATCTATTGAAGAATATGCAAAGGTTTTAAAATTTTCTACAGACAGAATTAGAAAAATATTAAAAATGATGCAAGAACCTGTTTCTCTTGCAACACCTGTTGGTGAAGAAGAAGACTCGCGTCTTGAAGATTTTGTTGAAGATCAAAACAGTCCAAGCCCAGTTGCTAAAACACAACAATATAGGCTCCAGATTGAACTAGAAAAAGTTTTAAATACTTTAACACCAAGAGAAGCAGAAATTATAAGTTTAAGATATGGTATAGGTGTTGGATATCCTAGCACTTTAGAGGAAGTTGGTAAAAAGTTCGGTGTTACAAGAGAAAGAGTAAGACAAATAGAAGCAAAAGCTATAAGGAAATTAAGACATCCTAGCAGAAGTAAATCTTTAAGAGAATATTTGGATTAAACTTATGTGTTATTTAGTATCTATACTGTATAAAAGCAGATAGACTTGTGCTATATCCATTGCCTTCTTTCATGTTTGTAAGTGCGTGTCTTTGTCCCATAAGACTTGTAATAGAATATAGTTCAACACCTAAACCAATATTAAAATATTTTGATATTGGTGTTAAAGCAGAAGCTTCTAAATTTAAGCCTTGCCCAAATGTAATTATTCCCCTGTAAGATATAGGGAAAAGGTCTATATATGTTTGATGGTTTAACCCTAAATTTATTTCACTAGCTGCTTCTTTGCCAAATACACTCTCAAAACCAAAAATTAAATTTAAATTTTCATTTACTTCGTATCCGCTGACAACTTTATATGACATACCTTTTGTTGTTATGTAAGGAAATACATCAGGAAGTTTAAAACCATATGGTTTGACCATAGGTTTATTTGTAAAAATAGAATAAAAAAATGAATATGTAGTTGCATTTAAAAATAAGGACTTTATCCCTGCGTTAAATATAGTGCCTTTCTTGAAATCTTCTCTTCCTTTTAAGTTGAAAGATTCAATTATATCATAGGGATCGTCTCCAGGCTCTTTTGCACGTTTATCATATAGAGCTCCGTACAATAAATTTAGTTCATAAGTAAGATAAGAAATAATTTTAATATTAGATTTTTTAAGATATATATCTTCAGCTATTTTTTCTGCTAGATAGGTATTGTTATTTATACCTCCAGCGGAAACTATAATTTCGAAATTATAGAAATCATTTATTTTTCTTAATGTCTCAAAATGATTTTTTAAATCCATATATTGTTGAGGATTTTCTGCGCAAGCTGCTCTTTTACTACTGAATAATTCATTAAAGAAGAAATTAAAATAATTTTCGTCTTTATGAAAACCATTATGGTTTTCATCCATATCGAGCTTAAGCATAAAATCTATACCGTAAGATTTTGCTCTAAGTCCATGACCAGTTTCGTGCAGCGCTGTATCTGCTCTGAAATTAAAATAACACAAAGTAACGACTTTAAGCACTGTCAACCCAAAAGACCTTTTAGTAGGGATACAATCGAGTAGTCGCTCACTTGCTCTAAGAAATTCCAAACTAAAATTTGCGAGTTGTTTATTGGTATATAAACCTTCAAGGTACCCACTGCTAAATGAAACAGTATCTTTTTTCATAAAATCAACTAATGAATCAGCTTTTTCACTTGTTTCTATGCAATAAGACTTGATTATTAAACAAAATACTATAGTAAGGGGAAATAAAAATTTCTTCATTAGAGTCCTCTATCTTTAATTTACTAAAAAATTTCACCATTTACTTTTTTGTTAATCTACCTTTTTATGTTATCATTAGTCAAATGCATGTATATCTTTTAAAGAATCATTCTATTACTAATTTAGTTATTAATTCATTTTTTTATTACAAAATGATATACTGCTGTTAAGTGATAAGATACTCTTTATTAAAGAGGGCTGTATGAATAAGATAGTAAAGTTATTAGTTGTTTCCTTGTTTTTTATTACAAGTTGTGCAACTGTCCATAAACAAGAAACTGTGCCACAAAAAGTAGTACAAGAAATCAAATCAAATGTAGAGAATATAGAACAAGGAGAGGTCTTAAATTTTAGCGTTCTTAGTGGATATTTTCTTAAAAATAATATAAAACTTCTACGAGAAATTAATTTTTTTACTGTAGACTCTTCAAACAAATTTAAAAATGTCATAGGCATTACAAAGACAAGGGCAAATTCTATTGTTGTGCCTAATTTTAATGATGAAATAGTGATAATTATTGCTATGAAACCTTCTAGAAATTTTAATTTAGTTTCTATTAAACGCGTTTGTATGTTAGATGACAATATGTACGTAGATTGTGAAATTAAAGAAGAAGAGGCAAAAGAGTTAGGATATTTTATCTCAAATGTATATATGTTTAAAGTGCAAAAGCCAAAGGTGATTGTAAATGTTTGTTTTATGAATGGTGATAAACAAGTTGTGATTCTTCCTTTTGGCAACAGGACTATAAATTCTCCGATAAACGTTTCTGATATGTTAAGAAATTATACAGGTGTTTATAAAGGGACATTTCCTGTTTCAAACACTGAAAATATAATGTCTGTTGAACTTGATTTAAAATCAGATTATACATTTTATTTAAAACAAACTTATTTAACGCTTAATGGTAAAACTTTTGAATCCATTGGGAAATGGTACACAACGTCAGATTTATCTTCTTTTATTTTAAATAAAAATAAGAACTTATCTTTTTATTTCAAAGATAAAAATACAATTGAAAAATTAGATGACAATGGTGAAAAAATAAATCCTGAAAAGTACACTTTAAAAAAATAGGTGGGAACTATGAAATTTTCTTCTTTTACAAATACGGCTTTAGCTGCAGCTAAAAAAGGAGGAGAAGTTTTACTTAAACACTATAATGGGGAGTTAAATGTTGAATACAAAGGAGAAATTGATCCTGTCACTCAAGCAGATAAAGAGTCTCAAAAAGCAATGATTAAGATTATAAAGGATATTTTTCCTGAACATGGAGTTTTAGCTGAAGAAGATGGAGTAAGCGAATTAGACAATGATTATTGCTGGATTATAGACCCGCTTGATGGTACTGTAAATTTTTTGCATGGTCTTCCTATATTTGCTATATCTATTGGCTTAAAATACAAAAAAGAAATTATAACAGGTGTTGTGTATTCACCTATTCTAAATGAGATTTTCATTGCAGAAAGGGGTAAAGGTGCTTGGCTTAATGGTAAGAAAGTTAAAGTGTCTCAAATAAAAGAGAATATAAGGTCTTTAGGCGTTACAGGCGTTCCATATTCACTGAGAGAAAATAAAATTTTAAAAAATTTTGAAAATATAACAGTTAAAGTTCAGGGTGTTAGAAGGTTAGGGTCTGCAGCTTTGGACTTAGCGTACGTAGCTTGCGGACGTTTTGAGTTTTTTTGGGAACAGGGCTTAAAAGCTTGGGATATTGCTGCGGGTATTTTGTTGGTTAAAGAAGCTGGAGGTATGATTTCCGATTATTATGGAAAAAAAGATTGTTTGTTTGAAAATACAATGCTTGCAGCTAATAATTTAAAAATTCATGAAGAAATACTTAAGGTTGTAAATGATAAACAATAAAAAAAATTGTTTGTTGGAAATAATAAATATTTTAAAGAAACATTTTGGCAAGTTAAAATGCGCCTTAACTTTTTCTAATTCATTTGAGTTGCTGGTTGCTGTAATTTTATCTGCCCAGTGTACTGATGAGCGTGTTAATAAAATAACAAAGGACCTTTTTAATAAATACAAAACAATAGACGATTATGCTGAGGCAGATATTTCAGAATTTGAACAAGATATAAAATCTGCAGGTTTTTTTAGAAATAAGGCGAAAAATATTATTGCCGCTGCAAATTTAATAAGAGACTTTTACGATGGAAATGTCCCCAATAGTATGCAAGAACTTATAAAATTGCCAGGAGTAGCGCGAAAAACTGCAAATGTTGTTTTAGGGAGTGCTTATGGTAAGGCAGAAGGGATTGCTGTTGATACTCATGTGATAAGAATTACAAACTTACTTAAACTTACAAAAAGTATTGAACCTGTAAAAATAGAAAAGACTTTAATAGAGATTGTGCCTAAAAAATATTGGATAGATTTTTCTTTTTATATACAGAATTTAGGAAGAACTATCTGTAAAGCAAGAAAACCAAACCATAAAGTTTGCCCGCTAAACAAAATTTGCCCATCAGCACATATAGATTAAAACATATCCAAATATTCATTTAATTAAAGAATTTTGCTAAACTAATAACATTATTAAATGTGATTAAAAGGTAATTGTAATGGCAAAAGTTAAAATTTCAGGTCTTGCAAACTATAATGATGCTTTAGATGCTACAAATTTAGGTGCAAATTTTTTGAGTTTTGATTTTTTTAAAGAGTCTCTAAGAAGAGTTTCCGAAAAACTTTTTTTAGATATAACTTCAAAACTCCCTCCTTTTATTAACTTTGTTGCAGTTTTTGCTGATGTTGAAGAAAAATATATTATAAAAACAATCAAAAAGTGTTCTATAAAGAATGTTCAATTCAATGATGATATTTCGCCAGAGTTTTGTAAATCTATTAAAGAATCCCAAAATATAAAAATTTTTAAATATTTTAAAGTTAATCAAGAAAGCGATATTTTAAAATTTTCTTCTTATAAAGATAGTATAGATTATTTTATCTTAAATATATCTTGCGAAAATGGACAAATTTGTAAAACTAAACACGACATTATTTTAAAAATAATGGATTTAAAAGTTCCTGTGTTTATAGATGTAACGACAAATTTTGATGATATCAAAAATTTTATAAAAAGTGTTAATCCATATGGGTTTGACGCAGGCTCTTTGATAGAAAGACTTACTAAAAGAAAAGATTATGACAAAATGAACACTTTTATTAAGACATCTTGTCGATTTTGAGGTTAAAATGGATAATTTTACAATAGCACAAAAGACGTTAGAACTAGAATCAAATGCGGTAATGGCGCAAATAAAACATTTAGATTCAAATTTCAAAAAAGCTGCTTTATTGATGAAAAATTGTAAAGGGCATGTTGTTGTTGTAGGACTTGGCAAATCTGGCCTTATAGGAAGAAAAGTTTCTGCAACGATGTCGTCTATAGGAATCCCTTCTATATTCTTACATCCTGCAGAGGGGTTACATGGCGATTTGGGAGTGCTAATGAAAAAAGATGTTGCAATGCTTCTTTCTTATTCAGGAGAAACTGAAGAAATAAAAAAAGTTTTACCAGTTGTAAAAAAAATAGGAATTAAAACTATTGCAATGACAGGAAAACCAAAAGCTCAAGTTTGGCATGATTGTGATGCTATTATTGATTGTAGTGTGGAAAAAGAGGCTTGCCAATATAACCTTGCTCCAACTTCTTCTACAACAGCTATGCTTGCAATGGGAGATGCTTTGGCGCTTACAGTTTCAAATCTTAAGGGATTTAAAAAAGAAGATTTAGCAATATTTCATCCTTTAGGGACAATAGGGAAAAAACTTACTATGCAGGTGAAAGATTTGATGCGAAAAGGAAAAGAAAATCCCGTGGTAAAATTTAATGCTACGGTGGAGGCTTCTTTGTTTGTTATGACAGGTACAAGAGTTGGCGCTACAAGTGTTGTTGATGTTGCTGGAAAACTTATTGGCTTTTTTACTGATGGAGATTTACGCAGATATTTGCAAAAAGATGTAGATATATTAAAAAAGAATATAACTCTGGTTATGACTAAAAATCCTCTAGTTGTAACTCCTGACACTATGGCAATTAATGCTGCAAAAATTTTAAAAAGGTATAACATAGATAATATTCCTGTTGTTGATAAAAATAATAAACCCGTAGGCGTTATAGACCAGGGTGATTTACTTAAAGAAGGGATAGAGTAAGAATTTTGGGATGTGTTATGGGAGAAATAATGGATATTGAAAAACAAACAGAAGAAAATCCTCAAAAAAAAGGAATCCTCGCAGGCATATGGACTAAATGTAAAAAGTGCGATCAAATTTTGTTACAGAAAGATTTGGAAGAAAATTTAATGGTATGTCCGAAATGTGGTTATTATTCAAGGCTTGACGCCAGAAAAAGGATAGATATTACAGTCGATGCAGGTAGTTTTAAAGAGATGGATAGAGACTTAAAGCCTACTGATTTTTTAAATTTTCCAGGGTATGAAGAAAAAATAAAAAAATCAAATGTTAACGATGCTGTTGTAACAGGAGAAGCAAAAATCGGAGGATATGATATTATTATTGCCGTTATGGACTTTTCTTTTATGGGCGGTAGTATGGGATCTGTAGTTGGTGAAAAGATTGTAAGGGTTATAGAAAAAGCTATAAAGAAAAAAAAACCTGTAATTATTATATCATCTTCTGGAGGAGCGAGAATGCAAGAAGGCATTATCTCTCTAATGCAGATGGGAAAAACTAGTGCAGCTCTTGCAAAACTTTCAGATGTTGGATTATCATATATTTCTGTTTTAACAGATCCTACAACAGGTGGAGTTGCCGCTAGTTTTGCAATGCTTGGTGATGTAAATATAGCTGAGCCTAAAGCTTTGATTGGGTTTGCAGGGCCTAGAGTTATAGAGCAAACCATAAGGCAACAACTCCCTGAGGGGTTTCAGCTGTCTGAGTTTTTAGAAAAGCACGGTATGGTTGATATTGTTGTAGAAAGGAAAGATATGAGAGATGTTCTTACAAAATTTTTAAAGTTTTTCTCTACAAAATGATATTTTTTGAAAAGTTTAAAGAATATGAAGGTATGACTCCTGGTCTTTCAAGAATAAAAAATTTTTTAGGCATGTTTGAAAACCCACAAGATAAAGTTAAAACTATACATATTGCGGGCACTAACGGTAAAGGTTCGTGCGCAGCTTTTATAGCAGAAATTTTGAAGTGTAGCGGATATAAAACAGGTTTATATACTTCTCCTCACTTGGTAGATATTGAAGAAAGAATCAAGATTAATGGCACAAATATTAGTCGTAGTATGTTTAGAAAATATTTAAAAAAATATTTAAAGAAAGCTTTAGATTGCAACCTTTCTTATTTTGAATATTTAACTGCTTTGTCATTTATATATTTTGAGAAACAAAAAATTGATATTGCGGTAATTGAAACAGGCCTTGGTGGTAGACTTGACGCTACGAATGTGATAAAAAATACTTTGATTTGTATTATAACGTCTATTTCCAAAGATCATCGAGAAATATTGGGAAACACAATTGAAAAAATAGCTTTTGAAAAAGCTGGAATAATAAAAAAAAATGCAAGCGTTATTTGTGGCAAAATGCCAAAAGCAGCTGTTAATATTATAAAAGGTAGATTAAAAAAGAATATTATCAAAGTCTTTCCAAAAGATTTTAAGAATTTAAATGTAAAAGCAAGTTTAACAGGTCAAAAATTTGATTATATTAGTAAGTCTTTATATTTAAAAAATTTACAAGAAAAGCTTTTAGGTAAACATCAAACTATTAATGCTTCTATAGTTATTTGTGCGTTAGAGTTTTTAATTAGAAATGGTTTTACAAAAATAAATTATAAAAGTATAAAAAGTGGTCTAAAAAACACTTTATGGCCTGCCAGATTTGAGATAAAAAAGATAAAAATAGGTAATAATAGCTTAAAAATTGTTATAGATGGTGTTCATAATGAAGAAAGTTTAAAAGTTTTTATAGATACTTTTAAGCAGTTAGGTTTTAACAGAAGTAAAAAAGTGTTTATTTTTGCCTCTATGAAAGAAAAAGATTATAAGCTTATGGTTAAAAATGTTTCTCCTTTTGCAAAAAAAATTATATTACCAAAAATAAATAATGCTAGGGCAGCAAATATTGATACTTTAAAAGAAGAATTTTCAAGATATATTGATAAAAGAAATATTTTTACCGTTAAGTCTGTTAGAGATGCATTAGATTTAGCAAAAAATGAAAAATATGTTATATGTGTCGGATCACTTTATCTTGCTGGAGCAATACTTGCTAATGTACAACAGAAGTTATAAATTCATATTAGGAGAGCATGTATAATGCTTAAAAATTTGTATTTAGGTATAGATATAGGCGGTACCCGTATTAAAGTGGCCATAGTTAATTCAGAAGGCATCATATTTGAAGAGTCTTCTATTGCAACAGATACGAAATCTAAGCCAGTAAACGTATTAAAAGGGATAGTTAATGTTGCAAAAAATTTTAAAAATTATTCTAAAATAAAAAGTATAGGTGTAGGTATTGCAGGTGATGTTTGTTTTCAAACAGGAGTAGTAAGATTTTCTCCTAATTTAAAAATGTGGAGGAATATAAAACTAAGAGAAATATTGACAAACTTAACTAATAAAAAGGTTTATGTAGACAATGATGCAAATGCGGCTTCTATAGGAGCTTTTTACTTAGACGCAAAAGGAAAAACTACAGATCTGGTATGTATAACTCTTGGTACAGGAGTGGGTGGCGGACTTATATTGGATAAGAAACTTTATAGAGGTATTACTGGAACTGCAGGTGAGGTTGGACATATTACAATTGATGCTTATGGTAAAAAATGTAATTGTGGAAATAGAGGTTGTATAGAAACTTTTGTTGGAGCAAAATATTTGTCAAAGTTTGTACAAGATTACTTAAAAAATAAAAATTCTAAAATAATAAATAGACTTGTAGGTAAAAATTATAAATTAATAACTCCTCAATTATTAGCTCAAGCCGCAAAAGAAGGAGATAAAATAGCAAAGAGAATATGGAAAATGGTTGGTGAGAAATTAGGAATTTTTCTTTCAATCATTATAAATTTTGTAAACCCAGATACAATAATTTTGTGCGGTGGGCTTAGTCATGCAAAAAAATATTTTATGAAATATATCTTACAAGAAATTAAGACCAGGGCATTTAAATCTGCAACAAAAGCCTGCAAAATTGTTGTTTCAGAGTCTAATCACAAACTTGGAGTTGTTGGCGCTGCGATGCTTTCAGAACAATAGACAAATGTTTAAAAATATATTCAAAAACTTCATTCTGATTTTTTATATATTAATATGTTTTTATAGTTTGTCTTTTTGCCAGGATGTTGACCTTGCTGCTGACAATTTAGAATATGTTGAGAGCAAGTCTCTAGTTACAGCAGATGGTAATGTTATTGTTGATTGGCAAGGTAAAAAAATTTATGCTGATCATATTGAATTTTTAATAGACAAAAAAATTCTCAACGCTGCAGGACATGTTAAGGTTGAAGAAGCTGGGACTACTCTTGTTGCTGACAGTGTTTCATATAGATATAATGAAGACACAGGGGATTTAAAACAGGTATTCTCATACTCTTCTTTTGTGTTTATGCGTGCAAAAGCGATGGAAGGCAAAGGTAAAAAAACTTTTGAGATTAACAATGTAAAATTTTCTACTTGTGATCTAGAAGAGCCTCATACGCATTTTAGAGCTAAACGAGGTAAATTAGTTTTAGATAAAAGAATAACTATATATAATGCCATATTTTATGTTGGCAAAATACCTGTTTTTTATCTTCCAATAGTTACAAAGTCTCTTAAAGGCAGACGCGGTTTTGGTGCAGATTTTAGAATTAAAGTTAAACCTGGCTATGAACAACTTGAAGGTTTCACATTAGAAACGAGCATTGGTTGTTCTTTAAGCAAAAACTCTTTTGGTGAGTTTTTATATGATTATCGCGGAAGGCGTGGTAATGGCTATGGTGGAAATTTTAATTATGTAGAAAACAATATAAATGCCAATTTACATTTTTATAGTATAAAGGATCTTATAGATAATAAAGAGATTTGGAAAATTAGGCCAAATTATTTTCAAAGATTAAATAAAAATTGGACAATTCGTTCTAGCGTAAATTTAACAAATTCAAAAACTTTTAATAATATTTATAGCCAGAGCAATTGGAATGGCGTTGAAAATTGGATAAATTCTTATTTTACACTTACAAGACAATCTTTGAGGTCAAATTTATTATTAGCTACAGAATATAATGTTCGTTATGATACGCTAACCTCGCAATACAAGCCGTCTTCAATAAAACTGCCGTCTATAGATTGGAATTTTTACTCTAGAAAAACTTTTTTAGATATTGTATATAGGCCGTCTTTTCAGTTTAATCACAACTATCAAAGGCATAGTCATGGACAATATTTTTATAGAGATACAGCTGAAGCTAAATTAAATTTAACAAGAAATTTTAAACTGTCCAAAAGGTTTGTATTAAAACCGTCTCTAGATTTAGCAGAAAATTGGTACGATATAGATACATTAAAGAACTATAACAATTCATTTTATAATCACTATGGAGCATCTTTAGATGCCAGATATAGACTTACAAGTTGGATTGATTTAAATACTAAATATTTTTACATGGCAAGAACTCAGCCAAATTATTTTAAATTGGACAAAGCTGCAAATGATTATGGTATAGAAAAAAACAATGTTGTTTTAAGTAATTTTATGTTTGTTGGAGATCGTACAACTGTAAGAAATTCTATTACTTATGACTTAAAATGTGTTAGAAATGCTTTAAATAAAAAGTGGTGGTCCCCAATTGTTACAGAAGTAATTTGGACGCCAAAATATAATATAACAGTACTTATGCAAGAAAGACATAGTGTTGATCCTTTTGAGTTTAATGCTTTTCAGTTTGACACAAAGATAGGTCATCTTAGAAAAGCAATGTTTAAATATAGTCTTTTATATCAACATTATAATAATCCGTTGATGGAATACAAAAACAATGAAGTGGATAATGTATTAGGCTTTGCTTTTTGGGTTAATCCTAAATGGCGTATAGATTATAAAATGACAACTAAAACTACTCTTGACTTAAAATATTTTGCTTTAAATACTCACAGATTGTTAATTTATAGAGATTTACATTGTTATAATTTTGGTATAATTTTAAATAAAAATGCACAAGAAGATAGAATAGATTTTAAGTTTGACTTGAAAACAAATATGTCGTTTAGCAAACAAAATCAAAATTTTGGCTATGATAACCCTGAAGAAATGTTTTATCCTTGGGGAGATGAATTTCCAAGAGGTTTATAATAAATATTTTAGTTGTTAGGGCAGTTTAATTCTAGAATTGGAGAGGTGTCCGAGTTGGTTTAAGGAGTTAGTCTCGAAAACTAATATACGGGAAACCGTATCGAGGGTTCAAATCCCTCCCTCTCCGTATATTAAAAGTTAGTAAATTAAAGAGTATATTTAGCTTGTTGATTTATAAACGAGAGGCAAAGCCAACGATTTGGCTTTGCGATGGGATTTGAAGCTCGGAGCGAAGTTTTTGTCCCCCCCCTGTTTTCTACCTTTTGAATAAATACGTTTTTATAAATAGTTGATTTTGTAGCTCAAAAGTCAGGTGAGGGGCCAGAATATTATCAAGTATCCTTGTATGCCCTTGAACTGGAAACATTAAAGCGCGAATTAGCGCCGTTAGAAGAACTAGACGACAATTATCCTAAATTCTTGTTGTCTATGGACTACAGCAAGGGTATCAATAAAGGCATCAAACGCCTGAATGTTTTAGAATGGTGATAGATGGCAAAAATTAATTCATGAGCCAGTTTAACAAATTAATTTGCCGTATACCATTATGAGATAAATCTGCATAATCCATAGTCAATAAAAATTTTGGATTATGATCTTTTATATTGTCAAGAGGTATAATTTCCCTGTCAAAAGTTTTGGGATCCATCATGCTTTGTGAAACCTGATAATACTCCACTCTACCGTCAATATTTTGCGCTACAAAGTCAACTTCCTTCTTGCCGATTTTTCCTATTGAGATTTTATATCCGCGGTGTAAAAGTTCAAGGTATACAATATTTTCTAATATATGCCCAAAGTCTCTTGTAGTATTATTAAGCAAATAGTAACGCAACCCTATATCAGCTATATAATATTTATCATTTGTTTTAAGCAGTTCTTTTCCTTTTATGTCGTAACGCCCTACTCTATATAAAATATAACTGCTTATTAACGCAGACAGATAATTCTCTATTGTTTGCACATCTATTTTGAAATTGTCATTTTCCATCTGCTTTTTTATATTATTTATAGAAGTTTCATTTCCTATATTATCAAACATAAAAGTTATCACTTTTTCAAGTCTGGCGACATCGCTTATTTTTTTCTTTTGTATAACATCTTTTAAAATAACTGCATTATAAAGAGAATCCAAATAATCATTTATTTGAGCTCGGTCGCCATTAAAATTTAAAGTATAAGGAAAAGAACTATTGTGCAAATAAGCGTTGAATTTTTCAGGTAAATTTGTTTTGTCTTCTAATGCAGAAACATATTCCTTGAAGGAAAGAGGAAACATTTTTATTTCAACATATCTACCAGAAATCATTGTAGCAAGCTCTCCTGAAAGTAAATAAGCATTTGAGCCTGTTATATAAAGATCAACATTTTTCTTTAAATGTAAACTATCAACCGCTTTCTGAAAATCTTTTACATTTTGTATTTCGTCCAAAAATATATAGTTCTTTTTATTTTTTATAAGCCTTGTTTCTATATAATCGTGTAGACTTTCCCAATTAAGTAGATGGTGGTTTGCTTTATCTTCAAAATTTATACTTTGAATCTGTTTTTTCGTTATTTTGTTTTTTAACAGATACTCCTGATAAAATTCAAATAAAGTAGATTTGCCACAACGGCGTATTCCTACTATAACTTTTATAAGTTGCGCAGTATCTTTATAACTTATAATCTTTTTCAGATATGTCGGCCTTTCTATCATGTCAATCTCCATTTGTTAATATAATAACAGTAAAAATATAAAAAGTCAATTTTAGAATATAATCTAAAAACTATAAGATAGATTATGGTATTATGGTTTAAATCTAAAAAAAAACATATATGATAGCCTTAGCGAAAATTATTCAAAGTTCTACTGCATAGGCTTAAATTATCAAATCTGTTATAGTATACTTTGTCGCCCTTAAATTCAAAAAGTCAGATTTATTATGAGTTTTTATAATAGTTAATAGTATTGTATAATAGTTTTAAATAATTTGTAATAAAAATTTGTGGACAATAAAAAATTAATGGTGTTTACTTAAATTTAAAATATTAGAGGAATAATCATGGTTCCAGCGCCAGATAAACTATACCCTTTGTTAGTTGGTTTAAAGCGTACTTGTTTTTTAAAAAATTATAATTACCTGTAAAAACATTGTTGTTGGGGAGTATACATATTATGATGATGAGAATGATGTTTACAATTTTGAAAAAAATGTTTTACTTCACTATGATTTTTTAGGGGATAAATTAATTATTGGCAAATTTTGTCAAATAGCAAGTGGAGTGAAATTTTTGATGAATGGCATATTTCATGCTAAAAATGCTTTTTCAACATATCCTTTTATGCTTTTTTATGATGTGTCTAAAATCAATATCCTAAAAATACACCAATTCCATTTAAAGGGGATACAGAAATTGGCAATGATGTTTGGATTGGTATGGGATCATTAATTATGCCAGTGATAAAGATTGCAGATGGAGCAATTATTGGTGCAAGGTCAGTTGTTACAAAAAATATTGGACCGTATGAAATATGGGCTGGCAATCCTGCAAGATTGATAAAAAAAAGATTCAATGAAGATGTAATTGAGCTGCTGCAAAAAATTAGATGGTGGAACTGGGATATAGAAAAAATTGTTTCTAATATTGATGTGCTGGTAAGTAATAATGAGGGCAAACTAAAAGCAATTGTTAAGTAAGTTTAGAATTTTAGTTCCTAATTTTTTGACAAAACAGCTTGAAAATTGATATAAAATTTACATTATGAGTCAAGAAATTTTGGCAGTTTACCCAGGTAGTTTTGATCCACCTACAAATGGGCATTTAGACATTATAACAAGATCAACTAGACTTTTTTGTAAGATTATAGTAGCAGTGACTGACAATTGTAATAAAAAACATACTTTTTGTCTTGATGAAAGATTGCAACTGTTGTGCGAATCTACAAAAGCTCTAAAAAATGTTGAAATCTTGCCCTTTTCGGGACTCTTAGTAAACTATTTAGAACAGATTAATTCTTTTGTTGTAATAAGAGGTCTAAGAGTGCTTTCTGACTTTGAGTATGAGTTTCAAATGGCTTTAATGAACAGGAAATTAAACAAAAAGATAGAAACTGTTTTTTTAATACCAGATCAATCATATACTTTTTTATCATCTAGTATGGTAAAAGAAATTGCAATGCTTGGTGGTGATATGTCTGGCCTTGTTCCAAAGTGTGTTGCAAAAGAACTAAAGAATAAATATCAAAAAAATGAATATACGAAATAATCTCGTTTTAGTGTTAGAAATATTATTAGCGATTTTAATAATAGCAATAACTTTATTTATTAGTGTTCCAAAATTTTCAAATATTTTAAGGGAATCCGAAGGTATTGCTACTAAAAGAGGACTTGCTTCTTTAAGAAACGCCATATCCTTATATTATAGTGAAAATGATGGTAAATATCCGGATGTCAATATTGCAAAAGAATTAGTTGAAAAAGGGTATATACAAGACATTCCTTTTGTATACATTCCAGGACATAAAAAATCCAATACTATATACACAGATAATTTAGCAAATAATGTAGATGTTGGAGGTTGGGCATACAAAGCTGATTCTATTAAAGATTCTACTGGTAAGTATCAAGGACAAATTTGGGTTAATTGTACTTGTGGCGATTGGGGAAACTTATAATGTCTTTTGGCTCTTTTGTAGGCATATTGTTTATTTACTATATAGGGTATAAAATAGGTAATACAATATATAAAACACCTCTAATTAATTTTGTTACAGCAGTTTCTTTAGCATGCTTATTTTACAAGTATTCTTTCTCAATTTCTTTCTTTTTATTTGCCTTTTTTGTTTATTCTTTAATTTCGGTTTCTGTTGTAGACTATTTTCATAGAATTATCCCTACAGTTTTTCCTATACTTATGCTTATTTTTGGTATTTTCTTTAGTATTTTTAATGTGTCTTTAGGTGATAATATCTTCTTTAGGTTTTTACACTCATTGTTTGGAGTATTTGTTGGCGCAGGTTCTTTGTTTATAATAAGTTTTTTAGGGGATTTAATTTATAAAAAAGAAGTTATAGGGTTCGGAGATGTAAAACTAATGGCAGGAGTTGGCGCTTTTATAGGTTGCCAAAAAGTTTTATTTGCTATTTTTATAGCAGCTGTTTTAGCAGGTATAGTTGGTTTTATCTTAATACTAATTGGAAAAATAACAAGAAAGGATTATATACCTTTTGGGCCTTTTTTGTCTGCAGGATCATTTTTAATGATATTTCTTCCTCAACCTAGCGTTTTGCTAGATATCTTTTTTTTGTTTGAAACACAGTTGTTTGCTAAGTTGTTAGGAGCGTAATATGGATATAGTTTTTAAAACAGGGGAAGAAAAATTTAATGCTGAAAAATTAAATTTTTTAGAATTTATAATTTGTTTATCTCTTATCTTTTCAATATTTTCTCGTTTTTCGCAATCTCTTAATGTATACACAGTAATTTTTGCTCTTCTTAGCATAATATTTATTTTATTTTTTAATAAATTTAGATTTAATTTAAATAGATACAATGTTTTTGTAGTTTTATTTGCTTTAAATGCTGTTGTTTCTTATCATTTAGCAGATTATAAATATAATGCTAGAAGCGAAATATTTTTACTTTTAAGCAGTGTAATAATATATTTATTGGTTTCTTTTCTGGATCAGTTGCAGAAAAAGCTCATTATTAATATTTCAATTTTTATAGGCTTATGGCTAGCGATATATATTTTTGCTTTTAATTTATCTACAAGTAATTTTTTAAAGACTAGCTCAATGCCATATATAAATGCTAGTTCTTGTTTTTTGTTGATTTCTTTTTCTCTGTCTTTTCTTTTTTGGAACGATAAAAAGAAAATTTATAAGTTTTTACCATATATATTATTTTCTGCGATAATTCTGACAAAATTTTTACTGGCAATTATAGTTGCTTGTTTAGTTTTTGCAGCTTGTATATTTTTCTTAAAGAAACACAAGATAAAAAATTTTTTATCTTCATTTTTTATTTTAATGTCTACAGTTTTTTGTTATTTTTTATTTAAGACTACCTTTTTAAGTGATAAAATTCTTGTATGGAAGAAGGCTTTTTTTGTAATAAAAGATAATTTTTTGTTTGGAGTCGGTTTTAATAATTATAAAACTGTATCTAGTTCCTATAGCTTGATAGACAATATAGATACTTATACTGTAGATAATATTTTTTTTCAAGTGCTATGTGAAAATGGAATTTTTGGATTTATTTTTTTTATGCTAATGCTTGCAGTATTTTTTTATTATATCATAAAAAATATAAAAGAAAATAGAAGTTTTTACTTCCCTATTTTTGTATCGTGCACATCTTTTTTAATTTATAATTTTTTTATTTCATCTGCATTTATTTCAAGTAATATGTTAATTCTTTTTTTTATTTTGGCTGTACCTATTGGACAAGTTAAGAATATAAAAACAAGAAAATATAAGATTAATTCGCAGATTCTTGTTTTATTATTTTTACCTTTTATTTTTGTTTTAGGAAAACCAATATACGCTAAAGAACAATACAAAAAGGGTCTTTTTTATATGACTACTTCTAAATACCCAGCAGCACAAGATTTCTTTGTTAGTTCTATATACAACGACAGTTCAAATCCTGAAAGTTTTGCTAGACTTGCAGATATTTATTTTTATAAATATCTAAATACTAAAAAACAGATTTTTATAGATGTTGCTATAAGTTTATATAGACGTTGTTTAGAGCTAAATAAATATGGCAGTAATTATTATTATCAACTTGCGTGGCTTTATAGTGTTTATGGCAATAAAGAATTAGCAAAAAAATATATGGATAAGGCTATACTAATAGACCCATTTAATTTTCTATATAATGATAATTACAATACTTTAGTAAATTAAGGAGTATCAGTAATGTTTAAAAAACACTTTTTTAAAATAATTATAGGTGTAGCTATAAGTATTATTTTAATATATTTCACTTTAAGGCAAATAGATTTTAATAAATCGTGGCTACTTATAAAAAGTGTCAATTATTGGTTATTAATTCCTGCACTTGCCACATATTTGTTTACTTATGTTTTAAGGGCTGTAAGATATTATTTTATTTTATCCCCATTAAAAAAAACAAAAATTTTAGAAAATTTTCCATATACTGTAGTAGGCTTTTTTACAAATAATATTGTACCTTTAAGATTAGGAGAATTTATCAGAGCAAAAATAACAGGCCTATATTTAAAAATTTCAGGCAGTTCGGCATTTGCTACCATTGTGATAGAAAGATTATTTGATATTATGATGTTTGTTTTGTTTTTCTTTTTGATATTTGTTTTTATGCCTTTCCCTAGTATTGTAGAAAAATCTTTTTATATTTTATTTGCCATTGGCGTTTTATGTTTTATTGCACTGTATATAATTATAATTTATGGAGACAATGCAATAAGGGTACTGTCAAAAATAGCAATTCCAGATACGATAAAATCTTTTATTTTTAATTTTTTTAATAAATTTGCCAGCGGATTGATTATACTTAAGAGGCCTATAATTTTGTTTAACGTTTTAATCTTATCTGCTATAGTATGGTTGACTGAGGCTATGACTCTTGTTGTTATAGCTTATGCATGTGGGATAAAACTTTCTATTCTTGGTGCTATTTTTACAATTATTATAATAGGAGTAGGATCTATAGTTCCTACAATGCCAGGATATTTTGGAGCTTACGAGTTAATGGGGGTTTTATCCTTGTCGTCGCTAGGTATAGATAAAGATTTGGCTTTTACTTGTATTGCTATAAGCCACTTATTGGCTCTTCTGGGTGTTTTTGGTCTAGGTTTTGTTTGTATAGTTAAAACTAAATTATCTTTGGCAGATTTATTTAAATTTACCAAAGATAAAGATGAGGAACAATCGAATGTCAAATGAGAGCTTGTTATATATATTTTCTCTTTGTGCAGCCTTTTTAATTTCGCTTATATTTACTCCAATTTGTAGGAGAATTGCTATAAATTTGAATATTTTAGACGTCCCAAACACAGGTATTAAAACACATAAATTAAGTACCCCTTATTTAGGCGGCGTTGCTATAGCTTTTGCTTTGGTGCTATCTTTAATTTTAATTAGACTAACTACATCTTTTCCAACATTAACTCTAAGAAATTTAAGAGGTATTATATTTGGCGCTTTTATGATGCTAGTAATAGGACTAATTGATGATATAAAAAAAGGAGGTCTTAACTTTAAACCCAAACTTATTATTCAGCTTTTATCAGCATTTATTATAGTGTTTTTGTTTAATATTAGGATAGATTTTATTCCTATATATTGGTTATCATGCTTAATAAGTATAATTTGGATAGTGGGGATAACGAATGCTTTTAATATTATAGATGTAATGGATGGTCTTTCCAGTGGTATAGCTGTTATTGCTTCTTTTACATTTTTAGTAATATCATTGTCTACTCAAGCACGTTATATTAACTTTTGCTCTATAGCTTTAGCAGGAGCGTTACTTGGTTTTATTCCATACAATCTTTCGAAATCAAAAAAAATATTTATGGGGGACACAGGCAGCTTATTTGTTGGTTTTATAATAGCTTGTATTTCTTTAGGAACATCTTATTCTTCAATTAGTAATATAGGCTTATTTGCCCCAATTTTTATACTGGCTCTACCTATTTATGAAACTTTTTTAGTAAGTATATGTAGAATAAAAAAAGGAATACTACCATTTATTGGAAGTAAAGATCACTATGCTTTACGTTTAAGTAAAATGGGTTTATCAAGAAAACAAATACTTATAATCACTTATATTGCTTGTTTATTTTTTTCTATAAGTGCATACCTGTTTACTGTTTTAAACATGTTTTATGCCCTACTCCTTTTTATTGTAGTTGGTATTTTAATGTGGGTTGTAAGTGTAACCTTAATTAGCGTAAAGGTGGAATAATGACTAAAATCGTTGTAATAGGTGCGGGAATTACTGGCTTGACATGCGCATATTTTTTAAAGAAACCTTACGAGATTTTAGAAGCTAATAGTTATGCTGGTGGACTTTGTTGTTCATATTATAACAATGGTTTTACTTTTGACTGCTCAGGTCATTTTATACATATTAAAGATAAAAAAATAAAAAGATTTATAAACAAAATATCTGGCGGACTCTTTGAAGTTAAGAGAAATGCTTATATATATCTGAATAAAACTTTTATCCCTTACCCATTTCAAGCACATTTAAGCTATCTTCCAGAAAAAATAAAAAAAGAGTGCTTAGAAGGTATAGTTAAAAGAAAGAATATCAATATACATGCAAATATGTCTTTTTTAAATTGGTCAAAAGCTATGTTTGGTTACGGGATTACAAAGTATTTTATGTCGCCGTATAATAAAAAGCTTTGGAACTATGATTTAAATAAGATGACAGCTACCTGGGTAGGGAAATTTGTTCCAAAACCTGAGGCTTGTAGTATAATAAAGTCTGCATATTCTGAAAATAAAAAAAAGTACGGATATAATAGCGTGTTTTACTATCCTAAAAAAAATGGATGCGAAGCATTAATAAATGGTTTATTGAAAAAAGTTAAAGTTAACTTTAACTCTAAAACAACAAAGATAGATATAGAAAATAAAACAATTTATTGCCAAAATGGAAAGTCTTATAAATACGATAAAATTATATCAACGCAACCAATGTTGGAATTATTAAAACAAATAAACAGTGTCCCTAAAAATATACAAAAGGCTTCAAAAAAACTTTTATATAGTAGTGTAAGATGTATAAATATAGGAGTACAAGCTAATAATTGTGTGCCAGAGATATTAAAAAATAAGCACTGGATATATATTCCAGAGAGTAAATTTTCTTTTTACAGAGTTGGACTATATTCAAATGTTTATCCAAAAAGTGCTCCTAAACATTGCTATAGTTTTTATGTAGAATACTCCTCTTTTAGTGGCAAAAAATATAAAAAAACGGAAAACATAATAGAAGATTTAAAAAAAATTAATTTTATAAGAAGTAATGATAAAATTATTGCTTTTAATAGTGTAGATATCCCTTATGCTTACATTATCTTTGATAAAGATAGGGAAAACTCTTTAAGAGAAATAACAGGTTTTTTAAATAAAAATAATATTTTTTCAATAGGCAGATATGGAGCTTGGGAGTACTCTTTTATTGAAAAAAACATCAATGACGCTAAAACTCTAGTGGAGAAATTGAATTATTTTTAAAAAAAATATAAAATTTATAAAATCTTTATTTTATTTACCTTTTAAGGAACTTGGAATGACTCTTAATAAAGAAAATTTGAGTTCTAAACTAGATAAACATGAAAAAGAGATCTCATACTGCAACTCTGGTTTACCAAAAACATACAATGATACAAAAATAGCTATACTTCCAAGAGATCCAATTTGGATATATGTGTATTGGGAAATTTCTACGCATGTAATTGAAGAATTCTCAAATAAATATGGAGAGCCTTTGAATATATCGTCTTTAGTTTTAAGGGTCTATGATATTTCATATATAAATTTTGATGGTTTTAATGCAAATAAATATTTTGATGTAAAAGTGCATCCAGATTCTTTAAGTTGGCATATAAATTTGGGGGAATATAATCGTTCTTGGTGTGTTGATTTGGGTTGTTTTTTGCGAGATGGAAGATTTTTTACTATAGCGAGGTCTAATACTGTTATTAGTCCAAGATATGGCGTTTCAGATGTTACAGATGAGCAATGGGCGTCTTTGAGAGTAGAGTTTGAAAAGCTTCTTAATTTGAACAATTTAAACACGTCTTTAAGTTCGGCTGTGTTAGTAAAAACTATTCAGAAACACTGGGAAGAATTTTTAAAACTTCCTTCAAGTAAAGTATTTAATGGTTCTAGTTCTAGTCTACTTTAAGTTGTTAATTTGAAGAATACTTGAGGTTTCTATGAATAATAATAAAGGCTATTGGTGTCTGCAGTTGCATGCTCACCTTCCATATGTAAGACATCCAGAGTATCCTGATTTTTTAGAAGAAGATTGGCTATATGAAGCCATTTCTGAGACATATCTTCCACTTTTATCAATATTTGAAAAGTTTATAGAAGATGGAGTTGATTTTAGACTTACAATGACTATAACCCCACCTCTATGTAATATGCTTGCAGATAGCCTTTTGCAGGAACGCTATTATAATCGTTTAAACAAACATATAGAGCTTGCTGCTAAAGAGTTGGATAGAACAAAAAACAAACAAGAATTCCATGACTCGGCAAAAATGTATTATGATAGTTTTTTAAATTGTAAGAGGTTGTGGGAAAAATATAATGGTAATATTCTTTTAGGCTATAAGAAGCTTCAAGATTTAGGGAAAATTGAAATTATAACATGCTGCGCAACGCATGGTTTTTTACCTTTAATGAACAACGAAAAAGCTCAAAAAGCACAAATAAAAATTGCGTGCCAAGACTATCAAAGACATTTTGGTAAAAGTCCTAATGGAATATGGCTTGCTGAGTGCGCTTATTATTCAGGTATAGATAAAATCCTAGCTGAAGAAAATTTACGGTTTTTTTTCACAGAATTTCACGCTATTTTGTACGCTACTCCTCGTCCAAAATATGGTATTTTTGCACCGATATATTGCAAAAATGGTGTTGCTGCATTTTCTAGAGATATGGAGACCGCTCAACAAGTTTGGAGTGCTCAAACAGGTTATCCTGGAGATCCTGTATATAGAGAGTTTTATAGAGACTTAGGATACGACTTAGATTATGATTACATAAAACCATATTTACACTCTGATGGTATAAGAAGAAATATGGGTATGAAATATCACAGAATTACAGGCAAAGTGTCTTTAGGTGATAAACAACCTTATGTACCGCAATTGGCTAAGAGTAAAGCTGCAGAACATGCAGGTAATTTTTTATTTAATAGAACAAAACAGATAGAATATTTATTTGATGTTTTAGATAGAAAACCATTAGTTGTATCTATGTATGATGCGGAACTTTTTGGACATTGGTGGTTTGAAGGACCAGATTTCATAAATTATTTGTTTAGAAAAATACATTATGATCAAAACATTATAAAGCCTATAACTCCTTCAGAATATCTTGATAAATTTTCAGTAAACCAAGTTGTAGATATTGCCGCTTCGTCTTGGGGGGATAAAGGCTATTATGAGGTTTGGTTAAATAGTTCAAATGATTACATATACAGACATTTGCATAAAGCTCAAGATAGAATGACTGAGCTTGCAAATAAGTTTCCAAATGCTAATGGAGTCTTAGAAAGGGCACTAAAGCAGTCTGCAAGGGAACTTTTACTTGCTCAATCTTCAGATTGGGCTTTTATTATGGCAACTGGTACAATGGTTGAATATGCAGTCAAAAGGACACAAGAACATTTAATCAGCTTTACAAATTTATATTCGCAAATAAATTCTAATTCTTTAAATGAGAAATATTTACAGAATTTAGAACAGAAAAATAATATTTTCCCTGATATAGATTATAGAGCTTATCTATAAGCAATGATAAAACAATACGTTATATATGCATCTTTATTGTTAATGGTGATTATCTTTTTTGTGCGAGAGGCTATCCATCACACAAAAATACTTTCATTAAAACGTAAGCTTTTAAGACTAAATTATAATGTTCATGCCGCTTATATTGAAATTGTCCAAACTTTAGCTAGAGCAATAGATGCAAAGGACTCTTATACTTTTAGCCATGCTACAAGAGCAAGGCGCTATGCAAAATTAGTAGCTAAAAAGATGGGATTAGAAAAAGATGTTGTCAGGCAGATAGAATATGCTTCGTTAATGTATGATATAGGAAAGATTGGTATAGCGGAATCTATTCTAAAAAAGGAATCTTTTTTGACAGAACAAGAAAAAGATGTCATGAAAATGCATACTATTATAGGCTATAATATAATAGCGCCAATGTGTTTTTTATCAAAGATAGCTCTTTTGGTTTTATATCATCAAGAGTGGTATGATGGCAATGGCTATCCGGAAGGATTAAAAGGAGACGAAATTCCTCTTGGAGCAAGGATAATTAACGTAATAGATGCTTATGACGCTATGACATCTGACAGACCATATAGAAAATCTTTAGGTACAGACGCTGCAATCAGAGAACTTATTAAAGGTTCAGGAACTCAATTTGATCCAAAGGTTGTTGATATTTTCATTAATGATGTTTTAAAAATAGTAAATTGAGCAACCAATTGTAGAGCAACAAGTTTTTACGGAAGAGTCAGAATAAATTATGAACCTAAACGGTCAAGTCAGGTCCTTTCATTAGTTCAACACCTTTTTTGAATTTTCCGGTCAAGTTTAATCATGTTTTTGCCATCCTGTAAGTGTTACAGTTAGTAATTTTTAAACTCTTTTATTGCCACCTCAAGAGTTTCCGCACCATAAACTTTAACGCTACCTTTATATGATAAATTTTTTAAACTATTTTTTGGTACTATTGCTTTTTTAAAACCTAATTTTTCAGCTTCTGAAATTCTCTCGCTAACAAGAGATACAGCACGAATTTCTCCAGATAAGCCAACTTCACCAAAAGCTACAATATCTTTAGGACATACAAAACCAGAATTTGCAGAGACTATCGCGCAAGCTGCAGCTAAATCTATAGAAGTTTCTTTAACTTTCACTCCACCTGCAATATTTACAAAAACATCTTGACTTTCAAGAGGAATCCCTAATCTTTTTTCTAAAACAGCTATTAATATAATAATGCGGTTTGCATCATATCCTGAAACCATTCTACGAGGCATACCAAAAGTTGTCCTTGATGTTAAAGCCTGCACTTCTAAAAGAATTGGCCTTGTACCTTCCATAGCGACTGTTACAATGTTGCCTGCTGAGTTTAATGCACGCTCTCCCAAAAAAATAAGAGAAGGGTTTTCAACTTCTTTTAGTCCTGATGATGTCATTTCAAAAATGCCTATTTCGCTTGTAGTTCCAAACCTGTTTTTATAGGCTCTTAAAATTCTGTAAATGTGTTGACGTTCATTTTCAAAATACAAAACCGTATCTACAATATGTTCTAAAACTCTAGGACCAGCTAAATCTCCTTCTTTTGTGACGTGACCTAAAAGAAAAACTGTAATATTTTTTGATTTTGCAATTCTCAATAGTTCTGCTGCTGTTTCTCTCACTTGAGCAACCGTACCTGGTGCACTTGAGAGTTCTGGATGATATGTAGTTTGTATTGAATCTATAATAAGAAATTTTGGTTCTATTTTATTTATAGCTTCTATAATATGTTGTAGATTTGTTTCTGAAGCTAAAAAAATGTTTTCTTTGTTTACTTTTAAACGTTCTGACCTAGACCTTACTTGAGAAAGAGATTCTTCTCCTGAAATATATAAAACTGTATCGTAGACACTTAAAGCGCTTGCTATGTGAAGCATAAGCGTAGATTTTCCAATACCTGGCGCTCCACCTAACAATATTAAAGAGCCTGCAACTACACCTCCTCCTATCATATTGTCAAATTCTTTTACATTAGTTTTATATTTTGAAAAATCTTTGGCTGAAACATCATTTAATTTTAAAACATCTGAAGAAAAACCCGTAAGCTGTCTTTGCGGTAAACATTTCTTATCAGAAGCTGAAAATCTCTCTTCTGTAAGGCTATTCCAGGATGAACAAGATGGACATCTTCCAAGCCATTTGGCAGATTCATAGCCGCATTGTTGACATAAAAATTTTATTCTTTGCTGTTTCATTATTTAGAAGCCACTGCCGCAATGCCAATAATGCCAAGCATTGCCGCCAAGTCTTGATCATCAATTTCAATTCTTATAGATGGTGTAAATGATGGTTTATAATATATGTCTTCTAACGAGATACCAGCATGTAACCACTTTGTTATTCCATATTTTGCACTAAAATCTATTTGAGGTCCAAAATCCTTTCTTGTAAAATCATAAGTTTTTAAATTCAATTTTAAACCTTTATAGGCATCACATACCGGACTAAAAAAAGAGTATCCAAAACCTATACCTGCTTTGCCTCTTATAGCTCCACCAAAAACTTCTGAATGCTTTTTTCTAAAACCTAAAAGCGCTTCAAGCCTGTTTATATTATTTCTTTCGTTTTGATCTGTTACTAAACTAGCATCAGCAACATTTGCAATCCCAATATAATAAAACTTTTCATTGTTTGGCATAATGCTTATACCAACATCATTCCTGAATTTTGAGTCTCTAGTATTATACCTACCTGTATAATTCCAATGTAAACTCAACTTAGAGGACCTTGTAATAGTTTTATTTAAACCTTTGACAATCTCTTTTGCAGATTCCACAGTTTCTTTTAAATCTTTACTCATTTTTTCGTCATTTATAAGAGTAGATATAGGTCCGTCTCCATCGTATATGCGGTTTATTAATACGTCAAGTTTTTTAGAAATGTCTTTTATTTGTTCTATTGTTTCTCTTAAATTCGGAACATTTTCAGAAGACATGCTTACTAGATCTTTTGAAAACTGATCCAAATTTGTAAAAGTGTTTTCAATTTTTTCATTTTGAGCAGCAAGCGTATCTAAAATATCCCTTAATGAAAATATAGAGTCTGCAAGATTTTCCATCATGTTGCCGTATTTATCATTGTTTAAAGCTTTGTTAATTTGCGTTGTAATCCTTGTAAGAAAACTTTCTAAAGAACAATCTTTTTGCCCTTGTATCGTGTCTAAATTTTTTAACTTAGGCTGACTTGTATCTTCTTGAACAATCTCAATATATTTTGTACCTATAACTCCCATGGAAACTACTCTGGCATAAGAATTCTTATAAAGAACAACATTTTTATCTATAGAAAGTTTTAACTTCGCTTTACCATTATCTAAAGAAACCTCTCTTAAAACACCTATATCTACGCCTGCCATTTTTACTTTTGCTTTTCTTGTAAGACCTGCTATATTGTCAAATTCAACATAAATATTATAAGTTTTTTTTAAAGAAAAATTTCCAACTGCAAAAATAGACAATATGATTGCAATGATACCTACCAAAGTAAAAATTCCAAACCTTATATTATTACCCATATTATCCCATTTCAAAAGTTCTGTCTGTTTGTTGAATAGGGCCGGAACTTAACCCTCTAACAAATTGTTTTACATATTCGTTATCTGTTCTTTTTATTTCTTCTGAAGTTCCACTAAAAATTATTTTCCCATCATAAATCATTATTATTTTATCTGCTATTTTATAAGCTGAGTTCATATCATGCGTTACAACTATAGACGACACATTAAGATGTTTCTTTAAACTCATAATTAAACTACTTATAGCATCTGACATTATAGGGTCAAGCCCTGTAGTAGGTTCATCATATAAAATATAACTTGGTTTATAACTTATAGCTCTTGCTATAGCTACTCTCTTTTTCATACCTCCAGAAAGATTTGCAGGTTTCAAATGTTCTACATTTGTTAAGCCAACCATAGCAAGACATTTTTCAACTCTATTTTTTATTTGTGTCTCATCAAAATTGGCAAGAGTCCTTAAACCAAAAGCTACATTTTCAAAAATGTCTAAAGAATCAAAAAGAGCTGCTTCTTGAAAAACATATCCCATTTTTTTTTGTGTCTGTTGCAAATCTGTAGATGTGCATTTTGTTATATCAGTACCATCTATTGTTATAGTACCGCTATCGGGCTTAATTAAGCCAATTATAGTTTTTAAAAGGATGCTTTTACCAACTCCAGAAGAACCTATAATAACAAGCGTTTGCCCAGGGCAAAGTTCAAGACTTATTCCGTCAAGAACACGTTTTTTTGTAAAACTTTTATAGATATTTTCTACTTTTATCATTTATTAAATTTTATAATTTTTAAGTATTACACGCAAACTTAAAATATTTACTTTAAAAAAATAGCTTTAGACAAACAAATATAATATCTTCTAAGCCTTACAATTTATTTTACTTTTAAAGCTACCAACAAATATGTAAGAAAATAATCTGCAGTCAAAATTAAAACCATTGATGTCATTACAGATCCTGTTACTGACTTTCCAACCCCTTCTGCTCCATTTTTTGTATTAAAACCTTTATAACAAGCTACAACTACTATTATTAACGCAAAGAAAAATGATTTTATAAAACCATGAATAAAAGTTCGCACTGTCATAAAATCTAAAGATTGAGACAAATAACTACAAGAAGACACTTCCCAAGTATTTGTAGAAAGAACAAGTCCTCCATAAATACCAACAATATTAGAAATAACAGTAAGTATAGGAAGCATAAAAAAACAAGCTAAAAACCTTGAAACAGCTAAATATTTTACTGGGTTTGTTCCAAGCGTATATAAAGCATCCAACTGTTCTGTGACCTTCATTGTGCCAAGTTCAGCTGTAATTGCAGCTCCTACTCTGCCTGTGACAACTATCGCCGTAAGTACAGGACCCAACTCTATAACCATAGAAAAGCCTATAACCATGCCGACATATACTGGCTCATTAAACAGATTTGAAGTTGCAGTGCCAACCTGCAAAGCTAAAACCATACCTGTACAAAAAGATGTAAGGATCACTATTGGCGTAGACTTCCAACCAACTTCTACCATTTGACCTATTGTGTTTTTAAAATTTATATCTAATTTAAATATATAGGTAAAAGTTTCTAAAACCATATTAACAGTCTTACCCAGACTCTCTATTGTTCCATATATAAAAACATATTGCTTTGTTCTATAAAATTGGAAAATATCTAACGTTTTTTTCATACATTTTATTTAAACAATAACCCTTGGTACCCTTGAAGATATAGAACATACTACTTCATAATTTATTGTTTCTTGTATTTTTGCAAGCTCGTCAACCTTTATTTGCTCTTTCCCTTGCAGGCCTATCAAAACAACTTCATCTCCTAAAGAAACGCCTTTTATTCCTGTAACATCTACCATCGTCATGTCCATAGTTATTCTTCCAATTACAGGGCAACGTTTACCTCTAACTAAAACATCGCTTTTGTTAGATAATAATCTGCTATAGCCATCAGCATAACCTACAGGTATAGTAGCTAGAACAGATACCTTATTTGTAACAAAAGTTCTTCCATAACTTACAGAAAAACCCGACGGAACTTTCTTCAAAAATATTATTCTTGTTTTCCAAGACAATACAGGTTTTAATTTTAAAACACTTTCAGAATGTTTAAACGGATTAAGTCCATATAAACTTATTCCAGGTCGCACCATATCAAAATGTGTACGTTTATTTTTAAATAAAGCTGCAGAGTTTGCAGCATGTGCAATAAATTTAAGACCTAAATCTTGGCGAGCATATCTAACAACTTTTGAGAAAGTATCAAGCTGTAGTTTTGTAAAATCAGAATCTGTATCTGCAACTGGAAAATGAGTGTATATACCTATCATATTTAATTGTGGAATTTTAGAAATCTTGTTTAGCAAAACGTAAGTAGCTTCTGGCAATGCACCTATACGTCCCATACCCGTGTCTACTTTTAAATGAAAGTTAATTTTCTTATTTAATTTTACAGTTAAACTTTCTAAAGCCAAAATATCTTGCATATTTGAAATTGTAGGCGTAAGAGAGTGAGCTAGCGCAACCTGAAAATTTTCACAAGGATAAATAGTACCTAAAATTAAAATATTCGCTTTTATACCTGCTTCTCTAAACTGTATTCCTTCTTCTAAAGTGGCTACAGCAATATTAGAGATACCCACTCTTTGAGCTTCTTTGGCTAAGATTATACCACCATGACTATAAGCGTTAGCTTTTAGCACAGCCATTATTTTTGTATCTTTTGCAATATATTCTTTGATCTTCTTTAAATTAAAAAGAAAATCACTTTTATCAATTTCTACCCAATTCTGTCTAAAAAAAATATCTGTTTCTTTAACAGATCTGTTTCCTGTTTTAACAGGGGGTGGCTGTTTGTTTTTCATTTCTATTATTCCTGTAATTTGGTTTGATCAGAAAACTTCGTATATTCCCCTTCAAAAACTAAGTCAATGTCTCCAGTGGGGCCATTTCTTTGTTTCCCTATTATAAGAGTTGCTTTTCTTTGTAAATCAGGATCTTCTCTATTATAATATCCCTCTCTATAAAGCATAACAACTAAGTCGGCGTCTTGTTCTATTGCACCAGAGTCTCTTAAATCTGAAAGTTGAGGTTTGTTATCTCTTCTACCTCTTTCTTCGGTCCTTCTTGAAAGCTGGGATAAAACAATAACTGGTATATCTAAATCTTTAGATAAAGCTTTAAGAGACCTAGAAATATCTGAAACTTCTTGCTGGCGCGATTCAAACTTCCTACCTACACCTTGTATAAATTGGATATAATCCACTATAACTAAAGATAGAGGGGTACCTTTTGCTTGTAACTCTAGAGCAAGTTTTCTTGCTCTAGCCCTAAGCTCTATAACACTTATATTTGAATCATCGTCAATAAAAATGGGCGCTTCGACAATTTTACTAGCTGCACTTGTAAGTCTAGGCCAGTCTGTACTGCTATATTGACCATTTCTAAGCTTGCTAGCATTAACCCTTGCCAGAGAAGCTAAAAATCGAGACATTAAAGCTTCTTGCTTCATTTCAAGAGAAAAAATCGCTACAGGTTTTTTATTTACTACTGCAACATTTTCTGCAATATTTAAGGCAAAAGCAGTCTTGCCCATAGAAGGTCTGGCTGCAAGTATTATGAGTTCTCCTGGATGAAGTCCAGTAGTTTTTGCATCAAAATCTTTAAATCCTGTAGCAAGGCCAGAAATATCTTTTGGGTTAGAGTGTAACTTCTCAAGGTTCTCAAGCATAGGTCTAACAAGCTTAGAGATGCTTAAAAATCCTTTTTTACTTTTTTGTTGCGAAATATTAAATAAAGCGCTTTGCGATTTATCTAGTATTTCTTCTGAAGAAATCTGCTCATTAAAAGCATCACTTACTATATTAGTACCTGTGATAATAAGTTGTCTTGCTATAGATTTATCACGTATAATAGAAGCATAATACTCAACATTTGCAGCTGTTTGTATAGAGTTTATCAGCTCTGTAAGATAAGTCGCTCCTCCAACTTCTGCAAACATCCCGTTTTTCTTTAAAGCCTCTGAAACTGTAAATATATCAATAGGTAGGTTTTCAATATAAATGTTATATATTACTAAAAAGATTTGTTTGTGTACGTCTTTGTAAAAGTCGTTTTCATTTATTATATCTACAACTTTTAAAAGAGCTTCTTTCTCTATAAGCATCGCACCTAAGACAGCCATTTCTACATCTAAAGCCTGTGGTGGAACTTTTTCTATTATGTTTGTCATCTTTATATGTTATTTAAATTTATTTACGCTAAGTCGAAACAAAGAATTGTTTTGACTTAGGTAATTATTATTTTTCGCCTAAAACAACAAGTTTAACTTTAACTACAACTTCAGGATGAAGTCTAACATTTATTTCATAATTTCCAAGTTCTTTGATGTTGTCAGAAAGAAGAATATCTCTCTTATTTACATTAAAGCCTTGTTCAACAAAAAGTTTTGATAGGTTCGCAGTTGTTATAGAACCAAAAATCTTTCCATTCTCACCAATCTTTACCTGAATTTTAAATTCTATAGCTTCCATTTTAGAAGCAACTTCTTTTGCGTTATTTATTATCTCTTCTCTTTGCTTTTCAAGTTTTACTTTTTCTCTTTGCCAAATTTTAAGATTTCTGTCTGTAGCTTCCATAGCAAGATTTTTAGGGACAAGATAATTTCTTGCAAAACCGCAAGCAACATCTTTTACTTCACCTTGCCGTCCAACATTAGTAATGTCAGACCTCAATATAACTTTCATTTTTCCTCCGAAAATCCAACTACTAATTTGTTGTAAAAGGCAATAATGCAATCATTCTTGCTCTTTTAATTGCTCTATCAAGTTCTCTTTGATGTTTTGCACACGAACCTGTTACACGACCTGATAATATTTTACCTCTTTCGGTTATAAATACACGAAGTAAGCTTATATTTTTATAATCTATCTCTATTTTATCAGCACAGAAACGGCAAACTTTTTTTCTAATAGGACCGCCTTTTTTAAATCTGCCACCTGGACGACCATGCCCCTCAGCAGACCCACTTTGAGAAGTTGATTGTCCTTGTGGTCTTTTTACATATGCCATATTTTCCTCCAACCGTTTAAAACGGTATATCCTCATCGTCATCTATGTTATTATTATCATAAGACTCTTGTAAGTCAGTTGCAATGTCAGTAGGTTTTGCTCCTATTGTAGAACTATCTTGCTTAATAATTGTTAAAAACTGTACTCTAGAAGCTATAACTTCCAAACGACTTCTTTTAACGCCATCATTGCCTTCCCATTTATTAGTTTGTAATCTGCCTTCTACATGTACAGGAAAACCTTTTTTCAAGCGTTCACCGCACCTTTCAGCTTGTTCACCCCAAATAATTATAGGCACAAAAGTTGGATCAGAATCTTTCCACTGACCAGTAGAAGTATCTTTTATTCTTCTACTAATTGCTATATCAAAAGAACAAACAGCTTTTCCTGTTGATGTTCGCCTTAATTCTGGATCTCTAGTAAGCCTACCTACTAATACTACACTATTTTGTTCAGGCAAGCGAAGATTATTGCTCTGTTGATTCATCCTGTTTTACCTCCACTACTTGAGGTTTTACTTGAGGCTTATCCTCTGATTTAATATCCTTAACTGACTTTTTAACGACTTTCTTTTTTTCAATTTTAACTATCATAAATCTTATAACAGAATCATTAAACTTAAAAAAACTCTCTAAAGCACTAACCATGTCTCCCGTACCTGTAAGTTCCATAAAAACATAACTTCCCTCACGAAACTTATTAATAGGATAAGCAAGTCTTTTTTTACCAATTTGTTGAACAGATTTAACAACGCCTTTTGCAGATTCTATTATTTTTACAACTTTAGAAGTAATTTCTTCTACATTTACAACAGACACTTCTGGCGAAACAATAAATGTGCTTTCGTAATTCATTTTTACACCTCCCTCTTTTTGGAAATCCCAAAATAATAATTGGGTTTAGCCTTACGCTACAATTTATTTAACGTAAAGCAAAGTTTAGAAATTATAACAAAAAAAACTTTTTTGCACAATGCATGTAAAATATCACAACATCCTGGACTTTTTGAGAAGGACAAAAAAATAGAGCAGAGGAGCAATATCAAAAATGGGGAATATAGTATCAGCTATATTCCCCACTTGAGCAGTAAAACTTTTTAAACTTTATTTATCGTTTATCTACCACCACCAGCTAATTTCGCAAGTTCATTCCAACCAGTTTTCCAATCATCTAAATAGCCTTGAGAGTTTGTAATCCCAGCAGCTTGGAAAATTTTTTGGTTTGTATCGGTATTCTTTGAAACCCAAGAGCCCGGTGTATTCGCAAGAGTTTCAATTTCTTCCCTCATAGCATTGAGTTGATCTCCAATGGCATATCCTTTATTGCCAGTAGAATCTAAACCAAATCCTATGGATTGACCTGCCCCGCTGCTGGTATTATATACTTCTAAACACATCTTGCCATCTATATCATTTGTCACTACACCAGTTACCATTACTTTAGTACCAGTACCTACAGCACCTTTAAAAGCATCAAACATATCTTGATCTTCAACTTTTACAAATATTTCTTCACCTTCTTTTGGTGTTATACTATCTTTAAAACCAGATCCGTCAAACATGTTTACAGATTCAGGTGATAGTTTAATGTATACAGGTTTACCAGCCGCAATTAAATCTTGAGCTGCTTTTTCGTCTAATACATTGCCATCTGCATCCGTAAACGATTTAGCTTCACCTATAACTGCAGGATCATAGTACTTTGTTTCTGTTTTCGTTATATCAGTTTCATGTTTTGTTTCAGACTTCATAGTATGTTTATTTGTGTAATCAACAACTGTAACGTCTTTATCATTCATTTTAACCTTAATTGTAAATGTTGTAATGGTGTTTACAGTTAAATCATATTCTTGTTTGGTTGTTACTTCAGCTTTATATCTCCCTTTTCCACTCTTTTCATCAGCTAGGTCTTCTTCAGAAACTCCACTTTGGAACAAGCCCTTGCCTCTCTCAACAGTCTGCCCATTGTGAGTGTCAGTCATATGTTCCCTGCCTGCTACTTCGCCTTCACCTTTTCTGTCTGTAATTGTAGTTGTACTGGTTATATTTCTCTTTGAAGTAAGATCTGGTTTATCTTCAGTAGACAATTGCACAGTAAAGTCTGACCTCATATTTAAAAGTGTATTGTATACGTTTTTTAAGCTTTGCCAAACTTTTTGCGATGCAGCTTTTGTACTTGGATCTTTCTCCTCTTGGGCAGCTAAAGCATTTACAATTTCTTGAATAGTCGCATTTGGGTGTGCTCTTTTATAGTTTTCATAGGCTACTGCTGTACCAGTCACAGTAGACCCAGTAACAGTTCCAGAAGAATCTGTCACTGGTTCTACATTTCTACTTAGAAACACAACTTTAAATAAAGCTTCATTATTTTTCAATTGTTGCCATGAATAATTCAAAGCCGTAACATCTCTGTTGTTTGCCAAAACCTCTCTTATTTCATCTTCTGTTACATTAGGTTTATTGATAACAGCATCTATCGCTTTGGCTTGAGCTTCTAAAACTTTAGCATTTTGAGTAGTACCGCTAGCTATAAACCTACCATCATCAGAATATATAGAAATCTTGCTTTGAGAAAATGGCTTAACATCATTATAATCTATAACTGAAGACATATTTCCATTTGCAGCATAGTTAATTTTTTGTTTTAAGTGCGGGGCAGTTGACTTATCAGCAGGCTTGTAATAAACTTCTGTTGGTCTACCATTTAAATAAACTATCACTTCTCCTGTAGATAGATCAGTTTCGCTTATTTTTTGGCCAGTTTTTGTGTCGTATCTATAAGAAGTAGTCAGTTTTTTATCTGCTTCTTTAACTTGAGCTACAGCACTTGGTAAGGAAGTACCGCTGCTCCTATTAAAAGTTGAAGAACTTAGAGTACTTTTCCAAGTATATGCTGGCTGACCAGCTGGTATTACATTTCCTGCTTCATCTTTATACTTATCTGTGCCATCACTAAATTGCGTAACCGTGACCTCAGTACCAGTAGTTTCAGTCTCGCCAACCTTTATATATTGTGTAGGAACAGTTGTTCCATTTCCATATATATATTCACCTGTAGTCCTTCCTAGATAATCTACAGTGCTCAATTTTTTACCTGAAGGGCTAGAAAATGTTGCCGAAGTTTCTTGTTCATAATCACCTAAACTTAACTGAACCTCTGCTCCATTTCCAGATTTAAAACCTGCAACTAAAAATTGCTCTACAGTTGACTTTTGCCCTGTTTGATCTGTCCCTGTTAATGTAGCTATTTTACCAAGCGCATCGTTGAAACTGGCTGTTTCACTTGAACCTTTTATTCCAAAAGCTGCTATAAGATAGTCACCAAAAATAGCGTTTGGGCTGTTCTTTTTGTAATTCTCCCATGCTTTAACATCTAAATCATTTAAGGTTATAGAAGTCCACTTATAAGTGCCGCCTTCATCATCTAATTTTTTAACAGCTCCTTTTTCTACACCATTATAGTAAAGTCTTACTGACTGATCAGCGCCTATAATAGCACTTAATTGGCCACCATCAAATTTATAAACTGAAGTTACACTTCCTATTAAATATTTTAAAGAAGCATTAGAATAAGCTTCCTCAAGTTTTTGTTGAGCATCTGAACTCTGCTTGTACTGCTTATTTAGTTCTAAAACATTTTCTGGGCTAGTCTTTTTTGCATCAAAACCATCTGTAGCAGCTGCAATAATTTTACCAGTATACCCAAAAGACAACATTAAAGCCAAGATTAAACTAACTACTTGTTTCCCCATGATAGCCTCCCTTTACTTCCTTAATTATAAGAGAACAGCTGTTAATTTTTTAAATTCCCACCTCCTATTCATTTGGCTATAAGTAACATTTAAACCTCCTTCTCCTAGTACTACTATTATACTGCTAAACAGCATATCTGCCATCTGCACTGTGTGAATTTTTTGTAAACAAAAGGATAAATACTGCGACAGAGTTTATCCTGCGTAAATCTTCGTACTCAGCGCTTAAACAACTAGATCCTGCAACTCCAGCCTTCATCTCTTGAGCAGGATAAAAAAAAGAACAGCGGGTTTATGATTCTTATTAATACATTTATCTTATTATAACAATTTTTGTATTCTTAGAACTACTGCCCTTAATAGCCCACATATATACGCCGCTTGCAACATATTCACCTTGATCATTTTTGCCGTCCCAATTTAACATTGAACCATAATCCCATCTCAGCTTACGTACAATTTCCCCAGAAACATTATAAATATCTATCTCGCCACCTTCTATAGGCAATTCTGCAAAAGTAATACCGCCAGTTAAAGTCCCTTGAGAACCAGCCTTACTTTCAGGAATCCACGGGTTTGGATATACTTTTGTAGCACTAGCAAAAGAAAAAAACATAAAAATAAAAAAAACAGAGAAATATACTTTCTTTATCATCTCATTTTCTCCAATGCTCTTTTGGCTTCCATCTTGTCAGGATTATAACTAAGAGATTTCCTTAAAAGTTCCGAAGCCTTATTAAAATTTCCCTTACTATAAAAACGCATACCTTCTTCATAGACTACTTGCGCAATCTCTTCTGAAATTCTTTTATATTCAAATGAAGCAAGTGAATTTTCTTTATTATATTGCAAAGCTTTTTTATATTCCTTTAAAGCTTGCTCAAAATTATTTTTCTTTGAAAATTTAAGACCTTCTTTATAATACATATCAGATAAATCATAACTTAATGTTGCAATTTGTTCTTGGGATTTTTTAGAATAATCTGAAAAAGAATACTCATCTGCAATTCCTTTGCTTATTTCAAAGTATTTCATTGCATTGATAAAGTCACGTTCTTGAGAATATTTTAAAGCCTTATCAAAATTATGTTCTAGCTCTTTCATCATTTTATTTTGTAAGATTATTGACCTTCTATTTTTTTCATAACGCTTGATTTCTTGAGAACTATTTTTAGCTTTATCTATCAAATCTCTCACATCTCTTCTCTGCGGACTAGCAATAAAAACAGCTTCAAAATATATTATTGATTCTTCATATTTACCTTCTTCAAACAATTCTATACCTTTTTTGTATAATTCTTGGATTTTGCCAGCAACAACTTTTGAAAGCTGGTTATCTATATTTGCTATAAGATTTTGAGCAGATTTATTTTTTGAATCTATATTTAAAATAAAACCTAAAGATTCTCTAGCATGCACTAGATCCCCTTTTTTATAAAATTTTTGAGATCTATTCCATAAATATTCTATTCTTGCTCTGTTTTTATTTCTTTCCATTTCGAGCTTAACTTGATTTGAATATTCATCTGATTGTTCCAATCCTTTTTTTGCAAGTAAGCTTCCTGGATCCATATCTAAAACTTTATTGAAATTTCTCTTTGCTTTTACTATATCACCTTTTTTTAAAGCATTGTTAGCTTTTTGCATATACCCGTTAATAATTTTGGCATTATATAAATCAACATTTGAAAGCTTGTCATTAATTTTTCTTAAATACATTTGCGATTTTACATGTCCTGGATAAACAGAAAGAATATCGCCAAACGCTTTTCTCGCCGCTATGTAATCTTCTTCATTATATAAATTGACAGCTTCTCTAAAATGATTTTGCATATAATAATCGTAAGCTGTTCTCTCTGAGCTAAACCCACCTAAAGCTAAACTTAAAGTTACACTGTGAGTACCTCCAAGTTTACTTTGTGGAGTATACGAATAATCTAAATTTAGATTCTGAAAATCTACACCAAAACCAAATCTTGCGTCCGTGTCAAAAGAATCTTCAGTAAGTTTTAAACCAGCTCTCAAATCTAAAAAATAAATTGGTTCAAAAGATGCACCTATAGAGAAAAAATCTCCTGAAAAAAGCTGGTTGTTATAATCTAAGGTCACTTTGAAATTATAAAAATCATCTTCTTGATATGCAAGACCAACTGCTAAACACTGAGGCAAATCGAATTCTTCACTTAAAAATTTAAGTTTAGTACCAAAATTTTTTAAAACTACACCTAAATAAAAATTATCTATTTTAGAAAGGCTTAAAACTGTACCGACATCAAGTGCTACTGCTTCTGTTTCATAAGAACACAAAGCGCTTCTTATAACTTTTAAATTGACTCCTACGCCCCCGTAAAAAAATTCTATAGGGACTGTCTTTTTTAAATCTACTGAATAATTTAAAATAAATCCTAAATCGTTTGAAGTCTCTTCTTTTATCGGGTTTCCAAGACTGTCCACATAATTTATATCTCCATACCCTGCATACATAGCAGACAATCCAATATTACCAATTGCCGTAGGAAATTGAGCGCCTATATAATTATACTGTATGCTTGAAAATATTGATGTATTATTTACAGAGGCAATAACTCTATAACTGCCTATACTAACAGCTGGGTTTAAAACAACAGCGGTAGGGTTGCCCGATAAAAGAGCACAACCGCTATCCCCCATCGCAATAGTAACAGGATTTGGATTATATGCTAAGATCTGACCTGACACAGAGCCTGCTGCTGCGGCCAAACAACAACATGGATAATATGTAAGAAGAAATATTAAAAGGAATATAGAAGTTATTTTTTTGCAAATTTTCAAAGTTAGCCTCTAGTGCAGATACAAAAAAAGAAAAGCTTTATTTTTTTGAGGATGGTATAAACTCAAAGCCTAAACCAAAGACAGTTACGATATGTTTTGACCACGGGCCTAAAATATGACGGAGGTTTTTTATATGTGTGTCAATCGTTCTGGTGGCAACTACTGCATTGTATTCAAAAACATTTTCTAAAATAACTTCTCTACTTAAAACTACATTAGGGTTAGACATAAGCATATATAGCAGATCAAATTCTTTTGGGCGTATAGAAATTTGTTTATTATTTAAAGTTACAGTCTTTGAATCTAACAACATTATAATTCCATCATGTTCTATTTTTTTGACTCCTTCTTTTCTGCGCACTCTACGCAGTAAAGATTTCACTCTTGCGATAAACTCTCTATTGCCAAATGGTTTTGTTATATAATCATCTGCACCATGTTCAAAACCAAGAACTTTAGACGTTTCTGTAGACTCAACCGTCAACATAATAATTGGAATATTTTTTGTTATAGGATTAGTCCTAAGCATTCTGCTAAGCTCAAGACCTCCGACACTAGGCATTCTAATATCAATAACCGCAAGATCAGGCTTTGATTTTAAAATTCTCTTATAACCCTCATCTGTATCTTTACAAGTAATAACCATGAAACCTTCATCTTCAAGAACCTTCTTAAGCAAAGTCGTTAAAGCAGCATCATCATCAACAATAATTATTTTACTTTCTATCATTATTGATAACTCCTCAGAAGATATTATGCTTTAGATTAACATAAATTAAAGTAAGATACTTCATAACTTTACTGCTCTGCCAAAACTTTTTGGCAGAGCAGTAAAAACCTATTATTCTTTTACTTCTAAGGAAACTACAATGCTACTATTAAACTTTGCAACAACAAAATTATAAAGCCATGCTACAATTATAGCACCAACCGCCATAATAACTGTGTAGAGAACAACAAAAACTGCCCAAGATAGTAATCTTGCTCCAAATCCAAGACCTGCAGCTAAATCTGTAGGGAAAAAGAAAAATGTAAATAAACCAATGGTTGCTCCAAGGATTGCAAATACAATAGGAAAAACTTTAAGAACTGAGGAAACTTGAACTTTCTTTACACCGTAAAGAGACATTTTATCCCCCTTATGTTTTATTACACGCTAAACTACATGGACAAATTGTAATAGAATATTTTTTTCTTGTCAAACTTAATAATACAAATTTTTTACTTTAAAGCATACCCCTTTTTCATATCGTCAAGAGTTTTTGGAGTATAATCACCGGCATGTCCTGCAGTTTTAAAAGCTTTCATTTTAGAGATTATAAGATTTGTTAAAGCCATTCTTGCTGGTCCCAAATAATCCCTAGGATCAAACTTTTCTGGAGTTTCGGTAAAGACCTTTCTTATAGCTGCCGTAATTGCAAGTCTGCCATCAGTATCAACATTAATTTTCGATACGCCAAGTGTTATTGCTTCTTGTAAACTTTCCATTGGCACACCAGTAGCACCTGGCATTTTACCACCATATTTATTAACTTCTTCTATTAATTCTTTTGGAACTGAAGATGCTCCATGTAGTACGATAGGGATACTTATTAAAGACCTAATCTCTTTTAAAACATCAAAAGCAAGATTTGCCGCGCCTTTAAACTTATATGCCCCGTGAGATGTCCCTATAGCAATAGCTAATGAATCAACACCTGTTTCATCTACAAACTTTTTAGCTTCTTGAGGATCTGTTAAATGAATTTTCCCTGAACCTACACCGTCTTCTATACCCCCGAGAGTACCGATTTCAGCTTCAACAGAAACGCCTCTTGCGTGAGAGTACTCCACAACTGAACGTGTAACTTTTACATTATATTCATAAGTTGAAGCTGTCTTGCCATCTTCCATTAAAGAGCCATCTATCATAACAGAAGAGAAACCCAAGTCTATAGCTTTTATAACAGACTCTAAAGAGTTCCCATGATCCAAATGCATCGCAACAGGGATTTCAGGATTTTCTATAACTGCTGCTTTCATTAAATAGCCTAGATACGTAAAATTAGAATACTTTAAAGCCCCTCTACTTGCTTGGATAATCACAGGCGACTTTGTCTCTTTTGCAGCAGCCATAATAGCCTGAATTTGTTCCATATTGTTTACATTGTAAGCACCTACACCATAACCGCTTTTTTTTGCTTCTTCTAAAATTTGTTTACCTGGTACTAACGCCATTTTGCCTCCTTTATTTCTTTAAAGTCTTTTTTTTTTTTTTTTGGGGTATTTGTTTTTAACTACTTTTTTAGGTTTATCTTCGTAGATCCCCATATTTCTAAATTTTAAATATCTTTCTTCAACAATTTTTCTTTTTGGCATAGTTTCATAAATTGCAAGATACTTATTTAAAGACGTTTTTATATTTAATGCGGTTTTTTCGTAATCATAATGAGCACCTCCTAAAGGCTCTTTTATAATTTCGTCTATAACCTTTAAGCTCAATAAATCCTTTGCAGTTAATTTCATCGCAGAAGCCGCTTGAGAAGCTTTTGAACCATCTCTTAAAAGTATTGCAGCACAGCCTTCTGGAGAAATAACAGAATAATACGCATTCTCTAAACATAAAACTATATTTGAAACACCTATCCCTAGAGCACCACCTGATCCTCCCTCACCTATAACTACACTTATTATAGGCACTTTTAAATCAGACATATCTCTTAAATTTCTAGCTATGGCTTCAGCTTGACCTCTTTCTTCCGCTGCAATACCTGGGTAAGCTCCAGCAGTATCTATAAAAGTTATGATAGGCCTATTAAACTTCTCAGCTATTTTCATAATTCGCATTGCCTTTCTATACCCTTCAGGATGGGCCATGCCAAAATTTCTATCCATGTTTTCTTCTAAAGTTCTACCTTTTTGATGCCCTATTACTACAACAGATTTTCCATTTATTGAAGCTATACCACATAAAATTGCTTTATCATCACCAAAAACTCTATCACCAGAAAGCTCAATAAAATCTTCAAAGATAAAATTTACATAATCTGTAAAATATGGCCTCTGAGGATGCCTTGCAATTTGCACCCTTTGCCAAGCAGATAAAGAATTATAAATCTTTTGTTTCAATTCGTTTTTTGTCTTTTCTAAATCTTTAATTTGGTCAGATAAATCTATGTCTCCATTCTGTACAGCCTTTTTTAACGCCTCTATTTTTTTATCCATGTCCACTATAGGATTTTCAAAATCAAAAGTTATTTCCATTTGTCCTCACTAATCTTGTAAATGCTACTTAAAAAGTCTATTCAAAACTTCCCAGAATAAGTTACCCTTAAAATTCTTTCATTTGCAATCCTTGTTATTGTAGTATCGTCTTTGCCAAAACAATCTCTTACAATACAGTCCACATCAAAATATTCAGTCAAGGATAATTTCAGTCCACAATTAAGCCTTGCATTTGGAAAATAATCTATATTGTCATATTCTGTCATAAAATACACAACTTCGTTAAAAAGGGGAAATATTGTATTTATAAATCCATAAACCTTAACTACAGAAAAATCATTGACATTAGCTCCAACATTTAACATAAATCCGTCAAAAATAAGCTCTCTGCCTAACACAACATATAGACCTCTTGCCTTTTGAACAAAGCCACTTTTTAAACTAGTATCAACAAAATAGCCTTGGCCACTATAACCTATAGCAATACCTGGCAAAGTCATACTTCCTTCATAAATTTCAAATTTAATATTTAACGTAGGTATAGCAGCTTTAATATTGTTATCACTAATAAGTCTATCTATTTCCCAAAACATTCCTATATCCAAAGGTTTAAAAACGCCAAAATCAATATTAGCAATCACATTACCATTAGAAAAACATCTAAACCAAAAATCATAAGAGCCATAATTCAATAATCCATGCGTAGGGGTATCTATTACATATGTTTTTGCAGCAAAAGAAAAAACTGGAAAAATAAAAACTACTAAAAATAAACTTACTATGTTTTTTAACATTAACAAACTCCAAAATATTTTGCCTGATATACAGACAAACAATCATATCTGCATTTAAAGACAATCTACGTCCGCTTAGAAAATTACGCGTTAACTTATATCTACTAGCAAGTATAAATATCTTTGCAGCCTCTCATGCTAGTATATATAGTATCACATATTAATTGTATATATCAACGTCTGTCAAATAAAAATAAGGGCATTTAATCTGTCTATAAATCCTAAAACAACCTCGTGTACAGAAAGACCATCTATATTAAAAGACAAATCACAATTTGCATACGCTTCTTTTCTAATATGTAAAAATTCTTTTATTTTAGCTAAAGGATTTTTACACATCAAAAGAGGACTTAAAAGTTGTTCGACATTACTAGGCAGATCATATGGAGACATCAAATTTTCAAAATTTTATAATCTTTATTTTCTATCGATAAAGCTATGAGTGAACCTAATGTTTTTTGATACCTAATGCCAGGAATTTTTTTACTACTATAATATCTTCATTCTCATAAATTACTTCTATTGTCTCTTTCATACAATATAATACTACTTCACTTTTGTATAGCGATTTTTCTAATTTGATTTTTACCGGAATCTGTTTTTATACTTATAAAATATATTCCAGGGGCTACTTTACTCCCATTTTCATTTCTCAGATCCCACCTAAGTGTCTTCCTGTTTAACTCTTCTTGCAGTTCCAATATACTAAAATTTCTTACAAACTCACCATTTATATTATATATCCTAGCTTCTAACCTTGACACATCTTGCGAAAAATTTGCTATTTTTACATAACTATCTACACTAAGTGATACTGGATTTGGACATATTAAAATATTTTTATTTTCAGGATCTACTAGCACTGGAGGGTTTGGTTTTGGTGGGATCGATGGTGACCAGTCTGTATCTGCATCTAAATATAATCTCCCATGCCCAAACATATTATTAACACTTCCTCCCATTTGTATAACATGCTTTGTTGTTAAAATTCTTTTAACTTCTTCTGGCTTTGTTAAAT
>JAIRXS010000014.1 GCA_031268145.1 Candidatus Endomicrobiellum siamense
TTAATATCGGTAACAATGCATGGCAGTTCCATTGCTCCCGCCTGCATTACCACATTTGGAAAACCCTCGCGATAACTCGGAAACGCCAATACGTCAGAAATAGCCAAATAAGGACGTACATCTTGCTGATAACCGGAAAAAATGATATTTGCTTTAAGGGACGGAAAGAGAGTATTTTTTTTAGGCGTTTCATCTGCGTTTCTTGTTTGTTCCATCGACGCAAAAGTATTTAAAAAATTTCCTTGACAGTAAATAAATATCTTACCTTATTATTTTATCAAAAATTGTAATATACTTATGGATTGCTACCTGTAATGAATATGATGATTTTGCTTGTTCATATGAATTTAATGCTTGTTCTTTATGTAATGCTAAATCTCTGGTATAGTCTAAAAAAATTTGTATTTCCTTTTCGTTCAATGTTTCAGGTAATACATAACCTATGTTATTTTTATCAATTACTTCTGCTTGCCACCCTCGATGATTGATAAGAATCGGTTTTCCTGCTGCTAAAGAATCAAAAAATTTATTAGCAGAATTAACCCATAATTCTTTTACGTCAATAACAAATGAACTACCCATATCAACACTTCTATACCAAGATGGCAACTCATCTTTAGAGATTGGGTCTAAAATAAAAACATTTTTATTTAATACACCTTTTTCTTTAGCAAAAATGTTTATCTTTTCTTTTTCTCCTCCTGATCCGATAAGAATATAGACAAGTTCTGTATCTATCATTAAAGTTTTTTCTGCTAAATTAATAACATACTCAATTCCATTAACTCTACCAAAAGTTCCTGCATATAAAACCGTAAATCTAGGTTTTATACCCAGAATTTCTTCTAACTTAACAGGAATAATATCAAGAGATTGGAACCTATTAATTTCTGATATATTCTCAATAACCACATCTGTTTTCCTCTCAAATGAGGGAAATCTGGTAATAATTGATTTTTGCATATCAATAGACAGAGGAACAATATAATCAGCATTTTTATAGATTATTTTTTCCTGAAAATATAGCCATTTCCTCATCCATCTGTTTTTAACGGCTCCAATAGCAATAACTGCTTCTGGCCACACATCCCTCACCTCAAAAATATAAGGTGTTTTGTGAATCCACTTTTTTAACATTGCCGGAATTCCTATTGTGAGAGGTGTAGATGTTGCTAAAACTAAATCTGCTTTGATTTTCAGTAGTCTAAACGTGGCAAACCACATAAATTTTAAAAAAACAAAGGTTCTTTGTATGTATGATAAATGATTGCCAAACGGCAAAAAAATGCGGTGAATTTCTAACCCTTCAGATTCTTTTATATGCCAACGCTTCTTTGTTTTATATTGTTCATTTGTAGCTGTAACCACCACAACCTTGTATCCTTGCTTAACAAACGAAGTGGCTAAATCATAGGATCGTGTACTGCCCTTCTCGGAGGGGAATTTAAAGTATTGGTGTAGGTAGATTATTTTCATGATACAACTCCTATTTTTTTAGCAGGTACACCGCCATATATACTTCGTTCTTCTGTCATTTTTTTATTTAAAACTGCTCCCGCCGCTAATATAGATTGTTTAGGTAATACAGCTCCACCAATAACAGAACAGTTTCCTGCAACCCAAGAACCGCTTCCTATTTCTACCCCCTTTGTGTTATTTTTTCCATACCTAAATGAATTATCTTTAAAAGTATGATTTCCAGAAGATATTAAACAATTAGGTCCAATCATGACTTCATCACCTATTCTTACTTTAGTTCCTATGATGACATTATTATAAGCAATATATACATTATTACCAACTTCCAATCCACTTAAAGAATTTATCGTAACAGTGGATGCTACTTGAAAATCTTTACCACACTCTTTCATCATTAAAGAATATAAAAAACCTCTAAATCTCATAAAAATAGGATGATTTGGTAAAAAATATGTAATGGTTTTTATAAACCAAGATATAGTATAGATAATTTAATCTTCATAAAAAATTGTTTTAATAAAGTTCGTTATTGTATATTTTTTTACTTTATTATTACCATTCTTTCTTACTAATGAATAATATCCATTATCTGATAATAAAGATATCATTTTTTCCAAAAAGTCAGAAGTCTTATTGAACTCTGCAAAAAGTATTTCTTTCTTATCTTCAAATACTTTTGGTAAACTTCCTACTGGTGTACTAATGACCGCTAATCCATTTGCCATAGCCTCTAATATGACCCTAGGTGACCCTTCTGATAGACTTGCAAACAAAAACACATCATGCCGACGTAATAATTCATTCAACTTTATTCTGTCATCAATATGCCCTAAAAAAGTAATATTTTTTATATTTTCAATCTTACATATTTTTTTTAACTCATTCTCAAATTCTCCTGCACCAATAATAGTCAATTTAGAACTATGAAAAATATTTTGGTATAGACCAAAACTCCTTATAACGGTTTCTACTCCTTTTGCTTTTCTTAAATATCCTAAGTAAACAAAACTTACGTTAGTTGGGTCTATTTTTTTTTCTTCAAAGAAAAAGTCTTTTTCTATAAGTGTTGAAGAAATCAGAGTTGTTGCTTTAATATTATTTTTATCTAACCTTTCCGCTATATGGTAACCATTTGTAAAAATTTCTGCTCTCTTACATGCCCAATTATAAAGCATATTTTCAGGTTTAAAAGCACTGATTAGTATTTTCTTTTTTAAGTTACTAAAATTAGGATTATTTTTAGTCACATCTATTGGGTCACCAACATAATGAATAATTCTCCTTGCCTTTTTTCCATAAACTTTCTGTAACCATCCAAAAGGAATTGGATATCTTGCATAATAAGTGGTTACATCTTTAATTTCTTCATAAGCCCTTCGATATTTAAAAAAATACTTTATTGCAGAAATATAACCTTGAGAGGGTGGTAATTCTTTTATAAACACATTATCAAACACTTCTAAAGACGAATAATCTTTATCAGTTTTTAAATTTCTACACGGTGATAGTAATACGACTTCATCATAATACTTTACAATCTCTTTAAGATAAATCCAATGCGTATAAGGCAAATAGTACTTATTTTCCTTTTTATGGATTGTCCAAGCATGTATTAATATTTTTTTCATTTATTTATATCATAATATCGGTTTATAAAAACAAATAAGGGTAGTATCTTACTCCTTAATATATAATTTACTCTTGTGCATAATATATTCACGCAAATTAAGAAAATAAGTCGAAAAACGTTATTTAAAATTTTCAAACCTATTATATTATCCTCTTTTTAATTGGCTCTCCATTTATACATGCAAAAAAATACCACATAATTAAATATGATAATACTCCACCTGTTTTACTCATTACAAATACCATTGAAAAAAACATTAATAAATAAATTATATTTTTTTCTTTTTTGTATTGTCTGAGGTTTTTTATAAAAATATTATACAAGAAATATACAAATAAAAGAAGAGCCAAACCTCCTCCCGTGACTAACAAGTAAATAAACAAATTATGCGTATCAATTATCGTACCTACTCGCTGATAGATTTCCACCTTATAACCAACTTCGCCAATCCCAATGGGATGCTCAATAAAAATTTCTAAAGCATTTTCCCATATATTACTCCTATCCGATGTTAAATCTGAAGTTAAAAACCGTTCATACAGAGTGCTTTGAAAAAAGAATGAAAGTGCAAAAAATACGATAATTATTCCAAAAAACACAATAGCTCTTTTTATCGCTTTTGAAACATTTTTCAGCAGTAAAATATAAAGAGTAACAGAACCAACACAAAGTAGAAACGACCCTTTAGAACCGGAAAACAATATTAAATTAAACATAAAAGGTATTGGTAAAAGCAGTAAAACCCTATAAAATTTAGACAATTTTAATCTGTTTTCAATAGCTCCCCATACCAAAAAAAGAATTCCTAAACTTATTCTTACACTTAAAGAGTTCGGGTTCTCTCCTAATAGAATTAATCTGTCATTTCTTATTTCATACATACTCTCTCCCAAAAAACCCAATGTAAACAACATACTTAATATACCCGCACCTATCCCAAACGCAACAAGTGAAGTCTGAATGTATTTTGGATGAATGGAAAAAAAAGTGGAAAAAATGACGAAAAAAACAATTGAAACTAAAAATTTAATATTGATTACAGATTCTCCATCAATATGATAAGGGAAAAAAGCACCAAAAATGAACAATATTATAGAAATAGCAAACAAAGGAAAAGCTTCTTTTATTTTGTCTACTAAAGTAGAAAAATGTTTCGGTGTGACCAATACATACAGAAACAGTACGCCAATAGTAGCTTCCTTCAAAAATGGAAGATATTTATCCGAAAATAAACCTAAGGCTAAAAGCAAAGACATTGCTATTGTTAGTATTTTGAGCATTCGTTTCTAAAATAACTTTATGTTAAGACTTCTCATTCCTCTTTAAAAACTCTAGGAAGTTTATCTATGTCCGTCTTAACAATTTTTCCGGGATTTCCAGCTACTATTGAATTTGGTGGTACATCTTTAGTCACAACAGTATTGGCTGCTACTATTGAATTATCTCCAATAGTCACTCCTTTGTTTATTCTCGTATTTTGACCTATCCATACATTTTTCCCAATAATGATAGGTTTAGATTCTGAATTTTTCCATTTTCTCAACGGCGAATTCCAAGGAGATTGATACATTAGTCTCCTATCTTCTGGATGAACCGGATGATTGTTATTGTCGAAAATTCGAACACTATCAGATATAGCTGTTCCTGAACCAATTTTAATATAATTAACCGCTCCAATTATTGTCCCTGAACCAATTTTTACTGTTTCTTCTAAAATAATTTTACCTTTATTTTGAGAAATTAACTTAGCATATACCCTCGCGTTATTATGAATCACAATATCTTCTTTTGTACTACCGTCTGATAAAACTATTTTTGAGGAGCTACTAAAATCTATTTTGCCTAAAATAGTTGCTTTACTTTTTAACTTTTGATATAGATAAAAGCGCTGTATCCCTTTTAAAACTTTATTAAACATCTAATTTTTATTTTTTAATTTAACAATAACCCTATTTTTTTAACTTTAATATTATAGTATCAATCAAATTTATCATTAACCTTGATTCCTTAGCATTAAATACACACTTATAATATATAAATATATAAATTACTACCGTTATAGATGACAATACTACAAATTCAATATAATTATTATCTAAGATAGATAGTCCTTTACATAAAATACCAAATAAGAAGACTAGTAAAAAAATCATTATTGGTTTTAATACTGAATTAATATAGAACTCTTTAATCATTAAGTTAATTTTCTTTCCTGCAAAATACAATGTAGTTACAAGCGTCAGAAATTGTGCAATTGCCATAGTGACTAAAATTGTCACAGGAGGAAATTTTAATACGAATAACAAATATCCAATTGGTATATTCATAATTAAAATTGCAGAAATTGATATTTGATACCACTTAATATCCCCTTCAGCATACAGCCCTCGTGTTATCCCCGGATACAATTGCATAATTAAAAAAGTAATCACTATAATTCTACAAAAGTTAATTGTATATTCCGGGACTTCTTTTAACCATAATGAGAGTATAAATGGAGTAAATAATAATACTGGTATAGCTATCATACTTGATAACATAAAAGACATTTTTGAGGAAAAAATAGATACAAATAGCATTTTATTCTCATCTTTTTCCCCTCTTGCTTTTACTATCATAGGGGTAAAAACTGTTGTTAGTGTACTTGCAAATGTTATCACTAAAGCGTTAAGCTGGTTAGCAACCCCATAAGCAGCATTTACTACTGTTCCAAAAAACAAGTTTAATACTACTGCAATGCCTTGACTTCTTACCACCATAGCTAACGAACCTAATGTATTCCATCCTGCAAAGCTGAACATTTCCTTGAACAGAGTTTTATCAGTCCTACCTCTAAATTTAACCCGACACTCAATATATCGCCCAATACACCATAAATACTTAATAAGAGCCCCTATAGCAATAGCAAAGAGCATCAAAACAGTGTATATAAACAATAAATCAGTAGTCGCATATAATAGATATACTGCTGCTCCTAATTTTAGCAATGCAACTATAACCTCAGAAATTGAGAAAAACCACATTTCCTCTCTTGCATTAATGGCAGCATTGTATGGGATAGCTAAAATTGTTACAAATGATGATAAAATCATAATATCAAAGACTCTTTTTGCTGCCTCTATCATTTCTGGCTTTATATTTAGAAAACCATTAAATAAAAAAGGTTGAAGAGCCTTTAATGAAATTGCTACAATTAAAGCAAGGAGGAGATGAACTATGAAGCTAATCTTAAAAACTTCAGATAATTTTCTTTTATTATTCTCGCCTATTGCAAAAGACAAAAACCTTTGTGAGGAAACCATCAAAGCTCCATTAAAAAAAGCCAAAAGAGATATAACTCCTGCTATTAGGTTGTACAGTCCATAAGAATCAACCCCTAACGCCTGTAGTGCTATCCTTGTTGAAATAAGGGTCACCACAGCATTTGTAATAATCTTTAAATATAAAGACCCTGTATTTACTAAAACCTTATATGATTGACTCATTTAATTACTGCTAATAGAAAGTCTTATAGTCTCTCTTCACTTCTCCCTTTAAAATCATATACTACTGCGTTTTCTGTTTTTAGAGCGTCTAAGTCTAAATTCAAAAACTCTTTATGTGCTACACCGAAGACGATGGCACTGTATTGGTGGCTATGAAATTCTGAAACAAGTTCTGAATGACAAGTTAATCCATATTCCCGCTTCACTTCCTCCGGATTCGCCCACGGGTCGTATATCGTAACATTCGTATCATATTCTTTCAAAGCCCGAATCACATCCACTACCTTGCTGTTCCGAATATCCGGGCAATTTTCCTTAAAAGTAATTCCCAATACCAATACATTGGAGTCTTTGACTTGTATTCCTTGCTTAATCATCTTTTTAACCA
>JAIRXS010000021.1 GCA_031268145.1 Candidatus Endomicrobiellum siamense
TACCAAGTAATAAAAGCTGGAGATGAACATTTGAAGTTTGTATTTTTAACAGGTGTTTCACAATTTTCAGGACTATCAATATTTTCAGGATTAAATAATTTAGAAAATATAACAATGAGCGAAGAGTTTTCAAGTATATGTGGATACACTATAATTTACATATAACAAAGAAGCATATTATCATTCATTCTTTTTAGTGACCTGCAGACTAGTAGGGTTTGATGTAGAGGCAGAAGTACATACAAATAAGGGTAGGATAGATGTTGCGTTGAAAAAAGACAATATAGTGATAATAGTGGAAATAAAATATGGAGAAGATAAATCGATAGAACTTTTGTTACAAGAAGCTATATCTCAAATAAAAGATAAAAAGTATTATGAAAAATATATAGGTAATGAAGTCATATTATTGGCATTGACTTTTGGTAGAAACAAAGAAATTGCTTGTAGGCTTGAGAACATATAAAGTTATTTTTTGGAGACTGTAAAAAAGTTTTATTTTTAGCTATCAAGAAAGGCAGCGGAGTAAATACTCTGCTGCCTTTCTTATGTGTGAAATTTGAAAAAATTTATTTAAACCTAAAACCAACATAAATTGTTATCGTTTGGAAATCTGCATCAAGTTTTTCCATAAACACTCGCCTTATCGAAAAGCTTATATCTGACAACTACTCAAAACTTTAGAATTTCACATATTAACTCCAACATTGGCTCTCTATAATTAAACAATATAATTAGAAAGCGTAAAATCTTACCGCAAGCGCCCCCTGAAATCCTAACTCCCTTTTAAAATAAAGACTATCATCCTCCTCACTAAGTTTACATTTAATTTCCGAACCTATTGTGTATTTTAAGTCAAGCAACAAACCTAAAAGTTTGCTAGATCTGTATTCCAATCCTGCAGCTATGTGCGGTGACACTTTGCTTTTGTCAAGCTCCTTTTTATTATTATCCATATTATCCACAAACATCCATTTCAGATTCATAAAAGTTGCCCCAGCACCACCAAATACCGAAAATTTAGACTCTTTAAATTCGTATTTATAGTAAACCGTTACAGGGATTGACTGCATCTTGTTTTTAAATGGCTTTTCTAACACTAACCCTTTTGAGTTCATTTTTGTAGTAAGAGTAAGAGTATCATGCCAATTATAGCCACATCTTACGCCTAATAATTCATTTTCACTTATTAGTGGAGACTCATAACCCACATTTCAAGTCCGTAAAAAGTCTTTGGCTGAGAAAGATCTATGCTAACGTTAATGTCGTCCGAACTCTCCTTTTTTAGTTCATCTCCTACATTTTTAAGATTATCACTACCAGCCATACCTACAATACCTCCAACATAAAAACCCTCCAAAACTTCCAAGACTTCTGCCCTTGCCACGCCGCAAAAAGCAAAAAACATTAACAGCGACAGTAAAACCTTTTTCGTAAACATCTCCTTTTTGTTTTAATATCTTTACAAACAGCAGTCATAGTACATCCTTTCTTCAGACGTACTTCAGTCCGTAAAGATCAGAATCTTTAATGCCCCTTTGCAGTCCTTTTACTACTCCATGTTTTACCTTCTTTACTGATTTACATTTTGGACATATTTTCTATTCCTCTTTCATTTCTATTCCTCTTTTTTTACATAATCCCTCTCTCCATTCTATTTTATATCATATATACTTGTTTAACAATGCCATCAAACATTGTTCCTTAAAAAAAGAATATAATAAAGCGTATAAGGCGTTGGACGATTGATCAAACATAGGACTTAATGCCCGTAAGGATCACAATCTCCAACGCCTATAGGTAATTGCTTGATGGGTTGCTCCTTACTTAAATTTGATGGCTTATTATACTTACTTTTGTAAAAAAATTCAAGCATAAATAACAGCATAAAAAACAAAGACTTTACTGGTGCACAAAAAAAATAATAGAATGTTTTTTATTAAAACATTATTTAAACTAGGGAGAAACTTATATGAAAAAATTCTTTGTTCCTATACTCCTTCTTGTTTTTTCTTGTTATTTATTTGCCGAATCATATTTATTCCCAGCAAAAGACATTAAAGAAATAAACATCGTTATAAATAACGGAACATTAAACATAAAATCTACAAATGCTAAAGATATAGTAATAGACATTAGTCCAAATAAGTCACCAAATACAGATAGGCAAATATCTGTTAAAGATAAAGAATTAAATGTCTATTTAATTGATTCTGAAATTACGGATAAAACAATAATTAATATGAGTGTCCCCAAACAATCCAATTTAGAAATTAATTCCATAGTAGCAAATATTAATATTTACGATGTTTCTGGAACATTAGATTTAGATGCTACAACTGGAAATATAAACATAACAAATTTTAATGGACAACTTGAAATAGACAGTATCGACACGACTGTAAAAGCAAGTGGAATATTTAAATATATAGATATAGAAAATACTAGAGCAAATATAACAGTAACTCTTAATAAACTACCTTCAAATTATAATTACAGTATTAAAGGTGGAGGCAATATATTATTCAATGCAGCTAAAGGGATAAACAAAGCCAACATATCTATTGACTCTCACGAATTTGATGGCACTTTTACACTAAAATAAAAAGTCTATGTTAATGGCACTTTAATAAATTCAAAAAGACATATTCCATCATTGATGTTAACAAGTGAATAAAGCTTATAAATATAGTTGCTCAAAACATTAAAACATGGTTATATAGCGATTGATTTAAGACATAAGTTCTCATCGCTAAAAAAATTCCTTACTTATTTTTTTGTATGTTCATATTGTAAAGTTTTTGTAGTCATTTCTGTAATGTCTTTAGGGCCAAAATATTGTACAGGACCAGGAAAAAGATATTCTTCGTTAAGTGCCCACTTATTTCTATTTTTAACAAATTCTCTAAAGGGTTTACCTTTCAAATCCACTAAAGCTTTTTGTATAACAGGCTTTTCTTTACCGCTTCTTTTTTCAATGTTCATCATCATTGGTAAAGAGAGGCCGCCGCATTCCCACTCTTTTGTAGACAAGGAGAGATTTTTTATATAAGACATATACCCTGTAAAACCATTAAGCAACAACATTGCTGCATTATAACCTAAAGCATATGTATAGTTTGCGTCAAAGTTAGACGGCATTCCACAGCGACCTTCATAACCAAAAAAATGAGAAATACTTGCAAACTTGCCATTATATTTATTTTCTTTTTTTAACTCTAAAAGTTTTTTGCTCACCATTTCTATTAATAATTTTTCTGTTTCAATTAATGACACTGCAACATTACCGTGCGGATCTCTTTCTGACATAAACTGAGAAGCAATACCTGAAGGAAGCTCTGCCATTAATGTAGATAATTTTTTAGACAGTCTTTTACAAACAAATTGTTTTTTATCTTCCATAGAACATAATTTAGAAAACTCATCTTTGTTTTCTGCTAAAATATCGTTTAAAGTCGAAATTAGTTCTTTTATCTCAGGAATAAACTCTATAACTCCTTCTGGCACTAAAATAACGCCAAAATCTTTTCCTGCTTTAGAACGTTTTATTATAACTTCTACAATATTATTAACGACATTAGAAAGAGTCATGTTTTTAGCTAAAATTTCTTCACCAATTAAAACTATGTTTGGTTGCGTTTTAAAGCCAACTTCTAAAGTAATATGAGAAGCACTTCTGCCCATAAGACGCACAAAATGCCAATATTTACGCGCTGAGTTTGCATCTCTACAAATGTTACCAACAAGTTCTGAATAAATTTTTGTAGCTGTATCAAAACCAAAAGAAGTTTCTATATATTTATTTTTTAAATCTCCGTCAATTGTTTTGGGTATACCTATAACACATTTGTCCATGTTTTCTGCTTTAAGATATTCTGCTATCATTGCTGCATTCGTGTTTGAATCGTCTCCCCCAACAATTACAAGGGCATCAACAGCACATATTGAAAGATTCTCTTTTGTAGAACAAAACTGTTCGGGATCTTCTATTTTTGTACGTCCTGATTGAATATAATCAAATCCCCCTGTGTTTCTATAATCGCAAAGAATATTTTCTGTAATTTCTTGATATTTATTCTTTAAAATCCCAGAAGGACCCCCTAAATAACCTATCAAAGTATTTTTCTTATTTGTTTTTTTCAATCCATCAAAAAGGCCAGCAATTACATTGTGCCCCCCAGGAGCTTGACCTCCAGAAAGTACAACCGCAACTTTAACAGTCTTCTTTTTAAGTGCTTTGTTTTTTCCTTTTTTAAACGTAACTATAGGCAAACCATAAGTGTGTTGAAATAACTCTTTAATTTTTCCATGATCTGCAACTGATTTAGTTGGTTTTCCCTTTACAACAACTACACTGTTTAATCCATTTTTTAAAACTTCAGGTAGCAACGGCTTAAATTTTGCTCTTTCAATTTGTAATTCTGAAAAGTTAGATTGTTTTTTTTTCATTTTTCCACTCCTGGTCTTTTATATAAAACCGCGTTAATAATATCTTCTGGATTTATAAGGTTAATATCTTCTTTTTTTATAACAACATGTTTATCAATTGGCATTGGTCCAACCTGATAAGGGTCTGTATAACCAAAAACTGCAACACATTTTGTACCAACCGCTGCAGCTAAGTGCATAGCACCGGAATCTATCCCTAAAAATAGACCACAGTTCTTTAAAAAAGCAGCGGTATCTAAAATGCCTCCTTGAGCGATAAATAATTTAGGTTTTATTTTACATTTTTGCGCAATATCTTCTAAGCTTTTTTGCTCCCACTTTGCTCCAGAAAGAACACAATTGAAACCATTGTCAGACAAAATATCTATAACTTTAATCCACTTACTATTTTCTAGACATTTATCTTGCCTCTTTTTACTTGCTCCAACAGAAATAGCAACTGTTTTTGAAGAATTTAAATTGTTATCTTTAAGCCATTTTATCACATTATTTATATTTTCTTGAGGAATTTTTAATATATGCGTATAGTCTTCTTGTATATTTTTTAAACCAAGCGCTTTTCCTAACTCTCTATTATTAAATAAAGATGGCACGCCAACTCTTTCTACTTTTTTTGTTAAAAGAAAGCTTAAAGAAGCAGTTTGAAAACCAATTCTCTCTTTTATTTTAGAAAAAAATGCTCGTAACAAAGAACTTGGAGATTCTGAAAACAAAACAGCTTTATTAAATTTTTTCCTTTTAATAAATTTAATACTACTATTCTTTTTATCTAAAACGCCATCAACTAAACCTGACCCTACCAAAAGAGGTGCCAATCCATCGCTAATTAAAGAATAGTTTTGTGAATTTAACTCTTCTCTTGCAACTTTTAAGATCGGCAAAGAAAAGAGCAAGTCCCCTAATTGATTCATATGAAAAAAAATTATTTTATCCATTTTAGTGTCTCTTTAAAAACTGTATCAGAACTTACAGATTTTATATCTTCTGGATTTTGTTCATTTACAAGTAAAGAAAATTTACCTATATACGGAGATGTTTCCTTCATATCAGACATTCCAAAAATAAAAATTGATGGAACATTTAGAACAGAAGCTAAATGCATAGGGCCTGTATCTGCGCCAACTGCAACGCGCGCTTTAATTAAAATGCTTGCTAGCTCTTCTATATTTGTCTTACCGCATAAATCTATAATATCATTTGACTGCATTTTTCCATAATCGTTCTTTGAACCTAAAACAACAATATTTAAGTCAGGATATTTTTCTTTTAACAAGAAAACAAGTTTTTGATAATTTGAAACGCCCCAATCTTTACCTTTGCCTCTTGCAAAAGGTAAAAAAACAATAAAATTATTTAAAATTTCATTGGAACTTATAATGTTTCCTGCATTTACACTAATTTTTAAATTTACTTTAGGCTCAAATGTTTTGTTTGTTAAATAGGAAACTATTTCTAAATTTCTAAGAGTAGCATTAATTTTTGCTTTTTTGGGATATATTTCTTTAATTAAAATATTGCTGAATTCTTTCATCCCAGAAACACCAACTTTTATTTTTGATTTAGAAAATTTTGCAAGAAACGCGCTCCTTAAAAGGCCTTGTAAATCTATTGCTATATCATACTCTTTTTGCCTAACTTTTTTTAAAACATCAACAAAACCTTTCAACCCTTTTTTTTTATCCCAAGTAATAACTTCGTCTATATCTGTACAAATTTTTGGTAAAAGTTCCCAATTATCAAAAACAACCCAAGTTAATTGACAACCTCGATAAGCTTGTTTTAAAGCGTTAGCGCAGGGCAAAGCTTGTACTATATCTCCAAACGAGCTAGGTTTAACAATTAAAATTTTCATTCTTATAAATCTAATTTCTTTTTTATTATTTCAAACACTTCTTTAACAGTTATATCTTTCATACAGATTACTTCTTTGCAATTTCTATTACGACAAGGTTGGCAAGGTACTTGATGTTGAATAATAGTAGTATTGCCCTTATATGGACCTGTGCGTTTAGCATTTGTAGGTCCTAAAATAGCAACGGAATTAACATTTAAAGCAGTAGCTATATGCATCGGACCAGCTTCATTGCCAACAAAAATTTTACACATGGATAAAAAAGCGCACAACTCTTTTAACGTAAATTTATCTGTCATATCTGTTATTTTAACACTAGAATCTCTTATTATTTCTTCATTTAAGCCTTTTTCGCTACTGCCGCCTTCCTTTCCACCAACTATAACAATATCTAATTTCAATTCATTTTTTAGTTTACCCGCAAGTACTGCAAACTTATAACTATTCCATCTTCTAGAAACCCACCCACCGCCTGGATGAATTCCTACAATATTTTCCAAATTTACATGCTCTTTTAATAATTTTTCTTTAACACTTTCAAAACTTTCTTTAGGTATATATATAGGATACTTTATTTCTTTTTTACAGCCTAAATATTTTGCAACCTCAAAGTGGCGCTGGACGCAATGTTTGTTTGAAGAAGATTTAATCTCTTTTGAAAATAACCAAGAAAATTCTCTCATCCCATTTGTAGAAGAAGACGCTAATTTAAAATGAGCATTTGCAAGCTTTACAAGCAAAGCCGACTTGGCAAGACCATGCAAATCTATACTTAAATCAAACTTTTCTTTTCTTAAAGTTTTCATTAATTGCCTATAATATTTAAAAGAAATTTGTTTTCTATCCCAAACAGAAATATTTTCTAAAATAGGATTGCCTTCTAATATTTCAAAACATCTTTCATCTACAATCCAACTTAATCTTGCATTAGGATACCTTTCTTTTATTGCATTAAGCACAGGCAAAGAAAATATTATGTCTCCTATTCTACTAGGCTGTACAATTAAAATTTTAGGAGCTGGGTGGTACTCTAAATACTTTAATATATCTTTACCCCAATAGTACTCATTTGTAAATTTAGACAACTTATTTAACTTACTTTCAACTTCTTTAGTTTTTTCTTCTATATTGTCATTACTTTCTATATAAATTGGTTCTCCATATATTTGTACTGTTTTTGAAAAAGGCAAAGGTATTATTGTTTTATCCCAAGCCTTTTTTAAAACTATTTTATATTTTGGAGAGCAGTTTATAGGAAGCAGAGGCATGTTTGTTTTTTGCGCTGTATATACAACACCAGACTTAAGTTTATGATAAGGACCTTTTGGGCCATCAGAAGCAAAAGCAAGAGAATATCCATTACGAGCATATTTTATAATTTCTATTAAAGCACGCCCTCCTCCTTTACTAGAAGAACCTCGCACTGTCAAAAAACCAAACTTTTTTAATAGATCAGCTAACATCTGGCCATCTTTGGATAAGCTTACCATTATAACTATATTTCTATTTTGGTTAGACATTAACATAGGGAACGAATTCCCATGCCAAAAAGTATAAATTGAAGGTTTTAGATAATGAAAATTATCATTTAGAGATATTTTCCTTAAAGTCTTATCTATAACTTTAGAAATAAATGTAATAAATTTTATAAAAATTCTATCTATCATATAATTTATTTTCTATTGTTTGTATTGTAAAAGCAACGGCTCCCTTTTGACTATCTACAACCTTTATAGCTTGTTGCCCCATGATTTTTAACATTTTGTGGTCTAATATAAATTTCTTTATTTTGTCAGCTAAGTCATTATAGTCTTGCACTATAAAAGCTCCGCCATTTTTTACAAGAGTTTCTGACTCTGTTAGAAAATTATCCATATAGTTCCCAAAAATAACTGGTTTTGCAAGACCAGCAGGCTCTATTGGATTATGCCCCCCCATATCAACCATAGATCCACCAACATAACAAAGATCTGAAATAGAATATATTTCTTGCAATTTTCCGAAAACATCAACCAAAATAAAATTATTTTTTAATTTTTTGGAGGAAAACAAACTATATTCTATATTTTTATTTTCAAGAATTTTTATTATATCTTTTAACCTTGTAAGATGCCTTGGAGCAAGAAAAAACTTTACATTTTTAAACTCAAGTCTAATTTTATTGTATACATCTGTAATAATTTCTTCTTCACCTTCTCTTGTACTGCCAGCTGTAAAAATAAAATCTTCTTCTTTTAAAAATAAGGCAGCCCTTTGAAAGTTTACAGAAAAATCTCTATCGTATTTTATATTTCCTGAAATTATAATTCTATTTGTGTCTTTAGTCAGCAAAGCTTTAAATCTGTCTGCATCTTCATTGCTTCTTGCAATAATAGTAGAAATTAAACTTACAAATTTTTCCCAAAAGAATCTTAAATTCTTATAAACTCTAAAAGCTTTTCGCGACATTCTACCGTTTATAGTAACAACCTTAACATTCTTTTTATAAGCCGTGTATAACAAAGTAGGCCAAAGTTCAGTTTCTACAATTATAATTATATCTGGGTTTATTGTATTAAATGCTTTAAGCACTATAGGATAAATATCAATAGGAAACAGAAAAACTGCACTCGCTTTATTAATTTTTTCAGCGTAATCTCTACCAGTTTTAGTAATTGTAGTTAATATTATATTATTATCAGACTTTAAATTATCTAAGATAGGTTCAACAGCACGCACCTCGCCAAGAGATGCACAATGCAACCAAATTGTAGGTTTGTTGTTTCGTTTTATTAAATTTTTATAAAACGCAAATCGTTCAAATATTTTGTAAAAACATTCTTTTCTATACTTTCTGCTAAACATCATAATTACAATAAGTATAGGCAAAAATATTACAAATAAAATATTATATATAACAAGATATATTTTTAGCATTTTTATCATTACAACTTAAATAAAATGGATATACTATAAACATCTTAAAAAAACTCTTATACAAATTATTTAAGTGTTTTTTTGTTTTTTCTTAGAGGGTATCCAATATAACAACCCGCAAGAAGAATACTTAGGGTCAAGTTTTCCAGATACTATATTCACATTAATTTTTTCAATAGGGATTATTTTTGCAAACTCGCCATATACACTATTATCCAACTCTTCTTCTCTTGAAATTTCACATCCTTCGTATTTAGCCTCATTTACAATAAGTCTCTGGACAAAACTTCTTGATTGCTCTAAAGCATCAACCGCTATGGCAGATACTATTGTAGAAGTATATTCTCCAAAAGCAGTTCTATTTAGGTTACATTCTTCTTCAATATTACTTCCTATAGTTATAAAAAACACGCTACAAGCCACATATTTAGATAACACCGCATTTTTTTCAAATAGCGGAAAAGATTCTTTTGAGAAGGTATCATAAACAACTGATGGATGTAAAAATTTAGAATATATACGACAACCACGCTTTACATTTTCTTCAAATTCTAAAGAAACTTCAGAAATATTATTAAGCTTTTTTATTACTCTTAAAATTTCCTTTATACATAGATTAACTTTAAAGTTTCTTATTTTTCTCATTATTTCTTCTTAGAATTAACTACACCTTGTTTAAGCGCCATTTTCAATCTATTATTCCTTCTTACTTCCCATTCATAAACTAAAGGAGTACACAAGAATATTGTAGAATATACGCCAAGCACTGTGCCTATTACCATTATATAAGCAAATGTGTGTATAACCTCTCCCCCGAAGAAAAACAAAGAACTTGCTACAATAAATACAGTTAGAGAAGTTACAACTGTCCTTACTAAAACTTCATTTATACTTTTATTTATTATATTTCCAAAAGTTTCTTTTGAACTAAATCTTAAGTTTTCTTTAATTCTATCAAATAAAACTATTGTATCGTTTATCGAATAGCCTGCAACAGTAAGTAAAGCAGCTACTACTGTTATATTAACTTCTTTATTTGCTAAAATCACAAATCCAAAAGAAATAACAACATCGTGAATAATACCCAAAACTGAAGCAATCCCCCACAAGCTAGATTTAAATCTAAAAGCAATATATACAATCATACCTATAAATGCAAAAAAGAATGCATATAAAGCTTGTTTTGAAAGGTATTTCCCTACACTTGGACCGACATATTCTATTCGTTCAACTTTTATATGGTTATTAGGAAACTTGTTTTGAATAGATTCTTTTATATTTTTTTCAAACTCTTCTTGAGACTCAAGATTTGTCTTTGCTCTTATCATAATTAAGTTTTCTGAAGTTTGAAGTTCAAAAGAGGTTATTTTAACATCTTCTATAGCATTACGGACATCTTGCAAATCAGTTATTTCTTTTTCAAAAGAAATCTGCATCAATATACCGCCAGTAAAGTCTATACCGTAGTTAGGACCCCCTCTATAAATGAAAGCTGCTATTGTTATAACTAAAAAAAGAGCAGAAACTAAAAAAATTTTTTTTCGGTTACCTATAAAATCTATATGTGTGGATTTAAAGAATTGCACTTTAGCCCCCAGTACCTATATTTTAATTTTTAATAAAAAATTCTCTTTAAATAAAAACTCATATATCAGTTTTGTAATTGATATAGCTGTAAACATACTTATTATTAGACCTATAGATAAAGTAACAGCAAAACCTTTTATAGGCCCTGAACCAAACTGAAATAAAAAAACTGCCGCTATAAGAGTTGTAAAATTAGCGTCAAAAATTGTCCAAAATACTTTTTGATAGCCTGCGTCTACTGCAACTCTAGTTGTTTTTCCTGTTGCCAACTCTTCTCTTATTCTTTCCAGGATAAGAACATTGGCATCTACTGCCATTGCAAGAGTTAAAGCAATACCAGCTACTCCAGGAAGTGTAAGCGTAAACCGAAAATATACCATAACTGCCATAAGTATAATTAAATTCAAAGCAAGCGCAATATCAGCAATAATTCCAGATGTTTTATAGTAAACAAGCATAAAAACAAAAACTATAACAACTCCTACTAAAGACGACATAAAACCTTTTTTTATTGAATCATCGCCTAAAGATGGTCCGACAGTTCTCTCTTCTATAACTTTAACAGGAGCTGGGAGAGCGCCTGCTCTTAAAACAGTTGCTAAAAGTCTTGCGTCTTCGGCATTAAAACTGCCCTCTATTACTGCCTTACCATCTGGAATTCTATTTCTAATTACAGGAGCAGACTGTACTATACCATCAAGTACTATAGCTAGATTTCTTTCTCTATTTCTATCTGTAACATCTGCAAAAACTCTACCGCCTTCTTTACTAAACTCTATAGAAACCACAGGTTGCCCAAATTGTCCGCCAAATTCAACTTTAGCATTTGTAAGAGCTGCGCCTGTTAGAAGAGCTTTATCCAAAACATAATAGCCATCGCCACTCTTACCTTCAAAAATAGAAGAACCTTCTGGTAAAATACCTTCTATTTCAGGATATTTTGAAGAGTTTTCCCTGTATTGTGCTGGCTTTATCCCACTACTTGTAAGCAAATCTAAAGCTTTAAGTGCTTCTTGACTATTGTTTACTATTCTAAACTCAAGCAAAGCTGTTTTTCCTATTAAATCTTTTGCGGCTTTAGGATCTTTTATTCCTGGAAGTTGTATAAATATCCACTTATCACCTTGTTTTGCTATCATAGGCTCTGTTACGCCAAATTGATCAATTCTATTTCTGATAATTTCTGTTGCTCTATCAACAGCATCTTTAAGTTTTATATTCTCATCTAATTTAGACGTATCTACTTCTAAAAGGAGATGTGTTCCTCCTTTTAAGTCTAATCCTAATTTTAAAATTTTACTTAGAATTGGGTCTTTAGATTGCTCAGCCTGTTCTTTTGAATCTTTAGACATCATAAACCAATTTATAGACGGCCACAAAACCCACACAGAAAAAACTAGCAGTAATACAGTAATCCATAGCTTCCAGTTAATTTTATTCATCAGAGTAATTTCCTCTCATTTATTATTAACTCAAATGTACAGTTTAAAAAGTTTGCGACTCTTCTGCTCATAAGCATTCTAGGCATAAATATTTCAAAATATTCCATAACATTTGAAATTTGCGTATCAATCGTAAGACGAAGTGCTATTATCTTTTTTTCTTTGTTAACGTTTAAAAATGATCTCTCAACAGCATAATTGACCCTATCATGTATATCATATTTTAAGATATTTTTATTTCTAACTCTTGTCTTATGAACATCTGACTTATCTGCTAGAATTAAGGCAGCAGCTATTGGGTTTACTGGATCACCAACTTCTTCCTCGTGGTTCCCTATTGCAGCAATTATTAAAGCTATTTCTTCAGGAGTAGCTCTCATGTCCTTAAGTATTCTCATAACCATCAACGCTGCAGGCTGACCATGATCATGCCTATTTATAACATTACCAATATCATGAATATAGCCGGCAATTGCTGCAAGTTCTTGTATTCTTTTAGGATAATCAAGACTGCGTAAAATATTTTCTGTAATAGAAGAAATTAAGCTAACATGTCTTAAGCCATACTCTGTATAACCCATTATACCTAAATTGTCGTTAGCAGCCTTAATAAATGAATTTACTATTGGTTTTTTTTACATCTTCAAGTGTTAAGCTAGAATATTTATTTCCATCATGCATTATAAACTCACACTAAATAAATTGACACAAAATAGACAGCGGTTGAAAGTAAAATTTACTTAACTACTTCTGGAACTTTAGTATCATTGTTTTCTGTCTCTTTTGTCACTACAGTAGATATAGATTGTCTTGCAACTTGTACATATACGCCATTTGCAATTTTTAATTCGACAATATTATTATCTCTAACAGCACTGACCGTAGCATATATGCCGCCTGCAGTAATAACTTTGTCATCTTTCTTTAAAGAATTTAAAAGTTTTTGGTGCTCTTTAGCCTTTTTTTGCTGAGGCCTTATTAAAAATAAATAAAAGAACACAAAAATAAGAATAAGCGGCATAAATCCGCTAAAAGACATTCCAGCCACACCTGCTTCAGCACAAACAACAGAGGGCAATAAAAGCAAATTAAATAAAAGTACTAATAAATTAACTGACTTTCTCATTTTTCATTCTTCCTCTACTTTCTAAAATAATATTTCTCAAAAAATTCCTTTTTTGAATTTAAAAATGTATCATTTTCTAATGATTTTCTTATTTTAGACATTAAGTTTACCATAAAATATATATTATGTAAAGATAAAAGCATTAAATATAATGTCTCTTGCGCTCTAACTAAATGGTTTAAATATGCTTTAGTATATCCTTGACAAGTTGGGCAATTACATTCTGGATCTAAAGGGCTAAAATCTTGTATATATTCTTTATTTCTTATGTTTATTTTGCCAAAACTTGTAAAAACTTGTCCATTTCTACCATTGCGAGTAGGGATAACGCAATCAAACATATCTATTCCGCGCTGAACACCCTCCCATAAATCTTCTGGCATACCCACACCCATAAGATACCTTGCCTTATTTTCCGGAATTGTAGGTAGAGTTGTTTCTAAAACATCATACATATATTCTTTAGGTTCCCCCACTGAAAGGCCACCAATTGCATATCCCGTAAAACCAATATTTAACATTTCATTTACGCTTATTTTTCTTAAATCATTATAAATAGATCCCTGCACAATACCAAATAAAGCCTGCTTTTGATAAGAAGCATCCTTATAAAACTCAAGTTTACATCTTTTTGCCCATTTAAGACTAAGTTCCATAGAATTTTTTGCATAAGAATAATCTGCAGGGTAGGGCGTACACTCATCAAAACACATAATAATGTCTGCACCAATATCCTTTTGAACTTGCATAGATTTTTCAGGAGAAAAAAAATGCTTTGAGCCGTCTATATGAGATCTAAATTCAACACCTTCTTCACTTATTTTTCTTGTATCGCTTAAACTAAAAACTTGAAATCCGCCAGAATCTGTAAGCAGAGGCTTATTCCAAGAATTAAATTTTTGTATACCGCCAGCCTTTTTAATTACTTCAGTCCCTGGGCGAAGATATAAATGATATGAATTTCCAAGTATAATCGCAGCTTTGGAATTATGCAAAAATTCTATAGCAATACCTTTAACAGTTCCATGCGTACCGACAGGCATAAATACAGGGGTATCTATAATACCTCTTGTTGTATACACTTTACCTAACCTAGCTTTACATTCAGAAGATTTTTTGATTAATTGATACGATCCACATTCCATTTATAAAAGCTTGTCCTTGTTGATATACAACCTCAAAATTACACTTTAAAACATTGCTTGCTTTCTTTGGTCATATCCCAAGTTTTTCAAAATTTGTTCAGCAATATTTGCAGAATATAATGCATGTCCAAAACCATGCTCTTTATACCCCATGGCAGCAAAAGCATAATCTGCATGTTTTAAATATGTTTGCACTTCTATATTATTTTTAATTTCTTCAAAAGTTAATATCTGTCCCATGTAATCATTATAACAAATTTATATACAAAACATACATTACCATCGATGATATGTCTGCAATTATATCGCTTTCTTAATCCCTTGCAAGAGTCAAAACATAAACGTTCTTTGCTCCAGAGCGTTTTAATACACCAGCACAAACAGATACTGTTGAGCAAGTAGTGGCAATATCGTCAACTATCAAAATTGTTTTATTTTTTATTGTATTTTTATTTTTTATGGTAAAAGAGCTTTGTATATTCTTTTTCCTTTCAAATTTAGATAGCTTAAACTGAGGTTTTGTAACTTTTCCTCTTAATAAAACATTTTTTAACATAGGAATTCCTATATTAACTGAGACCTCTTGCGCCAACAGTTCCGCCTGATTATAACCTCTTTTTATTCTTCTAAAAATATTTAAAGGAACTGGTATAATAAAATCTGCAGTTCTTAAAAAGTTATATTCTTTTATTAAATTACTCATCTCAAAAGCAAAATCTTTATATAAAAAAATTCTATTTGAATATTTAAATTTTAAAACTAATTTTCGTAAATTACCTTTGTATAAATAAACTGCTCTCAATTTATCAAAACTATATGCTTTTAAATCTTTTTTACATACATAACATAAACTTTCTTCACTATCTAATGAAATACCGCATTTATCACATATATTGCCTTTTATTTTGCTAAAAGATTCTTTGCATTTATCACAAACTTTATATTGTGATATAGCTTCCAAATCTTTGCCGCACAAACAACAAGTAATAGGATATATAAAATTAATTATTCTTAATAATATTTCTTTTATCATTTTTTAAATATTAAAATTGAAAAGTTAGCTTGCTTAAAGCAGAAATATCTTGATAATTTAAACTTTTGTTATATCTAAATTCAAATCTATCCCAAATAAGACCAAAAATAAATCTAAAATATTTTGATACTTCATAATCTGTATTTAATGAAACACCATAATTTGTATTATTATCTTTTTCTACATTAACATGAGACTGTTGGTCTATATATTTAAGATTAGAAGTAAAAATAATTCTATTTCTTAAAGGAATAAATATTTTTATAATTGGTATTTTTAATCCTCCTGGAAATAACGTATCCAAATTTATTTGCCCCAAATAAGTATTTTTGTTTACATTAGAAACATACATTCCATAAGCATTTTTTTGCCAATTATGCTCATTTTCATATCTTATAGAAAATCTCCATTTACCTAAATCAAAAGCTCCTTGACAAGCATATTTTTTGCCATTACCATTATAAAGTATGTTATAGGTAAGATAATCATTTTCTTGAGAATCTGTATTATCTAAAGCAAAATACAAATCAAAAAATCTTATAAATTTAAATCTATATTCTAGACCACATAAAAGACTATCAGAATAAGATATTCCATAAGTTGTCATATGTTTATTTCTATACTTAGCATTTAACTGAGTATCACTTAGAAAATTTTCACCACGAAAGAGTTTTTCTGTTTTAGATACTCCTACAAGAATATCTGGCCAAGTTAAAGTGCATATATTGCGTCTTGTCCCTGTAATATATGAATTTTCATTTCCTTGCGTATAAGTATAATTAGTCGTAAAAGTATTCAAAGGTAAGAGATATCCTTTAAAAGAAAATATTTCAAAAGGCATGTATTTTCCAGAAAAACGAATATCGTCTTTATTTAAAATTGTTTTAACAATATAAGAATTACTGGAATAAAAAGGTTCCAAATCCATTAAAAGATTGTTTCTAACCCAAAGTTTGTCCATAACTAAACCCACAGATTTAAAATCTTTATCTACTTTATCGTAAGAATCAGAATCTTGTAGTCTATAATAAGTTGAAAAACTTAAACTTTTAACTAAGGCTACATCCGTAATATCGCGAGCATTTAAATTCCAAGAAACCTCACCAATACCGTTTCTCTCTATATATTTTTTTTGGCCTGGTATTGTTAAAGTCGCCTGCGATGTGCTTAAGTTTATATCATAATTTTCTTTTGTATTAATGCTATATATACAAGACGGACTAAACCAATTTATAAACCCTAAAACTAAACTTGCTCCTACAGTTTGGTTTAAAGTTTTATCGTATTCAATTGATGTAGTAAAATCATTATTTTTCTCTTTTACCATGTTTAAGGTATAAGCTGGCAAGAAAGCAAGTCCATCAAAAAATTTAAAAGGTAATTTGAAAGCAAACATATTAGATTGTTCTAATGTATGATATTGATTAATAGCTAGGTATTCATTAATTTTATCCAATCCTAAAAACGAGTCAGATTCCAGTATTGGAGTGGAAGGATAAACTCTATAATAAGAATTTATTGTTTTTACATTGGCATTAATATTTGTTGGCAACAAAAAAACTTTAATAGGATTGTTATAGATCATATCACCTGACAAAGTTTCTCTATCTTCTAATCGACTAATTTTAGAGGTATCTATAATAGACCTGTCATATTTTGCAGATATTTGTGGTAAATTTGTCCCTAAATTTAAATTAGTTTGAGTGTAACCAGTATAGGTTATTACTCTACCTTCTTCATTTAACGAAATTAAATTAGATCTATTTTCTATTACTTCTGGCGTTATTGTACATATTCTTGAAATTCCTGTTTTAATAGGGAAAATGTTTATATCCTCTTTAGGTTTAAGACCTTCCAAACTAATATATGCATCTTCTTCAATCAAGTCTCTATTATATACACCTGCTGCAAGATTTTGAAAATTCCTATTTATAGATTTTTTAGATCCCCCAACAGAAACTGCACCAAACCCAGATGTCCCATTCCACTTAACGTCACCTGCTGTTTTGTATGCTTTACCTACTATTTGTTTACTGCCAATTACGTGCAATTCTTTAAACCAAAGCTGGTGATCACTCCCTACAGAATTTGACTTAACACCTAATACAAATTGAGAAATCCTATTTAACGACGGGTTTCCAACTATTGTTATTTGACCTTCAGGTTCGGAGCTTACCCAAAAAGCATTTTTTCCAAAACCAGATTGATTAATTTTAATAACCTTCCAGTCCTGCCATGTAATATCATTAGTAATTACAGTTTTATACTCAAAATAATTGTTATCATTTCCACAAGCTCTAAATATTATTTCATCTCCTACTTGAGCAAAACCCAAAGCAGGCTTTGCATAAACCATAAAACATATACTGTCATATTTAGATATATCTAAGCTATCTCCAATATAAACGGCCTTTGCAAGTAAAGGCTCTTTTGTAATAAATGTATTATAAGAAAACTTTAAAGCATGTTCATCTTTTTTAACTTGTTCATTTATTCCATATAAATCTAAATAATATCTACTGGTTAGAATTGACTTGTATTCTTGATCGTATCTTCCTATAGAAGAAATACTAAAATTATCTGTATTAAAACCTGTCTTTTCCCACTTATTTCCCACTATAGAAATCTTACCTATAACAATTTTACCGGTATCTCCACCTGCATTTGTTTGTTTCATCCTGACACGTAAAATTCTTATATTTTTCCAATTTGCTCTACTTGCATCATTTATATTCAATGGAATTCTAACTTGTTTCCAACCGTTAGCGTTTTGTTTGATTATACTAATGCTTGAACTTGAAAGACTATAACTTCCTGCGACATCTTCTAAAATGTCTAATACGCCGTTACCATTGAGATCTTCTGTGTCAAGCTTTCCATTATGAGCGCCTATCAAAGACTCTGTACCGTCAACATTATGAAATTTTCGTCCTGTGTCTTTCCAAGGACTTAAGATACCTGACCCATCAACATCTTCAGTATCTAAAACGCCACATCCATCAGAATCTTCATTAATACATGAAGCACAATCTATCACCATTTCATGCATATTAGAAAAGTTATCTTTTATCCATACTTCAAGATATAATTTTTTAGAAAAGTCTACACCATCCCAATTTTGACAAATCTTTTGAGCAAAAGCTATTTGACTTCTATACCTAACATCGTAATTTAATTCTAAAACCAATTGCTTTTGTCCGTCAACTAATTCTAAAGATGAGTCTATTTCTTTTATATCTATTTCATAACTATTCCAAGATAAATCGCTTAACATTCTTCTTGTTGTAGGATATTTATCTGCACTGTGAAACCAGCTGTCTTCCAATAAAATAGCTAAATCTTCTCTAACAGAATTATCCATAGAATCTATTAAAGCTTTGTTTATAGTATTTTCATTATAAACACTTAAAGCATATTCAGCAGATGCATTAATCTGCATATTTAATGTATCTACATTCAACCCATCAATTTTAAAGTCACCTTCACCTACACTAAGACTTGTAGGTGAATTTCTTATATCTGGCAAAACTGTACTTTTAGACATAAAATTATGCAAGATACTTGCACCTATTGAAATATTTTCTGTAAGATTAAATTTACTACTTGCACCAAGAAGAATACTTTCTGCTTGCGCGCCTAGGAAAGAATAATCATAAGATACATCTATTATAGAGTTTTCTTTAATTATATTTTCATTTTTTATCGTTAAAATACCTAAATCATAATCTAAAATATAATCTACGGCAGAATTTAGAGTAACTCCATCAATAATAACTTTTTCAGATTTAGGAACAATATTTGGCCTTAACATTACTATTTTTACATTATATTGATACTCTGTTTCAAAATTATATTTATGCTCATTAGTTAGGTATAAAGAATCATGCAAAGTTTCAGACAATCTAAAAATACCATTCTCAAAATCAACATCAATATTTGCAGCATACCCTGGTCTAGTAGGATATATCGGTACATCTTTGCCACCTTCAATAGTGTTAGGAATGTTGCCATTTAAATCTTTAATCGCAAGTAAAAAATTACCTCTTCCATTGTCTCTTATTATTTTTAAATTACCTAAATTGTAAAAAGTTTTAATTTCCGTAGTGATGTTTTGAGTATCATTAATATCTTTAATAATCAAAGGGCTTATTGAAAGAGACGTACCGTCTTCAAAATCATAATTTACGGCTACAACATCGCCTTTTGATATGGAGTTTTTAAAAATAAGCACCCCTGTATTATAGTCAACAGTAAAATCTTGTCCCGCAACAAGAAGAACAAAATTCCCTCTATAAGAAAAACCGCCTGTAGTATTTAGATCATAAAGAAGAGTATCTGAAGTAATAGAAAAATTATATTTTGGATTTAATTTTTGGTAAGCAATATATACTTTAACTGTTCCATTCCTTATTTTACGAACATCTCCATTTTTTAAAAGAGAATAATATTTTAATTTTATATAAGAGGTATCCGCTATTATTTTTCTTTCTAGCTGTGTGTTTCCTACAAATCGTTTAACTTCAGAAAGTCCTTTAGTTTTACTAAAAAAAGTATTAAGACCTAAATTTTTATAGCGAGCAGCAAGTTTTAATCCAAACAATTCTTTATTGTATCCTGTAAACTCTGTTGTTGGAAGAGATACTTCTATATCACCAAACGCAGCTTGCTGTATAAATTCTTTGGGGCTACCTGTATAAACTAAAGATATATCTTTTTTTTCAGCCTTATCATCATAATCAATATTGACATTAAATCTATTGCCAATCCCTCCAATAACTTTCATCTGCATCTCTTGTTCCATTTTAAACATTGAAGAATTTTGCCGTTTGCCATCTTCTTGAGTATCATAAAGTCTTTGAGAATAATTAAAACCTATAAATTTTCTTCCTGTAATTGATAAGCTTGATTTAAATGGTAATTTTATTTTAGATAAAGAATCAGATGAAACAAGAACTGTATTTGAGCTGGAAGCAACAACATCTTTTAACTGCCAGCTATTTTGAGAGTATTTTATATTGCTGTTTCCTTTTTTTTCTAAATAATCTAAAATTTCTTTCCCTGCAATTTCTTGAACAGACTCTGGTAATTCAATTTTGTTACTTGGCGAAAAATAATCTTCTGATATTATTGCTCCAGATGGTTCAATAGCATCAATATTTTTAAATATATTGTATTTATCAAATTCAGTGTAAATTTCACCTTTATCAGTTCCAAGCACAGAACGATCATTTTTAATGTCCTCGGAATTTGCTATGTATGATAAAGCGATCAATAGACAAAATGTGAAAATAAAAAAATTAATTTTTTCTAAGAGTTTCATTTACAATTACTCTAATTTATTCTTTGTAGTTTTATTCAAAGCAATCTTTGCTTTCTTATGATTTGGATTTAGTCTTAAAGCAAGTTCCCACATTCTACTTGCTTGATAATATTTACTTTGAGCATATAAAACAAGTCCCTCTCTATATTTTTCGTCTGCAGTGACTTCATCGTACTTAATATCTTCTTCCAAAGAATTATTGTTAGTATTTGCTAACAACATATTATTTGACAATTCAAAAACACATTTATTTATGTACTCTTTTGCTTTATTATAAATCTCTACTGATTTTGAAAAATTATTCTTACTTATAAGCTTTTTCAAAGATTCCATTTTTTTAATACAATACACCCATTGTTTTAAGTTATAAAATTCTATACCTTCTTTTAAAAGTTGCTGAGCTTTAAAAATTAATTCTTTTTCCATTTTTTCAAACTTTTGCAACTTTAAAATCGTATTTATTTTATCTTGATATTCCAAAACATCTGCTTTACCCCCACTAAAAGCTATATACTTTGTCCACTCTTGCAAAGCCTCTCTATAGTTCATATTATAATATTCGATATAAGCTTTTGCATAATATTTGTCAGCAAAATTAAGATTTTGATCTTTAGCGTTACTTCTCATCAACTTAATAATCTCATTATAAAAATGATGTGAAGACTCAAAATTTTGGTAAGCAACAATAATTTTTGAAAGTTTATCTGTAGCTTTTAAATATTCCTTATTACTATACAATTTCTTTGCTTTTTTAAATTCTTGTTGAGCTTTTTTTATAGAAGAGAGTTCTTCATTTAATACTTTTTTTGCCTCTTTTAATAAAGCGTCAGATTTTTGACCCCATCTATATGTCAACATAAACCTATTTATCAAATCTATCTCGCTAAAATCTGCAGCGTAATCTATTGTAAACATATAAATATCTGCGCCTGCTCCAAATGTAATATGCCTACTATAATATCCGGTACGTAAAGCATACTTTTCTGCAAAAATATAAGATACTCCTACACAAAAATCAGCAAAAGAGTCTTCATGTTTTAAATCTACATAAACATTAAATGTATCCTTTGATGTAAATCTGTAGTATATCGGAAAAACAAAAGCAGAACTAACCCTATAAATTAAAGGAATTTCATCATATTCAGAATCAAGTTTAAATTTATTTGAAATAAAATTTTGCATAGAAAAAGCAGTTTTTATTTTTATTTCATCTGTTAAAAAGATTTCTTTTGCAAGTCCGAAATCGCAAGAGTATGCAAAACCTTTTTTTAAATACATATCAAAATATAGATATTTAATGTTTAATCCATATGTAACAGCAAAACCTTCTAAAAAACCTGAAAAAGCAATAATATTATTCCAACTATTTACAGAAATACTTTCTTCTAACGAGTAAATAGTTTCTCTTACTTCAATATTGCCACTAGCCAAATTAGAAGCAGAAATCCCAAGAAAAAATCTTTTGCCCAAATTAAAAGCAAAACTAGCAGAATTATAAGAAGAACCTTCAAATAAGTTAAACCTAGAGACAGATACGTAATTTCCATTAAACAAAGACATTAAAGATGGATTATATTGCAAAACTGATGGATCTCTATTAGCACAAAAAATAGTTTCTCCAGCTCCAAAGGCAACAACACTTGGCCCATGAGATAAAAAATGTTTTCTTCTGCCAGAGTATCCATACATTACTTCAGTTTGAATTACTAATAACAGAAATATAAAAAATATTATTATTTTATTATAAGTATCCTGCATCGTTCAGTCTCTGTTTTATCGTCGTATTTTTTAGTTAAAATCGCTATATAACTACCATTATAAAGAGTTCTTCCAGAATTATCTTTTCCATCATATTTTATATTCCCAGTAGAATTTCCATAAAAAAAAGATCTATCCGACTCCCAAACAAGATCACCATATTCAGAATAAATATTTATTTGAGCAATACCATCCCCATGCATAGGAAAAACAAAGTCAGTCTCTGCACATAAAGAAGGATTAAACGGATTAGGCGCGTTATAAAACTTGTCCACCACCCCTCCTGTAAAAAAAGAAAACATCTCAGTTTCAAGAGATATTCCAAACTTATTTTTTATAACCATATACCAATAATATTTCTTTTTATGCTTAAGTTTTGACATGTTGTGTGATAAGCAGTTAATGTAAGGACTTTGTTCAATTTTTTTCAGTTCAGACTTGTTTGATTCAAGTCCTAAGTATAACTCATAAGACAGTTTATCATCTTTTTCATCAGTATCTACATTCCAAGAAAAGCATATATTATCTGGAAATTCTTCAAATTCCGAACCTGGTAATTTTTTAATAAAATTATAAGGTCTGCTAGTAACATGCCAACTTCCTTTTACCTCAAACAATTTGCTCTCATCATATTTATTTGTAGTTATGTACTTGTATTCATAACTACCTTTTTCTAATTTTAAAGTATGAGTATACAAAGCTTTATATTTATCTGTAAAACTACTTCGTATAGTCATTGAATATTCTTTAGTTGAATTGCCAGGAAACTTCAACAAAATTTTTGGATACCCTTCTCGAGGAGCGTTGTTTACTATATCGTTGTGTATTACACTAAAAAAAACATCCTCTTCATCATAAATGGAAATGGATTCATTCTGATGTTGTGGAGTTAAAAGTTGAAATTCTAAAGAAGGTTCATAATCAAACTCTTCAAAATACAAATTTGTAACCTCTATATACCTTCCATTAACCCCCGCAGATATTTTAGTACAAAAAGTGCAAAGAATACTGTCTACATGAAAAAAGTCACATGACATAAAGAAATTGTTGTAATTAGCAACTTGATTGTTTAAATTTCTAAAAAATGCTTCTGAGATTTTTGAAACAAAAATAAATAAAACAATGGATAGCAAATAAATAAAATTTTTCATAAAATTAAACTCTCTTATTTAAAGATTTAATTTAAAATTTTACTATCGTACCACTTATCTTTCACAGTCAAATCATAGATAACTTTTTCTATAGAGAATAGTAATTTCTCACTTTCTTGAACTAATGGTTGTATATTATTTTTATAGTCGTAGCTAAAAATTTTATCATTATTTAACAAATAAATTTGTTCTCCTTCATAAGAAAGAAAAACAAATCTATTCTTTGTTTTAGAAAACAAACTTTTTCCTAAGGAAGAGTATGGAGTGTTTATGTTTAACACATCTATTATTGTAGGTATTACGTCAATCTGACTTGCAAGTTCAATATTTTTTTGAGGTTTAAACAATTTCGGACAATATATTATTGCTGGTATTTTAAATGTTTTATCTACTTTTGTTTTTTCTAAAAATCCGTTAACTCCGCCAACGCCATAAGCTTGATGATCAGCAAGCATTATAAAAATTGTCTTATCAAACCATTTTTCTTTTTTTGCTTTTTTAAAAAATCTGCCTAATGCATAGTCAGAATAATATAATCTGTTTAAATATCCAGTTTTTTCAGTACCATCTTCAGGATACTTTTCAAGAGATTTTAAAATTGTTTTTACATAAGGGATATGTGTAGTTGTAGTAAAATAAAATGCAAAAAATGGATTTTTTAATTCTTGGATTTTTTCCATAAAAAATTCCAATCCCTCTATATCATAGCCTTTGTTTATCTTTAAATAATCATGATAAATTGGAATATTTTGCTTACCATATGACTCTTTAAAACCCAAATAATTTGCTATTGCTATAGCATTGTCAGACTCTCTTTTATCGCCTTGAACAAACACATTATCATATCCATTTTTCTCTAATAAAGCAGGGAGTCTTGTTTGTCCACAATTTTCAAGGCCTTGTCCAAAATATAGCATACCTTTCACATAAGGGACACTTAAGAAAACTGACATCAATCCCATTATACTTCTTTGCCCATTAGCATAAAATTTGTCAAATACTATCGATTGAGCAGCAAGTTCATCAAAATTAGGTGTAACACCATACTTTGTCCCAGAAAAAAAATCTATATAATCTTTCTGCCAACTTTCAAGCAAAATAACCACAACACTATATCTACTCCCTAACACATTAAATTTAATTCTCTTTCTCATTAATGGATAATTTTGGTCTATAAAAACTTCTTCTCTTGCGTCTAAAAGATTATTTTTTACAATATCAAGCGCGCTTTGATAAGGAATATTTATCTTGTTTGGTATATTTCGCGAGCTTACACTTTTTAGAGAAGTAAAAACACCGTTTAGCTGCAACTCTCCAGAAATTTTACTCTGATAATATGCATCTGTAATAGAAAGAATCCTTTCTTGAAAACCGCCTCTAGCAAAAACTACTAATATAAAACCTATTCCAAAAACTATAAATAAATTTAAAACATTATTTTTCTTTAAGTAGCAATAATTTTTATTTACAAATTTAAATGAAAAGTAAAATAATACAACAGAAAATAATATGATTGTTAAAGTAACAAAAAAATAATCTTTAAAAGCTAAGCTAAAAAAATAGCTGAGATGATTTTTAACTAATAAAATTTCTGTAGTTAAATGCTTATTAAAAAATTTAAAATTAATTACATCGCCTGAAAGTAATAATATATTAATTAAAATAAAAATGTTTAGAAAAGAACAATTAATCTTTAAGAATTTTTTAGAATTTATAGGAATATTTATTAAAAATAAAAAAATTCCACAAGACACAGAAATCGCAAAAACGTCAAAACGGAACCCAAATAAGAAAGAATACAAAATTTCAAGATCAGATAAGTGGCTAAAAAACTTATAGTTTGCACACAACAAAGTAACTCTAAATACAAAAAAAACGGCAAGCAAAGTCAAAATGTATATAGCTGTTAATTGTAGCCTGAACAAACTTTTATTATATTTGATCAATTTAACTTCCAATTATTTTAGGTCTGCAAAAGAAATTATTTCTATATTTTTTTCTTCTATTTTTCTTTTAAGCTCAGGGTCTAAACACCTTGCAGTATCATATGTTCTCCAGATTTCTCTAAAACCGGGGTGCATCATAACTTCGCCTACTGCATAATCTGAATCCAAGTCAAACTTGTCTATAAGAAAATAAGGATACTTTACACAGAAATGTTTCAAAATTGGAATTAAAACTTCTTTCTCTAAGTTCTTATAAAAAAATTTACTTTTATCATAATATCCATTATAAAACCTTATAGGAACTTGTAACTCCTTAGCTTTAGCAACCACTATAGGCAAAACATCAGGATGCATATGAGCATGGTGATGACTATCTAAATGAGTTAAAGAAAAACCTGCTTTTAAAAATTTATCTACCTGTTTATTTATCTCATCTTTTATTTTGATTTCCATAGACTTAGTAATTTTTACAAGTCTTTTATAAAATCGGTTTTGTTCTTTCATCATAAATATATAATCTAAATCTATATGAAGACCTGTTTTTAAAGTAGGATTTTCTTTGATAAGCTTACACGCCAAACCAAAAGCATGCCTATAAACCATAATAGTTGTAGATGAAAGTATGCCATACTTATGAGCTATTATAGTGGCATTTGTATTTTCTACATTTCTCCCAAAATCATCTGCATTAACTATAAGTCTTTTTTTCATATAAAATAACTCCCTTTCCCTTGTTTAGTTGCTAAAAGGGTACAAGCTAGAATAAATTTTTTTTAATCTTTTTATAAGTTTATTTTGCATAAAGTGTTTATGAGGCTGATGAAACATAAAACCACATCTTTTATATTTGTCTTTAAATAGAAGATATTTTATCATTTCAGACTGGCGTTTTATAACAATAGGCATAATTTCATTAATTATTTTTTTATTAAAGTCTGATATAGGAACAAAATTTGAAGAAAAATCTATAGATTTTTCACTACAATTTTGCCCATCAAACCCTATATGCTGAACGTAGCTGTTTTTTGCCACTAGGAGCCTAACACATTTTTTGATTAAAAAAGATGACAACTTAAAATCCATAGAGCGCGGCGCAACTTTTTGTTTTAACACAAAACTTTTAAGTAAGTCTTTTGACACGCATATTCCAGCAAAACCAACATCTTGCTTATATACATATTCCCCGTCAAAATAAATATCTCTATGAAGATCAGAGTTATACATGCTTAAAAAACCATCAGTCTTTTTAAATGCAGAATATATATATTTGATTGTATCTGGTCTTAATAAGAGATCTGAATCGCAAATAAATAAAACATCATTATTTGTATTTAAAAAATCAAGCATAATTTGATAATTATTTCTATCTGCTCTTAAGTTTTTAGGTCTAGTAACAATATCTGCATTTAAGCCTGCAAAAGCCTGTCTTAAGTAAATTTCATCAAATTCCGTGCTGGAATCATTAAACACTCTGATAAAAGTTTTATCAAGATCATCGCACTCTTTTAAAGATTTAAGCATTATTTCAAGATATTTTTTTCTATTATAAACTGGAATTGCAATCATCAACTTCATAAAAACCTCTATAATAGCTTTTCTACTGCATTTAAAATGTCATTATTAGATATATTTTCTATATCATTTTCTGTCCCACTTTTAATATTTAAAGATATACTAATAGCATTTTTATTATTAGGTCCCCAAATTACATTTATTTTTTCTGATATTTTTGAATAATCTAAATACAAAGCAACTGTCTTTTTATTAAAAGCAGACGCTATATGCACTATAGAAGTGTCAGGAGTAATAATAATATCAGAGTATCTTATTAAACTAGCGCTGCTTAAAATGGAGTTGAATGAACAAATAAAAATTTTATTATTTTTTAAAGCATGCAATTTTTTCCTATTTTTTTTATTACAAATTACAAAAATACTACAATCAAATTTTTTCTCTAAATCAGAAATTAAAGATTGCAACTTATTAAATGAAAAACTTCTATGTTTGCTCGCTGCAAAAGGATTTAAAACTATATTATACCTTGTGGTAGACTTTTTTAATAATTCCTTTGCTGTGTTATCTTCTAAATCGCTAGTAAACACATCATAATTTAAATTTTGATTATCAATTTTGAAAAATTTTAAAACATATTCATAGCGTTTTGTAATATGTTCATTAAAAAAATCTTTATCTATTGATAAATCATAAATATTATATAAATTTTTATAAAAACCTATTAAAACATTAACAGCAACAATACGTAAAATAAGCATAGGTATAAAGCAAAGTCCGAAAGTATAAAAATCTATGCCTAAAGAAATGTGTTGTCTTCGTAAATTAATATATACTGGCAAATCTCTTAAAAAATTGCCGCTTATTATATAAGTTAAATCAACATTTTTATTATACTTTAAAATCTCCGCATTATTTTTACCACACAAAACTATAATTTTAATATCAGGATAATGTTTTTTTATTTCTCTAAAAATTAATGTAGAAATAACCATATCGCCAATTTTATCGTCATTTCTGAAAACCAAAATTGATTTAATATTCTTAGCATCAAAATCAAATATATTAGATTTTCTATATTTTTTATCTAAAATCTTTTTTGCAATATTCTTGCGCAAAGACTTTATCTGTTGCTTAACATAGCGGATCATTAACTCTATATCCTTGTTTTGCTTCATGCTTAGGCAAACTATACTTTACTGGTCAATATATTTATGAAATTCTTCAACTTTATTTAAATTTTCCCAAGGAAACTCGTTCCTGCCAAAGTGCCCATAAGAGGCTGTTTTAGCAAAAATAGGTTTGTGAAGCTGCAAATATTCTGCAATGCCCCTTGGAGCAAGAGGAAAGATTTTTCTAACAACAGGTTCTATTTTAAATCCAGGAATTTTACCACTACGATGTGTATCTACCATAACTGAAACAGGTTCTTTTACACCAATAGCATAAGCAAGTTGAACAGTACACTTTTGTGCAAAACCAGCAGCTACTATATTTTTTGCTATATGCCTTGCCATATAACAAGCACTTCTGTCAACTTTTGTAGAATCTTTTCCAGAAAAAGCACCGCCACCATGAGCAGCCATTGCACCATAAGTGTCTACTATTATTTTCCTTCCTGTGAGCCCAGTATCAGCTGCAGGTCCGCCAATAATAAATTTTCCAGTAGGATTTATATAAATCTTAGTACTTTCATCTATTAATTTACCTAAAATCGGCTCTATAACATAATCAAAAATTTCTTTTTTTGCTTTTTCTATTATATGCTTACCAGTTTTATCTAAAATTGTTTCGGTGTGTTGAGTAGACAAAACAACTGCACTTATCCTTTTTGCCTTCCAATTAGTGTACTCTACAGTAACTTGAGTTTTACCATCTGGTCCTAAATAGGGCAAAATATTTTTTTTTCTGACATGAGCAAGTCTCATGGAAAGTTTATGAGCTAAAGTTATGGGAAGAGGCATGAGCTCCGGAGTTTCTTGACAAGCAAACCCTATCATTAAACCTTGATCTCCTGCCCCTCCATTGTCAACTCCCATGGCAATTTCAGGAGATTGGGTGTTTATCGTGTCCATTATTGCGCACGTGTGATAATCAAATCCAAACGAAGATCTATCATAACCTATCTTTTTTATTGCACCCTTTATAATTTCTCTTGTATTAATTTTTGCCGTTGTTGTAATTTCTCCTCCGACAATAAGAAGACCTTTAGATATAAAAGTTTCACATGCTACTCTAGCTTTTGAATCTTGTTCTAAAATAGCATCTAAAATAGTGTCTGAGACTATGTCACACACTTTATCCGGATGTCCTTCCGTAACAGATTCAGATGTAAACAAATAACCACTTTGATTTGCCATAAAGTCCCCTTATAACAGAAAATTTTTATGCTATTACAGTTTTTTCTTCCATTATTATTGAATCAAATAACGTTATTTGATTTGTAATTAATATATTACTACCAACAATCGTGTTTATTAGTTTTACATTTTCACCTATTTTTGCAGCTTCCCAAATTACAGCTTTTTCTATTAAACTATTTTCACCTATTTTAACATTACTTGATATGACACTATAAGGTTTTATATTTGCTCCTGCCTTTATTACAACTTTATCTCCAATATAACAAGGTCCTTGTATTTTAGCAGTTTTATCTATTTTAGCACTTGAAGATATATACTTATCACCTGAGTTTTTATCAATATCTAAGTCTATTTTAACTTTGCCATCTAAAACATCAAAAATGCCTTTTTTATATTCAAATATATTTCCAATATCAGTCCAATATTCGTCCATACAATATCCGTAAATTTTTTCTCTTTTTTGCATTAAAAGAGGAAACAAATCTTTACTAAAATCAAAAAACTTATCTTTTGGTATAAAATCAAAAATTCTAGGTTCAAATATATAAATGCCTGTGTTTACTTCGTCATTAAAAACATCTCCCCAATACGGTTTTTCCACAAAAGATTTAATTTGTCCTGTTTTATCTGTTACAGCTATACCATATTCAAACCTTAAATCTATTTTTTTTAACACTATAGTTGCAATAGATTTTTTTTGTCTATGAAATTCTAAAGCTTTTTTAAGATTAATATCAGTTAAACCATCACCAGACATGACAACAAAAGTCTCGTCAAAAAAAGATTCGTTTTTTTTAATAGCGCCTGCAGTACCTAAAAGCTTTTGTTCGTGAGAAAATTTTAAATCTATGCCAAGTTTATTATTTTTAAAATAGTTTGTTATAACTTCACTGCGATAATGCACGTTTACACAAGCACTATTAAAACCATATTTTAAAAGATGCAAGAATGTATAATATAAAGCTGGTTTGCCTAAAATAGGAACCATTGTCTTAGGAACATCTGTAGTAAGAGGTCTAAGCCTTGTGCCAATCCCAGCAGCTAAAACAAAAGCTTTCATTTGTTTAAAGCCTCCTTAAAATAGTCCATAGTAATTTTTATACCTTTATCCAAACTAATCTTAGGGGTCCAACCTAAAATTTTTTTTGCTTTATTGATATTTAAAAAGCTTTTAAATAACTCACCATCTCTTTTGGGTCTACGTATAGCTTTCTTTTTATATCCGTTAACTTTGCTCATAAGATCTACTAGTTTATTAACAGAAGTAGGTTTAGCTGTGCCTATATTTATAATTTCATTCTTACCATTTGCTAAAGATCTAATATTTGCATCTACAGCGTCAGAAACAAAAACATAGTCTCTTATTTGTTTGCCGTCTCCAAAAACTATAATTTCTTTATTTTTAAGCATTCTCTGTGCAAATATTGCAACTACGCCTGCTTCGCCATGAGGGTCTTGCCTTGGTCCAAAAACATTTCCATATCTTAAAATTGTGTATTCTAAACCATATATCTGAGAATAAAATTTTATATAGTTTTCCACTGAGTTTTTTGCAATACCATATGGAGAAAGAGGACTTGGCATTGAGTTTTCTTTCGGAGCTACAGATTTACATTCTCCATAAATAGTGCCTCCTGAAGAAGCAAAAATAATTTTCTTAGCTTTTGTTTGCACACATGCACTAAGAATATTAATTGAACCTAAAATATTTACATTTACATCAAAAATAGGATCTGTAATAGACTTTCTTACATCAATTTGCGCTGCATGATGTATTACAGCCTGAGGTTTTTCTTGTTTAAATATATTTATAACTTTTTTTTGATCACAAATATCTGCCTTATAGAATTTAGCTTTTTTATTTACATTTTCCTTTCTTCCAGAAGACAAGTTATCTAAAACAATAACTGAATACTCCTTTTCAATTAAAGTATCTACAATATTAGAACCTATAAAACCTGCTCCGCCTGTTACTAAAATTTTCATTTATTTGCCTTTCTTAAAGTATTTTTTATAATCTCTGCAATAAAACTTGACTTGATTGATTGCATACAAATTGGAGTTTTAAACCCGCGCAAACATCTTTCAAACCATTTGTTTATTGTAAAACAATCTCTACAAACATTAGATATGATATTTACATTCTCATCATATCCAACATATTTAGCACTTGAAGGACCAAAAAGAACTACAGACTTAGTGTCTAAAGCCTTGGCTATATGTACACAACCACAATCTGTATCTATATGAAGTGAAGAGTATTTAATAACAGAACAAAGCTCATCAAAAGATGTTTTGCCTACTAAATTGATATCTACATACGGCATACATTCGCTTGCTAAACCTATCTGAACTATTTTATATTCAGGCAACATATTTTTTACTTCTTTAAATAATTCTATCCATCTGTTTGTTTCCCAAAGATGTGTAGCTGGCAGCATTTGACCAGGAACATAACCCTTATCACCCCAACCATGTTGAAAAGTTATATATTTACTGTTTTTATTTAAGCTAAATTTAGAGATATCCTGCTCTTTAAAATTTAAAGGCAACGAAATTTTTTTAAAATCTTTGATACCAGCAGTTAGCTTGGCTACATTGTTAAAATTTAAATCTTTTTTTAAAGCTTTCTTTTGAAAAAAGTACTGGCTATCAAAACTAAATAAATCAGTATATTGTTTTTTTATAGTTTCAAAATCTTTTTTAAAATTTATTAATGTATTAGTTTTTGATGAGTTTATAGTTAAATCGCAAATGCCGCTTGTAACATTATCACTAGAAAAATAATCTATTATTATGTCATACTTATTTTTAGAAAGGCCTATAAAATATCTGCCAAAAATAAACCTTATATTTTTTAAATCAGAAAAAAAATATCTATACCTCTTACCATATAAATCAACAACAGCATCTGGAAACATTTCTAAAATATCAAAAAAAGTATCTTTTTGCCTTAAAACATCTCCTATTCCGCCAGCAATTAGTATTGCAATATATACTTTTGACATTTTATTCCTAGAAGCAAAAAACTTCAAAGAACTAGGAAAACTTTTTAATGTATCTTTTAAACTTCTCCTGAAGGAAATGTATTTTTTGTTCCATGGAATTTTCTTACTTAAATCTGATATCTCTAAATCAGCCTCTTTTAATGATTGAGTATCTTCAGGGCCACAACATATAATCATTACTTATTCTCTTTTTTTGAATTTTTATAAGTCTTTTCTTTTAGATTAGAAATTTCTGATTTATTTTCTTCAGATTCCTGCAAACCAAAAGCTTTTGCTCTTATTTTTGACTCTATTTCATCTGCGATGTTGGAATTTGCTGCTAAAAATATTTTTACATTTTCTCTGCCTTGTCCAAGCCTTTCGCCTTTGTAACTAAAGAAAGCACCCGCTTTTTCTATTATATTGTCATTTACTCCCATGTCTATTAGATAACCAAATTTATCTACACCCTGTCCGAAAATTATTTCAAACTCTGCTTGTTTAAACGGTGCTGCAACTTTATTTTTTACTACCTTTACCCTTACTCTATTTCCTAAAACTTCATCTCCTTTTTTAACAGACTCTATTCTTCTAATATCAAGTCTTACAGAAGAATAAAACTTCAAAGCAAGACCACCTGGGGTCGTTTCAGGACTTCCCCACATAACTCCTATCTTCTGTCTTAATTGATTTATAAACACTATAGATGTTTTCGATTTTGAAATATTAGAAGTAAATTTTCTAAGAGCCTGACTCATAAGTCTAGCTTGAAGTCCTACAAAAGAATCTCCCATTTCCCCTTCAATCTCAGCTTTTGGTACAAGAGCAGCAACAGAATCTACAATTATAATATCTACTGCTCCAGAACGTATAAGTTTATCTGCAATTTCAAGACCTTGTTCTCCAGAATCTGGTTGAGATATTAAAAGATTATCTATATCCACACCTATTTTTTTTGCATAATCTGGATCCATTGCATGTTCTGCATCTATATATGCTGCTATTCCACCAAGTTTTTGAGTTTGCGCAACCATGCATAAAGCAAGCGTGGTTTTCCCAGAAGATTCTGGTCCATAAATTTCAATTATTCTACCTCTAGGAATACCACCAATCCCTATAGCAATATCCAAAGGAAGAGCACCTGTAGATATAGACTCTACATTTTCTTTTGCGTGTTTTTCACCAAGTCTCATAATTGCTTCTTTGCCAAAATCTTTTTCAATCTGAGATAGCGCCAAATCTAAAGCTTTAAGTTTTTCGTCTTTTACCATACTTCCTCCAAAGGTATATAACATATAATTTTTTAAAATTATACATTAAACTATCAATGTCTATTTTATATTAATTATTTTAAATCGATCATATTCTTATAACTTTATTAGATTTAATATTCTTAAAAACATTTCTTGTATCTATAATAATTTTGGCATTTTTTAAAACTTTTTTATAATCCACATCTGAATGATCTGTAACTATTACAACAACATCAAATCGACTTAAATTATTAAGATTGTTTAAAGAAGTCAAATTTTTGCCACATCCACAACTTTTTATAGCAGGCACATGAATATCATAATAAAAAACATTGGCCATTTTTTCTATTAATATATTTATAATATCTATAGCTGGCGATTCTCTAGCATCAGACACATCTTTTTTGTAAGCTATACCTAAAATTAAAATCTTTGAATTTTTTAAAACTTTAGACTTTACATTTAAAGTATCTTGTAATTTTGAAACGACATAACTTGGCATTTTAGCATTTAAGTCTCCTGCTAAATCTATAAATCTTGAATAAAAATTTATAGTTTTAAGTTTCCACGACAAATAATGAGGATCCAATGGTATACAATGACCACCTATTCCAGGTCCTGGATAAAAAGGCATAAACCCAAATGGTTTTGTTGATGCCGCATCTATAATCTCCCAAACATTAAGATTTAACTTGTCGCACATTAAAGCAACTTCATTTACTAAAGCAATATTTACTGCTCTAAATGTATTCTCTAAAAGTTTTACCATTTCTGCAACTTGAGTAGAAGAAACTTTATGAACTTCTGTAAAAGAAGAATAAACTTTTGCAGCAAGATCAGTACATTTTGCACATATACCACCAACAACTTTTGGAGTGTTTCTCATATCAAATTTTTTATTTGATGGATCTATTCTCTCAGGACTAAAAGCTAAAAAGAAATCTTTTCCTACAACTAGACCTGTCTCTTCTAGCATTGGAAGTACTAACTCTTCTGTAGTGCCAGGGTAAGTCGTAGACTCTAATACAATAAGTTGCCCTTTTTTTAAAGTCTCTTTAACACATTTTGCTGATTCTAATATATACGAAACATCTGGATCTTTAGACTTTCTTAAAGGCGTCGGTACACAGATAATTAACACGTCCATTTTAGAAAGATTCTTAAAATTCGAGTCGGCAGAAATTCTTCTAGTTCCAAGCAATTCTTTTAAATTCTTAGAACTTATATCATCAATATAGGACTTTCCGCTATTTATCATTTTAACTTTAGACTCGTCAATTTCAAAGCCTGTAACACTAAAACCTTGTTTTGCAAGTTGGCAAGATAAAGGCAAGCCCACATACCCTTGTCCTATAATACCTATTTTTGCATTTTTAGAATCAATTTTTTCAAGCAGATTTTTATACATATATCCTCATTAAAAATATTTTAGTTTTGATTATATAATTTTTGACATACTTTGTCATTAACTAGATACTCTTTTTTAACTTGTTTGTGATTTTATTGCTATATTATTTATTGCATTAATCAAAAATTGATGTATGTAAATCATTGCAACAGTATCTTTTGCACAATATTTCAATAAATTTTCTCTTGTTTTTTCTATTTGTTCTTTATCATACATACCTAGCGCCATAAACGCAAAAGAAGCTGCTGCATCACCTCCATCACCTATTTCTAAATCCAAGTAGGTTTCCTTGGGTATTAGCACAGGTAAAACCTTTTTTATAGAGCTACGTCCATGAAAATTCAAATTATAATAGTTCTTTTTTAAAATTAGCTCCAAATCAACTATTCGCTCAGCTATCTTGTTTAAGCTGCCACTTAAATCTTCAAACAAATTTATAAGTTTTAGTATAGATACGCGCTCCGAGTTTGAATAAGTTATAATACTGCCATTTTGTTTTAAATATTCAATAAGTTGTTGCGCAATTTCTCTACGACAATCTCTTGTATGGTCTGCAATATAGTCATAATGATTTAATATATTTCCCTTCGCATCTGTTTTATCCAAAGAAAATTGCGTTAGTATTTGAGTGTGTGGAGCAATGTTAGGGTATAAAGGAATTATTGTTGTCACAGATTCAAAATCAAGATAATAATAAGGCTGTTTTATACTATTTAATTCATCAAATAAAGTATCAGAAATATAATTTATGTTGGTTAAAACACTATTTTTAACTATTTTTTGCATTTGAGTAAGCTCAAAATCATTTGGAACTTTGTCAATTGTGTCTACTTTAAGCGATATTAGCCCTTCTATACCAGGAATAGATAGTCTTGGCAAGTCAAAAATATGATTTTTAAGATTGTTACCCATACAAGTATCAAACACAGGGCAATTCTTACAACTTCTCTTTAAGTACGGTTCTGGCATCTTTTCAGAATTTATATCGCTTAATGCTTGGTTATAAATAGAAAAGAACTCTAAAAGCTTAAGTTCAACTTTTTGTGTAGAATCTATCTCTTCAAAAAGGCTGTCTATTTGCATACCCAAACGATAATCACTTGATAAATGTAATATGCTATATTTGGATATGGTTATATTTGCTTTTGATAAAATCATAGCGGTAAAAGCTATATCATTTGTATATTTTGCTTTATATTTACTACCAGATTTAACTTCAAATAAATGCCACGAGTTTTGGTCAACTCTTTTTAATATATCTGCTTTTGCATAATATCCTTCAGCTAGAAAATATGCATTACAAATTGCAGATGTCTTACAATCTGTAACAAACTTGCTTGTTTGCAAAAAAACATCACTATCGTTATTTTTTTGTACAATAACTGAATCCTTAAAAAGTTGCCGTGCTTTTTGCTTAATAACTTTACTTTCATATATAAGAAAATCGTTGTTTAAACCTGTGAGTCTTGGTATTTTATTTCTTTTTGTAAGCCAACCAAGTGTAGGACAACTCAGATAGTTTATAAAAACAGCTTTATTTATATATTCCATATGCAGATGTTAATTTAATCTCTTAACTATTTTTAAATTATTCAAAACACAATAAGGTACTTTTATTCTACCAATAAGAGGAGCTTCCTTTCTAAATGGTCCATGGCAATCGGATCCTCCCGTTACAATAAGATTGAATTCTTTTGCTAATTCTAAAAACTTTTTTACTAAACCATCTGTGTGTTTTATATGCCAAACTTCTATTCCACCAAGACCCCTATCAACAAGTTTTTTAAACATATTCTTATCATTATAATGCATATAATAAGGATGCGCCATAACAGACACTCCACCAACGCTTAAAATAAGGTCTATTGCTTGTTCTGCACTCATATAATGCTTAGAAACATATGCTGGTTTATCGTAAGATAAATACTTTTGAAAAGCTTCTTGAGTACTATTAACAAAACATTCTTTAACTAAAGCTTTAGCAAAGTGAAGTCTTCCTATAGATTGGCTTTCTATATTTTTTATAAAAGTTTCATCTTTCAAAACAATATTGTTTTCTTTTAATTTAGTTAATATTTTTAATGCTCTGTTATAACGCGACTGTCTAAAGATTGACAAAATTTTTTGAAGTTTCTCTGATTTATAATCTATAAAATACCCCAAAATGTGCATTTCATTTTTTTGCAAATCATTTTCAACCTGGCAAGAAAGTTCTATTCCAGATATAACTTCAATATTATTTTTCTCAGCAATATCTAAAGCTTCATCAATCCCACTTATACTATCGTGATCTGTTATACTTATAGCAGACAATTTTACCCTAGACGCATACTCAATAACTTCTCTTGGCGAAAAAGTCCCATCAGAACAATTTGTATGAATATGCATATCTATAAATTTTTGATTCATTAATTTTTACTACAATAGCTCTGAAGATAAAGCAGCTAAAGTACTCCTCTCGCTTTTTGAAAAAGTTATATGCCCAAAAATCTCTTGGCCTCTAAATCTTTCTACTAAATAACTGAGTCCGTTAGAAGATGCATCTCTTAAAGATAAGATAGGAATTATTGGTCTAGCTATATAAAGTCTTCTAAAAACTTTCTCCTCTACAACTTTTTGTAGCCCGCAAGCAAGAGCAAGTATTGTTTTTCCAGCACCTGACAAACCTATTAATGTCACAAGCTGAATATCATCATTATTACATAGCAACAACTCTATAGCAAACTTTTGTTCTGTATTTAATGGTTTTAATCCCCAAGGCTGAGCCTTTTGATGAAAAATTTGTAACAAAACATTATCTTTTTTTGAATATTTTGTTAAAGCGCTTTTTGAAGAACCAGCTTCATCCTTTAAAACAATAAACTCATTAGGATAAAACCTTTCCTGCTGTTCTAAAACTAAACGTCCATCTTTATAAAATTTATCTATTTTGTCAGAACTAACTTTTACTTCTCTCCAGCCTGTATAAAGTTCGTCTATTTTTATCTTAGACGTTTCATAATTTTGAGCTTGTAAACCTAAAATTTCAGCTTTAATTCTTAAATTGACGTTTTTTGTTATAAAAAATACGTTTTCTCCTTTTTTATTTAAACACAAAGCCACTTGCAATATTTGGTTGTCAGGTTTTTGCGCTAAAAAGCCAGAAGGCAAATCCACATCGTGATGGTTCATTTCTATTTAATGTTTTCATATTAGTCCCCTTTATATTTTAATCTCGTCTATTTAACTTTATTCTCTATTATTATGTAAGTTAAACTACAATCGCGTTAACATCATTCAAATACACTTTATATCTCTTGCTCAATCTTTTTTATATACGTAGTATTTTATAACATATTGTAAAGTATTTACAACTTATGCGCAACAATAATTTGTGCGGACATACATTTTTTTGTAAAATGCGTTTTTAAGCTTATTGCATGAAGTTTACACGAGGATTATATGAATTTCCAAGAAACTATTTTTACATTGCAAAAATTTTGGGCAAAACAAGGTTGCTTAATATGGCAACCTTATGACTTAGAAAAAGGAGCTGGTACATTTAATCCTGCTACATTTTTGCGTTCTTTAGGAACAAAACCTTGGAATGTAGCTTACGTAGAACCTTCACGAAGGCCAACAGATGGCAGATACGGAGAAAATCCAAATAGATTACAACATTATTATCAGTTTCAAGTAATTATGAAGCCTGCCCCTAAAGACATACAAAAAATCTATTTGAACAGTTTAAAAACTATAGGTCTAGATCCAAAAAAACACGACATAAGATTTGTTGAAGACGACTGGGAATCTCCAACACTTGGAGCCTGGGGACTCGGCTGGGAAGTATGGATTGACGGTATGGAAGCTACACAATTTACATATTTTCAGCAAGTTGGAGGCATATCGTTAAACCCAATATCAATTGAAATTACATATGGTACCGAACGCTTAGCAATGTATGTGCAAAAAAAAGATAATGTTTATGATTTACAATGGAATGATGAACTAACATATGGCGATGTACACAAAGAAGATGAAAGACAATGGTCGCACTATAATTTTGAGCATGCCGACATCAACATGTTAAAACAACATTTTATAGATTGGGAAAAACAAGCGCAAGAACTTAGCAAAAAAGATTTCCCTCTTCCCGCTTACGATGCCGTAATGAAATGCTCCCATTTATTTAATTTATTAGACGCTAGAGGAGCAATTTCTGTGTCTGAAAGAGTTGGATATATTTTAAGAGTACGCACAATTGCAAGAATAGTAGCAGAAAAATATTTAGAAATAGTTTCTAAATAATATACGGAGTTATAATGAGTACTGTTAATACAAAAACTGCTTTGCTTGAAATAGGCACAGAGGAAATTCCTACGTCTTATATTAATCCTGCATTAGAACAAATTAAACAGTTTACAAATAAAACCCTTGCAAGCTATGGCTTAATTTTTAGTAATATAAAAACTTACGCCACGCCTAGAAGATTTGTCTTAATTATTGACGAACTTTGCGAGAAAAGTAATGATACAAGTGAAGAAATTTTAGGACCTTCTATAAAAGCAACAAAAGACCTTAATGGCAACTTTACAAAAGCTGCTTTAGGATTTGCTGCAAAAAATGGTACTACCGCAGAAAAACTTAAAACAAA
>JAIRXS010000028.1 GCA_031268145.1 Candidatus Endomicrobiellum siamense
TTAACACTTCTTACAAAAACATTGGTATTGACCTTTCTGTTAAGTATTCTGATGGTAAGGCTGGCAACTCCATGGCTGGCTTGCTTAAGTTCTCTTTTAAAATTTAGAAACTAAGCTATGTTTAAATAGCAAGAGGAGCTGCTATACATTTGTATAACAGCTCCTCTTATATACTTCAAATTCCCATAAGATGATTTATGGCATTACAAAAACATTGCCATATATAAAGGGATATAATCTATTTTATCAGAAGATGATATGTTTTTTGAAGAAAGTTTTATAGCGCGCTGCACATTATAATTATTTAGTATACTTACGACAGATTTTGATTTCGTATTATCTGCAGACTTAACGTCAATAGCAACAGCAATTTTGTTTACACGAATAAAAAAATCAATTTCCAAATGTGATTTTTTTTCAAAATAATATAGATTTTTACCTAATTTCGTAAAAATATCAGCAATAATATTTTCATAAATAGCGCCTTTATATATTCCAAGATTCCCATCAATGATATCAGCTTGAACATTTTCTCCAAGCATAGACATAAGAAGACCGGTATCACGCATATAAACTTTAAAAATATCGTTTGAAGAATTCCCTTCAAAAGGAATTTCCGGCTTTAAAAGGTTATAACAAAAATTTATGATACCTGCATCGTAAAGCCACATTAAACTATCGGTAAATCTTTTTGCTGTAGCTCCGTGTTCCACAACGCTATATTGAAATTTTTTATAATCCTTAGCAAGTTGTTTTGGTATAGACAAAAAACAAGCTCTAGCTTTTGTTTTTTCAGCGCCGTCTGCATATTTGGCAATATCGTCTAAATAACCTGTTACTATCCCTTTCTGCAGAGACAAAACATTTGCAAAATTTCTGGTTTTTACAAATTCATCGACAACTCTCGGCATGCCTCCTACAACAATATATTGTTTAAAATATTTCATCATAACTTCGTGACTACTTATTGGAAGTTGTTCTTTTTTATCAAAATAATTCTTCAAATCCTGTATTGATTTTTCTGAAATACCAATAGCCCATAAAAACTCTTCAAAATCTAAAGAATGCATTTCCAAATACTCAACATAGCCAACAGGAAAAGATCTTACTTCTTTATAATTTATCCCAAGTAAAGAACCTGAAGCTATAACGTCAAATCTCTTGTCAAGACTAAAAGACTTCAATGCAGTTCTTGCTTGAGGACAATTTTGAATCTCATCAAGAAATATAACAGTTTTACCAGGAACAAGTTTAACGTTTGGAATACGCAATGACATTTGTTCTATTAAATTATTTACATTCAAATCTCCCTGAAATATATCTTTGTACGAAGGATCTATCTCAAAATTGAAGTATACATAATTCTCATAATTCTCTTTAGCAAACTTTTCAATAATAAAAGTTTTACCTACCTGCCGCGCCCCTTTAATAAGTAAAGCCATTTTGTCTCTTTTATTTTTCCATGCTAGGAGTTGATTTATTATCTTTCTTTTTAACATAAAATTCCCTCTATTGGCTATTTATAATGGTATTTTAATACAAATTTAACAATAAATCAATTTTTCCTACGAATAATATGGCATGGACTGTGTTTTTTCCTTAGAATACAATAATATAGATATATATTTTACTTACGAATAATTTAAGTAGCTTGTTTGAACAATTTGTTTACGCATATGTTTACACAATATTGACATAGTAAATGAATACATGTAGTACATGATTGAATAAAAGGAGGAGAGGAATTGAGTATGACAACTATAGGTGTTACAGATTTAAGAAATAATCTGTTTAAAATGTTAGAAGCGTGTATAAAATATAACGAATCTATCAATGTTAGTACAAAGAATGGCAATAGTAGTTATTATAAGTGAAGAGGAATACAAAGGCTGGAAAGAAACTGTAGAACTTTGTGGTATCAGAGGTTTAGAAAAAGAACTTATAAAAGCCAAGAAAGCCCCTAAATCCGATTACACAAAGGTTAATGTTGATGAGTTATGAAATCCATTTTCATAAAAGAGTTCTTAAAGATTGGGGGAATATAAAAAAATATTCCATCTTTGTATAGTAAAGCAAAAGCACTTTTAAAATTATTAGAAAATAATCCTTATGAAACACCTCCATCTTACGAAAAGTTAGTCGGTAATTTAAAAGGTTTTTATTCTCGCAGATTGAATAAACAACATAGACTTATTTATTTAGTTGATACTAAAATAAAAATTGTAAGCATATGGACTCATTATGAATAAAGTCAGACACCTAGTTATTCCTAATTTTGCAGTGACGAGGAATATTTATGAAATATTTGAATTACCCAAATAAAAATACTTTTTTCATGCATTGCGAATCTTTTTAATTATCTGGTTAATTTTTGCGTTAAAGTATGGGTCTTGATTCATTTTTCCTTTTATTTTGTTACATGCATGCATTACCGTTGAATGGTCCCTGCCACCAAAAGCATCGCCTATAGCATTTGTTGAAAATTCATCGGTTAACGTTCGCGATAAGTACATAGCTATTTGTCTTGGAAAAGCAACAGCATCTGTTCTACGTTTTGATTTCATGTCTTTAAAGTCAAGATTAAACTCGTCTGCAACAACTTGCTGTATATTTTCTATAGTGATACGAGTAGAATCATCTGTTTTAATAATATCGTGGAGTATCTTTTGAACAGAGTCTACTGTTAGAGGCGTACCAGTAAACAAAGAAAACGCAGTAATTCTAAGCAAAGATCCTTCAAGTTGTCTTATATTAGATTTAATTTGCGAAGCTATGTAAATAACAACCTCATCTGGGATATATATTTTTTCTTCTTCTGCTTTTTTACGCAATATTGCTATTCTTGTCTCTAAATCTGGTGGCTGGATGTCAGTTATAATACCCCACTCAAATCTAGAGATTAATCTTTCTTCAACACCTTCAAGCTCTTTAGGAGGTCTATCTGAAGAAACAACAACTTGTTTTTTAGAGGTAAATAAATTATTAAACATGTGAAAAAATTCTTCTTGAGAGCTTTCTTTTCCTATCAAAAACTGTATATCATCTATCAATAAACAATCTAAACCTCTATACTTATTTTTAAAAGTTGAAACTTTATCAAATCTTATAGACTCTATAAACTCTGTGACAAACTTTTCACAAGTTACGTACATTACTTTTGAGGTTGAGGTTGACTGTTTTATATAATTACCTATAGAATGCAATAAGTGAGTCTTACCTAACCCCACTCCACTATACATAAATAATGGATTAAATTGTTTACCTGGATTTTTTGCTACTGCTTCACAACAGCCATGCGCAAACCTGTTTGAGGCACCTACAACAAACCCTGGAAAAATATATTTAGGGTTTATATTATCCTTTTGTGCAGTCGTAGCCTGAGCTGGGACTTCTACATCTATGTGTTCTGGTGTTTCTTCAGCTTTTCTTATTGCTTGGGACAAATCTTGCTGTGGTTTAAATTTTAATGTTATAGTATTGCCATACTCTAAAGACATTATCTGTTCTATATTTTTCTGTTGATTTTTTACTATCCATTGAGAAAAGTAAACATTTGGAACCTCTAAAGTAAAAATATTATTTTCTAAAGAAACAGGTTTTAGTGGAACTATCCATAAATTATACGTTTCTGGAGTAACAGATGATTTAATGTTATCCACAACCTTTTCCCATATACTAATTACTGAATTACTCATATTCTCCCCAAATTATCCACAAGTGTGGACAAGTTATTAACAATATCTATTTTTTGATTTTAAAAACATCTAAAAACCACTCTATTACTCTCGGAGAATTGTATACTTTTTAATCTCTGTTGTCAAACTTAGAAAATCTGAAATTTCAAGTTTATCAGGCCTTAAAAGAGGAAAAATTTTTAAGTTATCCACAATTGCAAGACTCTGTGTTTTATCTAAGCTTTTAAATGATGACAGTGCATTTAAAATTGTTTTTCTGCGCATACTAAAAGCATGCTTTACAAACTCAAAAAAAAGTGGGTCTGGTTTTTCAGGTCTTTTGTTTTTAAGTTTTATAACTGAAGATATCACTTTTGGTCTAGGTTTAAAACATTTTGGAGAAACATCAAAAAGTACCTGGCTTTGGGCATAATAAGATGTAAATATTGAAATATATCCATAATCTTTACCCCCAGACTTTGCTGTTAAACGCGACACGAGCTCCTTTTGTAACATAAAAACAGCTTCTGACCAATTATATAACGGTAACACTTTTTGAATTATTGCCGTGCCAACATTATAAGGCAAGTTAGAAATAAATTTTATGATATCCTGTGTTTGCAAGTTGTATCTGAGAAAGTCTTCATTAATAATTTTAACATTTTTTATATTATTAAAAGAAAAGTAGCTAGCTAACTCTCTTACTAACGACGAATCTATATCCACGCAAGTAAGAAACTTAGCTTTTGGATGTATAAGTTTAGTTAAAATACCTTTACCTGGCCCTATTTCTAAAACATTATCAGTTATTTTTAAATTCAATGACTTTACAATATTGTTTGCAATATTATTATCAATTAAAAAGTTTTGACCATATTTTTGTCTCATTTTAATATTATTACATATTATTAAAATATTAAACAACTTAACTCTAGCGTTTCTCTAATAAAGCTGTGAATAACTTTAAAAAATTTGTATAATTAATTTACTTGATAAAACTGTGAATAACTTTTAAACTTTATGAACATAGTTATCACTGATAAATTTTTTTAATTTTTATTGATAATTATAGCTTTTTGAACTGTCATTTATGTTATCAACAATATACTAAGCATTACTATTACTATATTAAGTTTTTTTTAGAAACCATGGAGGAATAAATGAAGGTAATTTGTGGAAAAGATGAATTAATGAAGGGATTACAAATAGTTTCCCCTGTAGCATCATCTAAAAACACGCTTCCTGTATTATCTAACATCTTGTTTGAGACAAACACAGACAAGATAAAGCTTTCTTCAACAGATTTAGAAACAGCAGTACAATGCTATATTAAAGGGGAAATCGTAGAAGAAGGAGCAATAACAATACCAGCAAAAAGGTTTGCCGACATTATAAAAGAACTTTCTTCTGACCAAACCATAGAAATAACGGCAGATGACACAAACCAAATAAACGTTATATCAGGGAAATCCAGGTTCAATTTAATGGGAATATCTCAAAAAGAGTATCCTATAATACCAGAATTTCCTAAAGACAACAATATAATTATAAAAAAAGATATTCTTACAACTATGATTAAAAAAACTATCTTTGCAGTATCCAAAGACGCTCAAAGATATATTCTAAACGGTATTTACGTTATAATAGAACGTAATAACTTAAAAATGGTATCTACTGATGGCAGAAGACTTGCGTATATAGAAGACAATATACAAACTAACATAAAAGGCAAAGCCATAGTGCCATTTAAAGCCATGGCAGATATTTTAAGACTTTTAATATCAGAAGTCAACTCAGAAACGATAAAATTAGGATTAACAAATAATCAGATAGCTTTGGATATGGATGGCATTACTTTTTTATCTACCTTGATAGAAGGCGCTTTTCCAAGTTATGAACAAGTTATACCAAAAACCAATGAATCTAAAGCAAAGTTGAATGTCAAAAATACTTTAGCAGCAGTGAAACAAATGGCTTTACTTACTGCAGATAAGGTGTCTTCAGATAGATCTGCCGCAGTAAAATTTTATTTTAGCTCAAATAACTTAAAAATTTCAGTTTCAACTGCTGGAGTAGGGTCTGGTGAAGTTGAATTAGAAATTAAATACACAGGAGAACCTACTGAAATAAACTTCAATCCTAATTTTATCAAAGATGTTCTACAAAACATAGATGAAGAGTTTGCTATTTTGGAATTTAAAAATGCTTTAAATCCTACAAAAATTTCGCCCGAAAATGCCAAAAACTATTTATGTGTTGTTATGCCTATGAGAATATAGTTTTATGTCTTTGGTGCAAGCTAGCGATATTATTAATTTGCTAAAAAAAAAACTTGGTCTTGATGACGAATTTTTTACTATAACTAAAGTATGGCATAAAGAAGTTGGCATAGACGGTTTAGATATAGTAAGCTACAGAAACGGTATAATATTTGCTCAAACACAAAGTTCTGTGGCAAGCTTTGAGTTTAATTTGCGTAAAAAAGAAATAATTAAGAAATTAAACCAATACGTCGGTAAAGTTGTGGTAAAAAATATTAAAGTAAAAATAGAGTGAGATTCTTTTCCTTTTGTTCTTTTTGTCACACTTGATTTTATTTAAATCTAGTACATAATATAAAAGGAGCTTTCATGACAAACGAAGAAGCAAAGAACGAGAGTTCTAGGAACGAAGGTTCTAAAAAAACAAATTATGATGCATCAAACATCCAAATTTTAGAAGGCTTAGAAGCTGTTAGAAAAAGGCCTGCAATGTATATTGGCTCTACGGGTGAGCAAGGATTACATCATTTAGTTTACGAAGTGGTAGACAACTCAATAGATGAAGCGTTAGCAGGCTATTGTAAAAATATTGAAGTTATAATACATCCTGACAACTCTATAACTGTTTTAGATGATGGGCGTGGAATACCAGTAGACCCTCATCCAGACCCTAAATATAAAGGTATATCAGCTTTAGAAATTGTGCTTACAAAATTACATGCAGGGGGCAAGTTTGACAAAAACACATATAAAGTTTCTGGAGGACTTCATGGTGTTGGCGTTTCTTGTGTAAACGCGCTAAGTGAGTCGTTAGAAGTAGAAGTTTACAGAAATGGTAAAAAGTATCAACAGAGTTATTCTAGAGGTAAAGCCTTGGGAGCTGTAAAAGAAATTGGTGTTACGGATCAAAGAGGTACAAAAGTAACGTTTCGTCCTGATGCAGAAATTTTTTCTGTAATAAATTATTCTTTTGACATTCTGGCAAATAGACTTAGAGAACTTGCATTTTTAAATGCTGGTACTAATATAAGAATTGTAGATGAAAGAGATGATAAAGAACATATTTTTGATTATGATGGTGGCATAAAAACTTTTGTGCAGTACCTAAATACTAATAAAAACGTTTTAAATAAAGAACCTATTTATTTTACGAAAGAAAAAGATGGCGTTATTGTAGAAGTTGCTATGCAATATAACGATTCTTATAATGAACATATTTTTACTTTTGTAAATAATATTAACACTATAGAAGGTGGAACGCATTTATCAGGGTTTCGTTCTGCTTTAACAAAATCTGTAAACGAATACATTAAGAAAAACGAAATATCTAAAGTTAAAGATTTAAAACTTTCAGGTGACGATGTTAGAGAAGGGTTAACAGCTGTTATTTCCACAAAAGTGCCGAACCCTCAATTTGAAGGGCAAACCAAGACAAAGTTGGGCAATTCTGAAATTGAAGGAATAACACAATCTATAGTTGGGAGTGCGTTAACAATATTTTTGGAAGAAAACCCAGGAATTGCAACTGCTATTTTAGATAAAGCTATAAACGCTGCAGAAGCTAGAGAAGCTGCAAGAAAAGCTAGAGAACTTACAAGGAGGAAAGGCGCATTAGACTCTGGCTCTCTTCCTGGTAAACTTGCAGATTGTTCTGAAAGAGACCCTCAAAAAACCGAACTTTTTATTGTTGAGGGTGATTCTGCAGGTGGATCTGCTAAACAAGGCAGAGATAGGTCTTTTCAAGCGATACTTCCTTTAAGAGGTAAAATTCTAAATGTTGAAAAGTCCCGTCTTACAAAAATGCTTACTAACGAGGAAATACGTACACTAATTACTGCTATTGGTGCTGGTATTGGCAAAAATGAGCAAGATTTTAATGTAGATAAGGTGCGATACCATAAAATTATTATTATGACAGATGCTGATGTTGACGGCGCTCATATTAGAACACTCCTTTTGACTTTTTTCTATAGACAAATGCCACAGCTTATAGAAAAAGGTTATGTATATATTGCTCAACCGCCATTATATAAGGTGAAGAAAAACAAGAAAGAAATTTATTTGGATTCCGAGGAAGCATTAGATAAGTTTTTATTTTCATCTGCTCTTGAAGGGTTAGAAATGTCTTTGATAAGTAACGGAAATATTATAAAAGAGATAAATTTTAAAACTCTTAAGAAGATAGTTGAAAATATTAGCGAATTAGATGTTTTATTAAAGAAAATTCAAAAAAAAGGTGTGACATGGGACGATTATCTTAAGTTTCATTCTGAAGATAGAATACCTATTTATAGAGTTGTTAAAGATGGCAATGTTGAATATATTTACTCTGATAAAGAATGGAAAGAATTTAAAGATCAATTTCTTGCAAAGCGTAGAGAACTGCTTACCTTACAAGGTGATCTTGCAGAGATTACCGAAAACTTGCAAACAGGTGAAGTTGTCCCAGAATATAAAGATTTGTGGGAGTTGGCGCGTATAGATAAACTTGCCAAACAATTGGAAGCAGAAGGGCTGCACTTACAACATTATGGACAATTGCATCAAAAGCCAGTTTATCGCATTCAAAGTTCTGAAAAAAAAGAACAGGGAGATATTTACGAATTGCATTCTACAACAGAATTGATAGATACAATAAAAGAACTTGGAAATAAAGGAGCTACAATCCAAAGATATAAAGGTCTTGGAGAAATGAACCCAGAACAACTATGGGAAACTACAATGGAAGTAAAAAACAGAAAACTATTGCAAGTAAGACTAGAAGACGCTATTGAGACAGATAGAATTTTTACAACTCTTATGGGGGACCACGTAGAACCAAGAAGAGCATTTATACAAGCATATGCTTTAGATGTAAAGAATTTAGATATTTAACTTATAAGGAATAATAAACATATCATATAATATAAATTAAGAGGATAGAAATGCTAAAAGATAAAGACGAGAATTTACAAGATTTAAAATCTTTAGAATCTGTTGCCTCAGGTATTATTCCTAGGAACATTGAAGATGAAATGAAAACATCTTACATAGATTATGCTATGAGCGTAATTGTAGGAAGAGCTTTACCAGAAGTTAGAGATGGGTTAAAGCCAGTGCATAGAAGAATACTTTATGCGATGAAAGAAATGGGACTAAAGCACAACACAACTTATAAAAAATCTGCAAGGGTTGTGGGTGATGTTTTAGGTAAATATCATCCGCATGGAGACTCTGCGGTTTATGGTGCCATGGTAAGGATGGTACAAGATTTTTCTTTAAGATACCCAATGATTGACGGACAAGGCAATTTTGGCAGCATAGATGGTGATTTTGCGGCTGCTATGCGTTATACCGAAGTTAGAATGGACAAAATTACAGATGAAATGCTTGCAGATTTAGATAAAAATACTGTGGATTTTATACCAAACTACGATGGGTCTTTAAAAGAACCTTTAATCTTGCCTACAAAACTACCCAGTCTATTAATTAACGGGTCTTCTGGTATTGCTGTAGGTATGGCCACAAATATACCTACGCACAATTTAGCAGAAACTTGCGATGCTTTAATTGCTTTGATAAACGATCCAGAACTTCCCGTCATGGAGATATTAAAAATTATTAAAGGCCCGGACTTTCCTACAGGTGCTATTATCTTAGGCAAAGGCGGAATTAAAGAATACATGGAAAAAGGTAGAGGTTCAGTAAAAATAAGAGCCAAAACAGAAATAGAAGAATTGAAAGGTTCTAGGGAAGCCATAATTGTAAACGAAATTCCATACCAAGTAAACAAAACAAATCTTATAACCTCTATTGCAGATTTAGTTAAAGATAAAAAGATAGATGGTATTTCTGACCTAAGAGATGAGTCTGACAGAGAAGGGATAAGGATAGTTATAGAAATTAAAAGAGACGCAAACGCTCAAGTTGTGTTAAACCAGTTATATAAGCATACGCAATTGCAAACTTCTTTTGGTGTTATAATGCTTGCTCTTGTAAATAACAGACCAAAAGTTATGAATATTAAAGAAGTTTTGATGCATCATATTGAGCATAGAAAAGTTGTTGTTGTAAGAAGAACTCAGTTTGACTTAAAAAAAGCTGAAAGCCGCGCGCATATCTTAGAGGGGTTAAAGATAGCAATAAACAATATTGATGCTATCATTAAAATAATGAAAGAATCGCACGATGAAGATACTGCAAGAGCAACGCTTATGTCCAGATTTAAACTGACAAAAGTGCAGGCAGAAGCTATTTTGGAAATGAAGATACGCCAATTGACTGGCCTTAAACAACAGGAAATAGAAGACGAATATTTAGAAAAGATTAAGCTTATAGAGCAGCTTCGTTCCATTTTAGCAGATCCTAAAAAAGCTTTAGCAATAATTAAAGAAGAAATTGTTGAGATTAAAAAAGAGTATGGTGATAAAAGAAAAACACAAATTCGAGCAGCAGAAGCGGATTTTAATATTGAAGATTTAATTCAAGAAGAAGATGTTGCAGTCACAATGTCTCATTCTGGCTATATTAAACGTATTCCTTTGGACACTTATAAAGCGCAGCACAGAGGCGGGCGTGGGATAACAGCTATGAACACTAAAGAAGAAGATTTTGTAGAAAATCTATTTATTACAAATTCTCATTCTTATATGTTATTTTTTACTACTAGAGGAAGGCTTTACTGGACAAGAGTTTATGAAATACCTGAAGGAGTTAGAACTTCTAAAGGCAAAGCTATAGTAAATCTTTTACAGTTGCAAGGTACTGAAGAAAAGATAACAGCAGCAATACCGATAAGATCCTTTAACACCAGAGATATTAAAGATGAGTATCTGCTTATGTGTACAAGAAAAGGCACGATTAAAAAAATTGCATTAGAAGAATTTAAGAATCCAAGAAAAGGTGGGATAATAGCAATAAAATTGGAAGATGGTGACATTTTAACACAAGTAAAAGCTATAGAAAAAAATCCTGAAGCTATAATTGCTACTAAAGAAGGTATAGCTATAAGGTTTAAAGAAAGTGATGTGCGTGCAATTGGAAGAAATGGCATGGGTGTAAAAGGAATAACTTTAGAAAAAGATGATGAAGTTGTGGGGATGGAAGTGCTTTCTCCTGAAGATATTTTCTTATCTGTATCTGAAAATGGATATGGCAAGAGAACAGAAGTTGGCAAATATCGTTTGCAAAGAAGAGGTGGACGTGGTGTAATAAATATGCAAGCTACTGAAAGAAATGGAACTGTTATAGTGATAAAAAAAGCAAATTCCGATGAAGAAGTAATGATAATGACAAAAGATGGTATTACAATTAGGCTTAGAGTTAACAGTATTTCAGTAATAGGTAGAAATACTCAAGGAGTAAGGCTTGTTAAGCTTGGCCAAAACGATAAAGTTGCAGCTCTTGCTTCTGTAGTAAAATGTGAAGGTGATCAAGAAGCTCAAGACACGCTGGATACAAAAACAGAACAAGAATAACACCTCTTGTTTATTCTTTGGCTTTTGCTTGTACTTTAAGTCCCATATTTAGGGCAAAGGTCTCTTTTTAGGGGCACATTGATACATTAAACATTTGTTCCAATAGTGATTTGTTAAAAAATATAGTTGTGTAAAAAAGAATGTGGTGTGCTTGTGCCAAGGGAAGGCAAGTTGAAGATAGAGGGAGGCCCTCTGATGAAACCGCGCAGCGAACGGCGTAGAGGCAGGATGATAGAACAACAAGCTTCAACAAAGCAACTTGGGAACTTGCAAGAAAGGTTGATAGAGTTGATGTATGATGAAGAAATTTTAGTAGGTCAGATTTTCTCTACTTCCATCTGGCTCAGTTCTTAGGGAGCAGGTCATCATCCTCTTTGCTAACCCATGTATCCTATCATTGCACTTTAATAATAAATATAATAGAATCTTAAGCATAACATTTTAAGGATTTGTTTATGCAAAAACTTCCTGTTGATACACAATCGTTTGAAGTATTACGTAATGAGAACTCAATATATAAGATCAACATCTATCCTTCCCTTGTTTGTATGCACTTCTCCTTCTACTTCAAAACCTGCTAATCTGCATGTCAATAAAAATAGTGAGTGATAATATGCCTCTTTTGTTATATGTAAATCATATGGAATACTTGCATACAACTCTGTTAAATTATCAGTTAACTTCTCTGCGTCTTTGCTTATTATTGATCCGTAAAGCTTATCATTTAAAGTATATACAGCTTGTATAGTCTTATCTGTATATACTTTTATCAAATTTGTTAAAAAAGCATCTTTTACTTCAAAGTTTGGAAAGTCTAGAGTGTATAAAGATCCTCTTTCTGTTATTTCTTCAGATTCTGCAGTGACTTCTATATATTCTTTAAAACTGTTTTCAAGCTCTTGCTGAGTATAGCCGCAGATAGAAATTATGAAGTATTTTTTTTATTCTTTTATATATCTCTTCATCGTTTAGATTGTCGATCAAAGGTTTATCATACTCGTCTATTAATACAACCACTTGTTGACTTGTACTTTCATGCAACTTCTCTATTAGTTCAGAAAACTTAACACTTATAAGTCGTGTTGTAGTTTTCTCAAGAGTAATATTTTCTCTTGTAGCAATGTCATCTAAAAACTTATCAAGAGAAACTTCTAATTGATCGACTGTTTGATAATGAATAACAGGATATTTATTAGACCAATTCCATTTGTTGTAGATATAAAGGTCTTTAAAAAGATCTTTATTAGCATTAAATAATTCTTTAAAAGTACTAATAAGTAAAGATTTACCAAATCTTCTTGGACGAGAAAAGAAATAAACAGATCCGTTATTTATCAAGTTGTATATATGCTCTGTTTTATCTATATAAACAGCGTCAGCATTTCGTAACTTATCAAATGCTTGAGTACCAAGAGGTAACTTTTGCATAAAAAAATCCTTAAGAGTATTTACATATAAATTCTATTATATTTGCATAGAAAAGTACAATTTAGAAATATGGTAGCAAAACAGAGAGAAGTGATGGAGATACATATAGAATCAATAGTGATAGCAGAAAAGGGGTATTATAGTGGCAAAGCAATAACAGAGATGCGCTAGACATGAGTGAGTTTGTACAGATAATAAGGTCGTTTGAAGAATATATAATGCCAATGGCGACAGTGGTAGATAGGAGAGAAACAATAAGGACGGAGAGATGGATTGAAGATAGGGCGAGTAAAGTGGGGAAGGAGTATGTAAAGAAAGAAGGTAAGTAAGTACAGGGACTATATGTAGGAGCAAGTGAAAGTGCGAAGTATTAATTAAATATATAAATATATTGATGGAAATAAAAGGGCAAGGAGTAAAAGAAGTGCTGATATTTTGCACAGACAATTTGTCAGGAATAAAGGAGAAAAAGTGGATCACCAAACCGGGGCAAGCCAGATTTTAATGATTTTCGTTGTGTTATTGATGAAGAGATGAAATTTAACTTTATAATTCTCCGCCCCAGCGGTATTTAGAAAACTTCTCCGTGGTAAGCCTGCCGATAATATAAAAATTTTTGATATTAAGATGTGCTGCTCGCCGTTCTAACATGGCCAAATCAGCAGCTGTAGGGGTTTCTTTTGCCTCTATTGCTACGGATTTTGAAGTTTTATCGCCGATTGAGGAACGTAAGATAAAATCAATTTCACTGTGTTTGTTTTCGTGGTAACTAATACGCTGGCCATAATGCAAAAGTTGTGCAGCCACAGTGTTTTCAAATTTTTGTCCACTGCTTAAATCCGCATTAATATGTGCTATTCCTGTATCAATAAAATACAGCTTTTTGCTTTTACGGATTTTAACATCCTGCGAGCCGGACTCTACAGACAAAGTATGGATAAGATATGTTTGCTCCAAAAACTCAATGTAATTGTCAACCGTTTGGCGGCTTAGTCCCGTGATAGATGACAACTCGCTTGTGTTAATACGGTTGCCGACACGCACGGCAAGCAGAGAAACCAAATTGCGCAAATCCGATATTTGTTTAAAATCGGATAAATTCTTAACATCTTGATTGATATAAGAGCTATAAATATCGCTTAAAATCTGTTTTTTTTCTTTGGCAGAATTTGCCAGCGCAACAGCAGGGAAACCGCCAAAATTGACATATTCTTGATAGTAATCGCTTAGCAAATCATACAAAGCCGAGTTAATTTTTGACGGTGGATTATAGATTTTAATATCGGGCATTACAGCTGAAGATTGCTTGAACAAAAGAAACTCCGAAAAAGAAAGCGGCAAGAGTTGAAACAATACTTTGCGTCCTGATAAGCTTTCTGTAAAATAGTTTTTTAAATAATATGAACTTGAACCGGTCAAAATAAATTTTATGCCGTAATGATCGTAAAGATATTTGACAACGCTTGGGATATTTTTGACATATTGAATTTCGTCTAATGCCAAATAAACTTTTTCATTGAAATTCAGTCCTCGTATTTTAAGGTCTGTAATTACGTCGTTATAGTTTTCTCTCTCAAAAATTTTGCGGTCAATAATATTTTCAAGGTCAAGGAACAGCTTATTTTCGTCGTGTATTTTAGACAACAAATGTTTAAGCGTAGTGGTTTTACCCACACGGCGCGGGCCGGTGATAACAATTACCTCTTTTTTTGAAAGTTCTTTTTCAATGTTTTGCCATATTGCGCGGGTATACTGCATTTTATCCCCTCATTGATGTAAATTGTAGTTTGCAAAAATATGAATATTTTGTAATGTTATAATTACATATTATCAATAATTGTAACTTGTGTCAATTCTTTTCTATCTCTACTTTTTCTGTGTCTTTTTTTAATGACTTGGAAGAATGTAAGAATAACCCTCTTTGCAAACACCAAAGAAGAAACAACTAGAAAAGATGTTAAAACTAATATGATTTTAGGATATATAAAGACTCAGTGATAAGAGTTGAGAATGTAATAAGTTTGGAAAGAGGTCTATTCTTACATTCTGTCCTATTGTTTTAAAAATTGGTTCTAAATATCCCAAATAGAAATTGCAGTTGCATTAGTAAACAATGGTTGTTGAGCAGGGACTAAACAAATTAAATTTCCATGCGTAACATTTTCTATTTTTGAGAACATTTTAAAAGCTGCGTTTTTTTTAATTTCTATGGGGATAAAATTGTCCATCTTTATGTATAAGTAAATCGATCTCATTTTTATCGGAATCCCCATAGTAATATAAATCTGCAAAAATTGCATTATGTTTATATGATTTCGCCTACAACAAATATTTCGAAAAAAGCTCCAGCTGCAATACCTATTTCTAAAGCTTCAGGAGTAGTCCAGCCAGCAAGATATGCAGCAAGTCCAGTGTCCATAAAGTACATTTTAGCTGTTTTGGTCAGCCTTTTGTTATATTTTGAAAGTATGGTTGCGATAAATATACAAGTCCTGAGGTTTGTAAAATAGATAACCAACTTTTTGCAGTATTTACTGTAATTACTACGCTTTTAGATATATCTGTTAAATTAAGCTCTTGTCCAGTTCTTGCTGCTATTACTTTTAAGAATATTAGAAAAGTAAGTTCATTTCTTATATTTCTTAGTTGACGTACATCTGGTTCAATATAGGTTTGTATATAAGAGTCATAGAATTCAGATTTTATGAAGTTAAGATTTTTAAATTTTTCAATAAAAGTTCACAAAATAAGGTTGAAAGTAAACTAGTTGTTGATTATAATCAACACATGGGCAATAAAGATTTTGTAATTATAAATAAGATGTTTTTACCTATTATTCTGGGCGTTTTTTTTACTTTTTGGGCCATATTTTCCAAAACAATATCATATCAAATTTCCCTATAATAATCTTGCCTACAATAGTTTTATGTTATTTTTTTAAAACTAAGTATGCCTGTAGTTTAGTTTATTCAGCTGTAGTTTTTGCTTTGATAAATCTTATGCTTTTTATTGTTAATTCAGGAGCATCTTCTATGGCTATTCGTTTTCAATCTAGATTAGTCTTGCTTGAATGTTTGGGTCTTATATTTTTATATATAATTTTTGAAGCATATAAAAATAAATATAAAAAGACAGAAAATCAATTATTGAGTGAAAATAGTAATGTTGAACTTGATATAATGCTAAAAGAAGCTGAGATTTTAAAAAACAATATAGAAGCAGATGCATTATCTAAAAAAATTGACAATTATATTAGACTGGGTCACATTATACAGTCTTTCGGGAGCTTTTATAATGAAAGAGAAATGTTCATAAAAGTTAGAGATATTGTTTCTAATTTTATGGGAAAAGGAATATGGGAATTAAAAAAATACAGGCAAGATGACAGCTTAGCAAATTATATACTAAAAGGAAAATCTGTATTAATAATAGATAATTTAGCTAAAGATGACCGTTTTATAATAAAAAGTCAAAAGATGTCTATATTGGCTGTTGGCGTAAAAGTTAACAGTGAATTTTGGGGGACTTTAGAAGGTTTTTCATATATAAATAATTTTTTTTCTGATGAAGATGTAGAAAAGTTGTATATAATTTCGTTAAGTATAAGTAAAGTAATTGAAAATTATTATTTATATAAAAAACTTAAAACTTTAGCTGTAACCGATAGTTTTACAGGATGTTATAAGCAAAGCTTTTTTAAAGAACTTCTTTCTGAAGAATTAGTTAAAGCAAAAATCAATAAAACGCCTTTAACTCTTGGAATTTTAGATATAGACTTCTTTAAAAATATTAATGACAAGTATGGACATACAGTTGCAGATTCTGTTTTGCAACAGTTTGCATCAATTTTACGTGCAATGTTTAGAGAAAGAGATGTTATTGCTAGATATGGTGGTGACGAATTTTCTTTTATAATGCCAAACACTAACGCTAATGAAGCATTAAAAATATTAGAAAAAATAAGACTGTTCATAGAAAAAATAAAGTTTTATTTGCCATTAGAAAGTTTTTATACTGTTAATTTAAATATAACTGCAAGCTTTGGTTTTGTATCGTTAACTAAAGAAAATGCCAACTTGAATACAGAAGATTTTATAAAGAGTTCTGATAATGCACTCTATAAAGCAAAGCTATTAGGAAGAAATAGGATTGAAGAATATAAATGATTAATAAAAAAATATTAAATTTAATATATCTGTTTTTTATGATTGTTTTTTTATATTTTATATTTGCATCTTCTGGTGGTACTTTAATATGGATCTCTTTTATAGCTTTAATAGGATTTTATTGTTCATTATATTTCAAGGGTTGTGTTGTTTTTTCTTCACTAATTTCGTGTTGTCTTTGTATAATTTTTGTAAAAGATTCTCCTTTTATGTTATTTCTAGCATGCATAATTTTTATTTCTTTAATTCCTTTCCCATATTATATAAATGCGAAAATAGAAAAAGCAAAAAAAAGCTTGACTTTAAAAAGAGGCATTTTAAAAGAACAATATAAAAATACATTTCTAGAATATAAGAAATCTATAAAAACAAAACAAGAATACGAAAAAGAGATGTCCAGAGTATCTAAACTTTATTCTTTAGACGCTAAGCTATCTGAAGTTGCATCAAAAAAAGAATATGTTGATTTAATAATGAGCTTTTTTTCTCAGGATTATGGTATATTCGGTGGAGCTATTTTAGAAAAAGTTTCATCTGGCTGGAAAAAATTATCCACTTTTGGTATTTTGAAAAGCAAAGATTTATCCTCTTTTATAAAACATATCAGCGTATCTAATAATGGAACTACCTACTCTGCTATAGATAACAACGAGTTTAATAAAAAATATTTCAGTATTTTATATTGTCCAATGCTTGCTGAGAATGATATATTGGGTTGTATTTTTATTATCATAAAAAAAGATTTAGAAGCAATATATATAAAAGATGCTCCTATTTTTTCATCTCATTTTGCATTAGGTTTTAAAAGAGTAACCTTTTTTGATGAAATAAGGCAAAAAGCAAGGATTGATTCTTTAACAGGATTGCTGTTGAGATCTTATTTTTTAGAAAAAGTGAAATTTGAAACTCAAAAAATTAATATCATAGATTATAGTTTTTACATTTTGATGCTTGATTTGGATAATTTTAAAAACATAAACGATAAATATGGGCATTTAACAGGTGATAAAACTCTTGTAGAAATTGCTAAAGTTGTATTGTCTTGCATAGGAAATAACGGTTTAGTTGGCAGGTATGGAGGTGATGAATTTATAATATTTCTTTCCAATACAACTGAAAAAGAAGTTTTGTTTATTGCAAATAAAATTAATAAATCTTTAAAAAGTAAACTGTTTGAAGAGGATAATGAAAAATTTAATGTTACAGCAAGTATTGGTATTAGCTGTATGGCAAAAATAATTTAAAAATCAAGGCAATAGTTAAGACTGCCGATATTGCCTTATATAAAGCAAAAAATAATGGAAGAGATAAAATAATATTATACAAAGAATCATAAAGTTATTGTAAAGTTGACTAATAATATGTTTTTAAGTATAATTTTATCGTCTAAGAAAATCTAAAGGATTACTTTCGTATATGTTAAAAAACAAACTACAAAATATAGTTACATATGGTGTTGTTGCATTATATTTTTTTATAGCAGTATCTTTTTATCTTGGCACTTATGACTCTGCTCAAATAAAAATTACTATTTTTCATGTTGGTGGGCTGTTTGTTATTATGTCTTGGCTTCTTTTAAAATTAGAAGAGGGCAATTTATCTCTTTTAAAGAAGAACTTTATTTATATATTTCCGTTACTTTTATTTTTGTGTTCAGGTCTAGCTTCTTTTGCTTGTTCACCGTTTAAACTTGCAAGTTTAAACGATTTTATTAAAAGGATTATATATTGTGGTATTGTTTTTGTTTTAATAGACCAATTTAGCAAAGATGAGAAAATTTTTAAGCTAAAAAATTGGCTTTTAGCTGCAACTGTTGTAGTGTGTTTTTATGGTATAGTTCAAATATTGGATTATTACGTTATGCCAGGATTAGATCCTTTTATGTGGAGACAGGCATTCGGTAACAGAATTATGTCCACTTTTGGTAATCCAAATTTTTTTGGTGATTTTTTGATTGTTATGAGTCCTATAGTTCTTGCACTATGCATGTATAAAAAAAATGTTTTTTTATTCTTTTTATGGTTAATAATTGTATTTTGCATTTACAATACTGTTTCTAAAGGTGCTTGGCTTGGTTTTGCATTTGGTATTTTTGTTTTTGCTATTACATATGTTTTTATATTTTTACGTAATAAATTAAATAAAAAAATTATTATAATTGCTTCTATTTCTTTGCTTTTTGTAACATCAATTATTGGTGTTGGTATTTATCGTAAAACTTTAGAAAGAGCAGATAGTGCTTCTTTTAGAGTTTTTACCTGGCTCTCTACTTGGGAAATGATAAACACTCATCCTTTTTTTGGCACGGGAGTTGGTACTTTCTATGTAACTTATCCTGCTTGGAGAAGACCTCAAATATTTTTCATTGAAGGGAAACACAATACAGAAAGTGATCATCCAGAAAGTGAATACTTAGAAGTTTGGTATGAAGAGGGTTTAGTAGGCATTTCCGTATTTTTGACTCTTATAATTTTGATTTTTGTTGTTGGTTATAAAAATATGGTATTTTTACGTTCAAGGAAGAATGTAACAGATTTACCTCTTTTGTATATTCAGTTAGGTATTATTTCTGCGTTTGCAGCACAACTTGTTCACGATACTGTATGTGTATCATTGAGGTTTGTATCTTCTGGAGTAATGCTATGGTTAGTAATAGGGTTAACTTTAACTATTGCTGTAAGACTTAGAATTTTAAACAAAGAAATTGATTTTGAAGAAGTAAATTTTTTAAGAAAACCAGTTAAAATTTTGTTGCAGTTAGTTGTTTTAACTATATTTCTGATAGCTATAGTTTTTACATCTAGGTTCTTTATTGCAGATAGTTTACATTCTAAAGCTATATTTTTTTCAAGAAATGCAAACTATGCCGATGCTATAGCCACGTATGATAAAATAAGTAAGTATAATCCGTCATTTATAATGTCGTGGTATTTTAAAGCAAGCGCTTATATTGAAAGAGGCAAAGCAGGAGATATATTAAAAGCAGAACAAACTTTAAAGAATCTTTGGGAACTTGCGCCAAATTATGTACAGTCAAAATATATAGCGGGAACTATGTATCAAAAAAAACTATCTAAAGAAGTAGAATTGTTAAATAAGTATATAACAGAAAAAAAACCTCCAAATATTATAGACTCTCAAAGAAAAGAAATTGCCGAAACTTTTAATAATGCCGTAAAATACTATAAACAGTATATTGAAATAGATCCAATATATCCACAGACTTATTATTCTCTTGCATCTTTGTATGCCAACGTAGGAAATTTTGATGAGGCTGAAAAAGTTTTAAAATCTCATTTAGAATACCCTGAAAACTTACAAACGCCTCCTCATAATTTCTGGGTAGAAGACTGGGCTTATAGACGAAGCAGGGAATATTCTCAAACGTACATGCATCTTTCCTCTTTATACACGCATATAGGAAAATTTGAAGATGCTAAAAAAGCTTATAATAAGACTTCAGCCTTGAACCCATTTAATTTAAATGATAAAATTATAATAGATAAACAAGGTAAATAAATCTTTGCTAATACATGTTCTTAGAGGGATAAAAAGATGCAAATTAGTCCAGATATTTTGTTCTCCATAGGAGGGTTTTCAGTAACAAATACAGTTGTCGCTACATTAATTACAGATGTTGTTATAATTGTGCTTGTTATGCTAGTTGCTAAAAAAGTATCTTTAAAACCTAAAGGTGTTCAAAATGCAGTTGAAGCCATTATTGATTACTTTAGAGAAACCACGGAAACTATTGCTGGTAATAGAGCATCTTTTATATATCCTTGGGTTGTGTCATTTTTTCTTTTTATCGTAATTTCAAATTTAGTAGCTCAAATTCCAGGTTTTGAATCCATAAGATTCCATTCTCTTTCATCAGGGGAACATGGAGTTCCTTTATTAAGAGCTGCCACTAGTGATTTAAATTTGACATTAGCGCTTGCAGTTACTTCTGTTGTAACAACTCATTTCTTAAGTATTAAGCATACTGGAGTAAAAGGATATTTAACAAGATTTTTTAGTTTTAAAATGTTTCCTGTATTTTTATTTGTAGGTGCGCTAGAGTTTGTAAATGAAATTGCAAAGTTTATATCTTTTTCTTTCCGTCTATTTGGAAATATTTTTGCAGGGGAAAAAGTTATGGCAACAATGTATGGAATGTGCTCTTTTGGACTACCGCTTCCTTTTATAGCTTTAGAACTTATGGTAGCTCTTATACAGGCAATAGTGTTTGCAATGCTTACAATGGCATTTATGCATATAATGACAGAACAATCTCATTAAATACGTAGTATAAAGGAGAAAAAAATGACAGTTACAGGTGGAATTATTATTGCTATCGGAGGTATTGGCCCAGCTTTGAGTATAGGTTTTATAGGTGCAAAAGCTGTTGAAGCAATAGGTCGTAATCCCGAAGCAGCAGGGAAAATAATGATTAACATGCTTATTGCTATGGCATTTGCTGAGTCTATAGCAATTTATTCTCTTATTTTAGCATTTTAATTGTAACAAGAAGAGATAAAAATGGAAATAATACAGAAATTTGGACTTGAAGCAAAATTATTTTTATTTCAACTTGCTAATTTTTTGATTATTGTATTTATTCTTAAAAAATTTTTATTTGCTCCTTTAAGAAAAATGCTTGATGAAAGGAAACGCAAAATAGAGCAATCTTTAATTGATGCAGAAAATGCCAAAGTTGCTTTAGATAATGCTGCTTTAGAAAGAAAAAAAATATTATCTGAAGCTAAAGTGAACGCAGATAAGTTAACTTCTTCTCTCAAAGTAGCAATTGAAGAAGAAAAACAAAAAGCATCTCTAGAAGCAAGAAATCAATCTTTAGCGATTTTAGATGAAGCAAAACATCAAGCTGGTTTGGAATTTGATAATATTTCTAAACAACTTGGGAAAATGTCTATAGATTTGTCAGAAAAGGTTTTAACAAAAGTTTTATCTGGTCTCTTTAGTGAAGAAGAAAAGCAAAAGCTTATGTCTCGCGCTTTGGAAAAGATAGATGAAAAGATCACAAATTAAAGAAATTGCAAAGTCGATTGTAAAATATAATGAATTATCTGAAAAAGATTTAAAATGGATAATCTCAAATTTTTCTAGGAAAGAGCTTAAGTTGTTTATAATGCTACTTTCTAAAGAGATTAAAAGCAATAATGTTTTAATAAGTTTTGCAGGAGATTTAAGTGATCTAAATAAAAATAAATTTTTAAAAATGTTTCCAAACAAAAAAATTGTTTTTAATAGAGATGACGAAGCTCTTATTGGCGGCGTTTGTTTGGAGTACGGAGATTTTATTTTTGATTGTAGCGTGAATATGACTGTAAAAAGAATTTTAAATGTAATAAAAGAGAGATTGTAATGAAACCAGAAGAAATTATACAGAAAATAGAAAAAGAGCTATACTCTGCCCAAACTAATCCTGAACTTATAAATTTTGGAGTAGTTGAATCTGTTGGCGATGAAATTGTTAAAGCTTCCGGCCTTTCTGACGCTGGTTATTATGAAGAAGTAGAGTTTGAGGAAGGTTCAGTAGGTTTTGTTTTAAATATTGATGAAGACTTTGTTTCTATAGTTTTGCTTAAAAATTCTGGGCATCTTGTACGAGGAATGAAGGTTAAGGCTACAGGTAAAGTTTTAAATGTTGCTGTTTCAGACAAACTCATAGGACGTGTTGTAAATACAGTAGGAGAGCCTCTGGATGGTAAAGAATTAAAACATGAAAAGGCTGCTTTTTATCCTGTTGAAAAGATTGCTCCAGGCATTATTCACAGAAGTCCTGTTGATACACCCCTAAAAACTGGCATTAAGGCTATCGATGCTATGACGCCAATAGGCAGAGGACAAAGAGAACTTATAATAGGCGATAGAGGAACAGGTAAAACAGCTATTGCTATTGACAGTATAATAAATCAAAAAAAACGAGACATGGAATTAAAAAGAGTAATTTGTATATATTGCTCTATAGGGCAAAAACAGTCTAACTTAGCTTCTATTGTTGCTAAATTAAAAGAAGAAGGTGCATTAGATTATACAATTGTGGTTGCAGCTACGGCATCAGAACCTGCCTCTATGCAATATATAGCTCCTCTTGCTGCTTGTGCAATGGGAGAGTATTTTATGGATAAAGGCGAAGATGTTTTGGTAGTTTATGACGACTTAACTAAACATGCTTGGTCATATAGACAACTTTCTCTTTTAATTAAAAGACCCGCAGGGCGTGAAGCTTATCCTGGTGATATTTTTTATTTGCATTCAAGGCTTTTAGAGAGAGCTTCTAGAATGTCAGAAAAAAATGGTGGAGGGTCACTTACTGCTCTACCAATTATTGAAACTCAAGGTAATGATTTATCAGCATATATTCCTACAAACGTAGTATCTATTACAGATGGACAAATATATTTAGAAGCAGATTTATTTAATGCGGGTATTCGTCCAGCTATAAATGTAGGCCTTTCTGTTTCTCGTGTAGGAGGAGCAGCTCAGACTAAGTCCATGAAACAACTTGCAGGTCCTGTAAGGTTGGAACTTTCTCAGTTTAGAGAGTTACAGGCTTTTACTCAATTCGGAAGTGATTTGGATGAGGATACATTAAGAAGGCTTGAAAGAGGAAAAAGAACAACTGAAATTTTAAAACAACCTCAATATAAGCCTTACGACGAAATTTCAGAGATTTTGTCTTTATTTGCTGTTACTTCAGGTTTGTTTGATGATATTTCTGTAGATAATATTATAGATGTTGAGCATAAAATGACTGATTATATAAAACAAACTTCCTCGTCAATAGTAAGTAAACTTTCATCAGGTACAAAAATTGACGATGCTTTAAAAGCAGAACTTGAAAAAGAAATAAAAGAATTTAAGAGTATAAATAACTATGGCACAGAATCTACAACAGCTTAAAAAGAGAATAAAAACATCTGATAGTATTGCACAAATAGCAAAAGCTATGGAAATGATATCTGCGTCTAAAATACGTAAAGCTCAGGATTCTGTAGAAAAACATAATCCATATTCTAAAAAAATAAAAAATATGGTTCAACATATTCTTGCAGATAAAGATTTACAAGAGGATATAGAAAAATTTTCAGTAGAAAAAGAAGGAAAAAGATTAATATATATAATATCTCCTGATAAGGGACTTGCTGGAGGACTTGTAGTCAATCTATTTAAAAAAGTAAACTCTTATCTAAAAAAAGAGGACTATGTTGTAGTCGTTGGTAAAAAAGCAGCTGGTGAAGCTACTAGATATGGATATAACGTTTTAGCTTCTTTTAATATGGGAACAACTTTCCCTCAATATGATGATTTATATCCTATGATAGATATTGCTAAAAAATTTTATCTCTCTAGCGAAGTTGCAAAAGTAAGTATAATATATACAGAATTTAGAAATATGCTCATCCAAGAACCTGTAGTAGAAGAGGTTTTTCCAGTAAAACAAGATAAAAATTTTAAAGAAGCTAGCGTTGACTATATTTTTGAACCTAACGCTAAGCAAGTTTTACAAGACTTACTTCCTTTTTATTTTGAAATAGAGTTTTATAGTGCTTTTATGAATGCTTACGCTTCAGAACAAGCTGCAAGAATGACTGCAATGAAAAATGCTAAAGATAATGCAAAAGATATTTCTGAATCTTTAACAAATATTTATAATAGGTCCAGACAGGAAAAAATTACAAATGAAATTTTAGATCTTACTAATGGCCAACAGGGAATGTAAAATGGAAAATAAACAAATAAGTGAAAATACTCAAGGAACTGTTATAAGAGTTCAAGGAGCTGTTGTAGACTTTAGGTTCGAAGGGGGAGTCCCTGAAGTTTATGAAGCTTTAGTTATGAAAATGTCTGATGGCACTAACTTAACTTTTGAAACAATGTTTGAAATGGAAAATTCTGAAGTTAGAACAATCGCTATGGGATCTACCGATGGCATGAAAAGGGGCATGAAGGCATCAAGAACTTTTGCTCCTATTAAGGTGCCTGTTGGAGAAAAAACTTTAGGCAGAATTTTTAATGTTTTAGGTGAACCTGTAGATTCTTTGGGAGAAATTGACGGTTCTGTTAGGAGAGATCCCATACATAAGTCTGCTCCTGCTTTTATAGACCAAAAAACAACGCCAGAAATGCTTGAAACAGGTATAAAAGTTATAGATTTAATTTCTCCTTTTACAAAGGGTGGAAAAATCGGTATTTTTGGTGGTGCAGGAGTTGGAAAAACTGTTATAGTAAAAGAGCTTATAAGAAATATAGCAGCAGTTCATAATGGGCATTCTGTTTTTGCGGGTGTAGGTGAAAGAACTAGAGAAGGCACAGATCTTTGGATGGAGATGGAAGAATCTAAAGTTATGGACAAAACTGTTTTAGTTTTTGGTCAAATGAATGAGCCTCCGGGAAATAGAATGAGAGTAGCATTAACAGCTCTTACAATGTCAGAATATTTTCGTGATGAGAAAGGCGAAGATGTATTGTTGTTTATTGACAATATTTTTAGGTTTGCTCAAGCGGGTAGTGAAGTTTCTGCACTTCTTGGCAGAATGCCTTCAGCTGTTGGATATCAGCCTAATCTTGCAAAAGATATGGGCGATTTACAAGAGAGAATTACATCGACAAATAAAGGATCAGTAACATCAGTACAAGCAGTTTATGTACCAGCTGACGATTATACAGATCCTGCTCCTGTAGCGATTTTTTCGCATTTAGATGCTACTTTAACACTTGACAGAGCGATTATGGAGCAAGGTTTATATCCTGCTGTAAACCCATTGACATCCTCTTCAAGACTTTTGGACCCTAATACAGTTGGCAAAGATCATTATGAAGTTGCAATGTCTGTAAAGAAAATTTTACAAAAATATAAAGACTTGCAAGATATTATTGCAATCTTAGGCATGGACGAGCTTTCTGATGAAGATAAAATTACAGTTTCCAGAGCTAGAAAAATACAAAGGTTTTTAACCCAGCCGATGTTTGTTGCTGAGACTTTTACTGGACTTGAAGGTAGATACGTTAAAACTGAAGATACTATAAAAGGCTTTAAGGAAATTATAGAAGGAAAACACGACTCTGTGCCAGAACAAGCTTTTTATATGGTAGGTTCTATAGAGGAAGCAATAGCTAAAGCGAAAAAATCAGGAAATTAATTTATGAATAAATTTGAAATAGAAATTTTATCACCACAAGGTATTTTGTTTAAAGGATCCTTATCTTCTGCAACATTTCCTACGGCAAGTGGAGTTATAACTGTTCTTCCAGGACATGCAAACCTTGCTACAAAGCTTATTACTGGTGAAATAATTGTTAATGCTAGCGAAGGTGTAAGAAAATTTTCTGTAACTAGTGGTTTTATAGAAATTGAAAATAACCATATAAATGTTATTGCAGAGTTTGCAACACAATCAGACGAAGCTAATAAACAAAAAGTAGAAAATGCTATAAAACTTGCCAAAACAATGAAAGAAAAAAGAAAAGAATTTGTTGATATGTCTGTTATAGAATCTGAACTTAAAAAGTCTGTTGTAGAACTTAAGTCTGGACTTGGCATAAGACGTAAAAAAATATGATGAGTCCTGAAAAAATAAGTGGTTTAGCGTTTAATAATAAAAATAGGAGATTCTAATGTCAGGTCATAATAAATGGGCTAGCATTAAACATAAAAAAGCTGCGACTGATGCAAAAAAAGGTAAAGTTTTTACAAAAATTATTAGAGAAATTGTTGTTTCCACTAAAGAGGGTGGGCCTCAAATTGAAAATAATGCTCGTTTAAGAAAAGCTATAGAGGATGCTAAAGAAGCAAATATGCCTCTAGACAATATAAAAAAGGCTATTCAAAGAGGCAATGGAGAAATACCAGGCGCTGTGTATGAAGAAATGCTATATGAAGGTTATGGTCCTAATGGTGTAGCTATAATTGTAGAGGTAACAACAGACAACAAAAACAGAACTGCTTCTGAGATACGTAAAATGTTTTCTAGCCATAAAGGCAATCTTGGAGAAACGGGTTGCGTAGGGTGGATGTTTGATAGAAAAGGATATATAACAGTATATAAGTCGAAAATAGAAGAAGAATCTTTAATGAGCTTAGCTTTAGAAGCAGGTGCAGAAGATTTTAAAAATGACGAGAGAAGTGATGTGTATGAAATTATCACTTCGTCTACAGATTTGGACTCTATAAAAACTACTTTAAAAAATAAGAATATAGAAGTTTCTTCTAGTGAAATTACCATGATACCACAAACGCAGATAGCTCTTAGCGGAGATGATGCTAAATGCATGTTAAAGCTTATGGACACATTAGAAGAACACGATGATGTTAAAAATGTTTATGCAAATTTTGATATTTCTAATGAAGAAATGGAAAAAATAGAAGATTAATGTCAAAATGATAATACTCGGAATAGATCCAGGACTATCACTTACGGGTTGGGGGATCATAGAAGCTGTTTGTAGAGATAAAATGTTAGCTTTAAAGTATGGGTGTATCAAAACTTATCCTTCAGCGCCTCTTATAGAAAGACTTCAAATTGTGCATAATAATTTGCAAAATATTATAAACACATATAAACCAGATGTAGTTGCTATAGAAGAAATATTTTTTCTTAAAGCTGCTAAAAGTGTTGCAGCTGTGGGGCAGTCTAGAGGGGCAATAATATTAACTGTTGCCATGAATAAAATTCCTTTATTTGAATATAATCCTAGAAGTGTTAAGGTAGCTTTAACTGGTTACGGTTCTGCAGACAAACACCAAATGCAACATATGGTAAAAACTTTTCTAAAACTCAAGGAAATTCCAAAACCAGACGATGCAGCAGACGCGCTTGCGATGGCTATATGCCACATAAATACAATAAGATGGTAAAAGTATGTTAGATTATTTAACGGGCCCTTTAGAATCAAAAACGACTAACACTATTACAATTGATGTCAATGGTGTAGGTTATGCTATATCTGTGCCTATTGATACTTTTTCCAAGCTACCACAGATTGGAGATCAAGTGAAAATATACATCGTAGAAGCTGTGTCTGGAATGTATGGCGGCGTTATATATTTATATGGTTTTTTATCTAAAGAAGACCGGAATATGTATGTTCTAATTAAGGACGAAGTGCCTGGAACTGGCACTAAAAAAGCTATGGAATATATAGATAAAATTCTGAAGTCTGTTGCAGATTTTAAAACTGCGATAATAAAAAAAGATACAACTATGTTGCAAACTATATTTGGATTTACTAAGAAAACTTCCGAAAAACTTATCTCTGCTTTGAAAGATAAAATACAAGATATACAGATCACAGAAGAACAAAAATGGGCACGTATAAACACTGCTCAAAGTACAGTTGTTTCAGAAGCTATAGAAGGGCTCGTAGCATTAGGGTACAAAGAACCTCTTGCCCGTTCTATAGTAGATAAAGTACATGTCCTTGAAGAACATATGACCGTCGAAGATTTAATTAGAAAATCTTTGCAAAATTTATAGTAATCTCCTTAAATTACTTGCCTTAGCCAACAAGATTTCCCCTAAGATTTTCTACAAAAAAATATTTTAATATTTAAAGTTTTTGAGATTAATTTAAAAAACATTATTTTAAGGCTAATTTGCAATGATATTGCAAATTAGCCTTAGATTTTATATGATTGTGGTTATAGTATGATTGTAGGTATCGGAGGGTAGGTAAGTGTATTACAAAAGAACTCTTTCGAAAATTATTAAGAACGTATCTTCCACATTTCCAGCAGTGCTTATGAATGGGCCTCGCCAAGTGGGCAAAACAACACTTTTTGAGCATTTGATAAATGACAAAAGAACTTATGTTTCACTTGATGATCCTCGTGTTAGAGCTATTGCAAAAAGTGATCCTGCGTTATTCTTTAAAACATATGTTCCTCCCATTTTAATAGATGAGGTACAATATGCACCAGAGCTATTTCCTTATATAAAGATGATCATAGATAAAGAAAAAAAGAACGGTTTGTTTTGGTTAACAGGCTCACAGATGTTTTATTTAATGAAAAATATTACAGAGAGTTTAGCTGGACGAGTTGCACTATTAAATTTACAAGGATTATCTCAAAGAGAGAAAAAAAAAGAACTTATTTGTTCACCATTTTTGCCTTCTTTTAAACTTAACAATAAAAAAAATACGCCAACTTTCAATTTAGAGGAAATATATACAATAGTTTGGAAAGGTTCATATCCTCGCTTGATATCTGAGACTAAAATGAAATGGGAACTTTTTTATGAATCTTATGTAAATACATATATTGAGAAAGATGTTAGAAGTCTTGTTAATATTATACAAGAACATAATTTTTTAAAATTTTTAAAAATTGTAGCTGCTAGAACAGGTCAGTTATTAAATTATAATAGTATGGCTAACGATATAGGAATAAGTGTAAATACAGTAAAATCTTGGATATCAATTTTAGAAACTTCGGGGTTAATTTTTCTTTTATATCCATATTCAACAAATATTACTTCAAGATTAATAAAAACTCCAAAACTTTATTTTTTTGATACTGGTCTTGCGTGCTATTTAACTGGATGGGATACTGTAAAAGTTTTGCAAAATGGAGCCATGAACGGATCTATGTTAGAGACATACGTAGTATCTGAAATTATAAAAAGCTATTGGCATAATGGTAAAAAGGCGAGATTATATTTTTATAGAGATAAAAATCAAAAAGAAATTGATTTAATTATAGAACAAAATAATATACTCTATCCTATTGAAATTAAACGGACAGCTAATCCTACAATAGATGATGTAAAAAATTTTAATACTCTAAAAGCTTTTACAAAAAATGTGGGAACAGGTGTGGTTATTTGTTTAGTAGATTCACCTCTGCCCATAACGAAAAATGATTTGGCTATACCTTTGACATATATATAGACTGTTGAATAGGTTAAAACACAAAAGCGACAAAGTTAAGGTAGTTTGTAAAGGAGAGATTTGTAGCGCATAAAGAACTTTTGTATAATACAACCTATTAGACGTTAATAACTATATAATAGGACTTTTAATGGAAGAATTAGAAAGAATTGTTGAATCTTCTAAACTTAAAGAAGAAGATAGAATAGAAAACTCTTTAAGGCCTCAAAGTCTTTCTGACTTTATAGGTCAAGGTAAGTTAAAAAATAATCTTAAAGTTTTTATAGAAGCTGCTAAAAACAGAAAAGAGTCTTTAGACCATTGTTTATTTTATGCTCCGCCAGGACTTGGAAAAACTACTCTTTCACATATTATTGCAAAAGAGATGGGTACTAATTTAAGGATGACTTCTGGTCCTGTATTAGAAAGAGTTGGCGATTTGGCTGCTATTCTTACTAATCTTTCTGAAGGGGACGTTTTTTTTATAGATGAAATCCACAGAATGAACCATTTAGTAGAAGAATCTTTATATCCTGCAATGGAAGATTTTGAGCTTGACATTATAATAGGGCAAGGTCCTTCAGCAAAAACTATAAAACTTCCTATTCCACGTTTTACATTGATAGGCGCAACTACAAGAGCAGGGCTTTTGTCCAACCCATTAAGAGATAGGTTTGGTATAGTAGAGCACCTTGAATTTTATAATTTACAAGATTTAATTCTAATAGTAAATCGTTCTGCATCTATAATGAATATTGAGATAGATCAAAATGCAAGTGAAGAAATAGCAAGGCGTTCCAGAGGGACGCCTAGAATTGTAAATAGGCTTTTAAAAAGAGTAAGGGATTTTGCTCAAATAAAAGGCGGTAAAATAACTAAAGATATTGCTCAAATAGCGCTAAATGCTTTGTCTGTAGATATTGCCGGCCTTGATAAAATGGATAGACTTATTCTTTCTACTTTAGTTGATAAATTTGGAGGTGGACCAGTAGGCGTTGACACGATTGCTGTGGCAATGTGCGAAGAACCCGATACAATTACAGATGTCTATGAGCCATATCTTATACAATCAGGCTTTATTGCCAGAACACCAAGAGGTCGTATTGTAACAGAAGCAGGATACAAACATATTGGCAAAGAGCCTTTCAAAAACTTACAAAAAGAACTGCTTTAGTTTATGAACAATCACTTAAAACCTAAAATTTTATTGCATGCTTTATTTTAATACTTCTAGGTTGTACATTGCCTGTAAATATAATAGAATTTTCATGCAAATACATTTAAGGATTTATTTATGAAAAATTTACCTGTTGGTACTCAGGCATTTGATAAGTTGCGAAAAGCTGGAGCCGTATACGTAGATAAAACAGAACATGTATACAACTTGATAAATAATGGATCTGTTTATTTTCTTTCTCGACCAAGAAGATTTGGTAAATCTTTACTTGTTAGTACTTTCAAAGAGTTATTTAAAGCTAATAAAGAACTTTTTAAGAATCTATATATCTACGACAAATGGGATTGGTCTAAACAATATCCTGTTATTCATTTGGATTTTGCGGAACTTGCATACGATACCCCTGAAAGATTAGAAAACTCTCTTTCTGATTTTATAATAAGAACTGCTATTGAGTATTCTATTGAGCTAATATCTTCTGAAATAGAGACTAGGTTTTCTGAACTAATAGAAAAGTTACATAATAGTACAGGTCAACAAGTAGTTGTATTAATAGACGAATACGATAAACCTATGATGGATAGTTTAAACAAAGAAAAAGAAGTGCATCAAGCAATTAAAGAAATTCTTCATAACTTTTATCAAGTAGTAAAAGCTGGAGATGCTCATATAAAGTTTATGTTTATGACTGGTGTTTCACGATTTATAGGCCTTTCTGTATTTTCTGCATTAAATAATCTTTACGACATAACAATGGATGCTGAGTTTTCTTCTATTTGTGGATACACTCAAGAAGAGCTTGAAAGTAATTTTAAAGGACATATAGAAGCAACAGCAGAATCTATGAAAATAAGTAAAGAAGAGTTATTGTCAAAAATAAAATACTGGTATAATGGATACTCATGGAACAGTAAAATTTCTGTATATAATCCTTTTTCAACACTAGCTTTTTTTAGAAATAAAGAATTTATAGGTTATTGGTATAAAACAGGAACGCCTATATTTTTAATAGAGCAGATAAAGAAGAAAAACGATATAGATAAACTTACATGTAAGGTGTCAGTAAGTAGTCAGTTGTTGGAAGGGAATAGTTCTGATTATGGTAATATAGAAAGCGTTACATTATTATTTCAAACAGGATATTTAACAGTAAAGAAGAAGGAAATAGGCAAAAGGGGTCCAATATATACAATGGACTTCCCGAATTTTGAAGTTAGAGATGCATTCTTAACAAGTTTATTAGGAACATACACACAAAAAAATGAAGAAAAAGTACTAGAATTGGGTGATATGATATATGAGGATATAGAAAATAAAAATGGTGAAAGACTGGGAAGAAATTTAGAAGAACTCTTTAGTAATATTCCATACGACTTACATACAAAGAGAGAGTCCTATTATCATTCACTATTTTTGTTAGCAAGTAGGATGAGTGGGTGTGAGGTAGAAGCAGAAGTGCATACAGACAAGGGAAGGATAGATGCAGTTTTAAGACATGACAATAGTATAACAATAGTAGAAATTAAGTACGCAAAACAAGTTGACCAGATCAAAGGAAAGATGGAAGAAGGATTAAATCAAATCAAAGATACTAAATACTATGAGAAATATACAAATGCAAATGTTAGTTTATTAGTTGTCGTGTTTTGTGAAAATAAAGATGTTTCTTGTAAATTTGAGAATATATAAAGTTATTTTTTAACCGTAACTATATTAACATCATTTACTCATAAAAAAAGATAAAGAGGTCCCCTAAACGGTCAAGTCAGGAAAACTGCTTTAGTTTATGAACAATCACTTAAAACCTAAAATTTTATTACATATTTGTTGCGCGCCGTGTTCTGCTTCTAGCGTAAAAGTGTTAAAAGATCTGTATGATATTACTTTCTATTGGTATAATCCAAACATTTGGGATTTTAATGAATATGAAAAAAGAAAAGATGCAGCTATAAAATATGCCAAAGAACTCAAGGTTACCTTTTACGAAGAAAAAAGCTTTGATTACAATTATAATAACTGGAAAGAACAAAGCTTAGAAACTTGTAAACTTTGTTACTCTTTGCGCTTAGAAAAAACAATTTTATTTGCAAAGTTAAACAATTTTGATTTTTTTAGTACATCTCTTTTATCAAGTCCTTACCAAAAACATGATTTAATCAAACAAACTGCCGAAAATTTATCTTCAAAATATTTGGTAAATTTTTTATATGCTGATTTTAGAAATTTTTTTTATGAAGGTAAAAATTTTTTAAAGCAGAAAGGTTACTACACCCAAAAATATTGTGCATGTCATAAGTCTTACAAAGAGAGGTTTAAAAGTGAATGATTTTTAAAAATGTACGAGGTATACTAATATTATTTATGTATATAGTATTTACTTGCAAAAGTTTATATGCATTAGGCGCTACAAATAGAAATGTTGATATTGGAATTTGTATAGATGTTTCTTCTGCAAGCATAGGATGTTCAAAAAGTTTTATAATCTTAGATAATTCTGGGAAAAAACTAAAGTTTTCAAAAGGGGTAGGAAGTTTAGAATGTATTACAAAAGGTATAAAAATAAATAATTATATTTTATATACTCCTGTTAAAGTTACCCCATCAAATAATATTATTTTTGTTAATTCCAAGCCTTATTTAGGTCAATTAACTATACAAAAATCAAAAACTAAAATGACCATTATAAATGTTTTACCTATAGAAGAATATTTAAAAGGGGTAGTTCCTAAAGAAGTGAACCCTTTGTGGCCTACAGAGGCTTTAAAAGCTCAAGCTGTTATAAGTAGAACTTATACAATAGCAAATTTAAACAAACACAAAGAACAGGGCTTTAATTTATGCTCTACAACACATTGTCAGGTTTATGGTGGTCTTAGTGGTCAAGTGCATTCAACAAACCAAGCAGTTAAAGAAACAAATAAAGAAGTTTTGACATACGAGGATAAAGTGATACAAGCAGTTTTCCACGCAACGTGTGGAGGTCGTACAGATTCGCCAAGATATGTTTGGGGTTGGAAAGACATCCCTCCTTATTTAAAAGGAGTAAAATGTGGATACTGTCACAAAGCTCGATACAAAACATGGGAACATACTTTAGACGAACATTTTATACATGAAAAACTTTCTCAAAACAATAAAATAGGTAAAATTAAGAAAATTAAAGTTAAAGGTAAAACGCCAACCAAAGCTGCAAAAGGGTTAGAAATAATACACTCAGAAGGCAAACTAAGATTGAATGCTTATAAATTTAGAACTTTAATTGATGCTTGGAAAATAAAAAGCCACACTTTTGATTCTATAGAAGTAAAAAACAATAAGGTTTATTTTAAAGGAAAAGGGTGGGGTCATAAAGTTGGTCTTTGTCAAGAAGGCGCGAAAGGCATGGCAGATAAAGGCAAAACCTATAAAAAGATTTTACTTTACTTTTACCCTAAAACAAAAATTGAACCTATCAGTTATAGAGAAAAAAAATGCTAAAAGCAGATTTAGAGCTCTTAAATTACAACTATACTATACCAGACAGACTTATTGCTCAAAAGCCGGTTTTAAACAGACAAGACTCTAGACTTTTTGTTGTAGATAGAACAATCGGAAAATTTTCTCATAAAAAATTTTCAGATATTATTGAATATTTTAAGTGTGGAGATTGCGTAATTCTTAATGAAACTAAAGTAGTCCCATCTAGAATTTTTGGAGAAAAATGCAGTGGAGGAAAAGTTGAATTGCTTTTTCTTGACCCCTGTCAAGAAGAAAAAGAATATAAAGTATTAATTAAACCTTTTATAGGCGCGGGTAAAAAAGTTTATTTTAAGAATGGATACAAGTGTGAAGTTATTTCCAAAGATGAAAATGGTAAAACTTTAGTTAAGTTTAATAAATCTAATATTTTACCCTTTTTACAAGAATATGGCGTTATGCCATTACCGCCATATATAGATAGAAAAAAAGGGTTAGCTGTTGAACTATCAGAGTTTGATAAAAAAAGGTATCAGACAGTCTACGCTAAAAACACAGGAGCAATCGCTGCGCCTACGGCAGGACTACATTTTACAGATGAAATTTTGGATTCTCTAAAAAATAAAGGTGTAAGTATTGCTAAATTAACATTGCATGTTGGGTGGGGAACTTTTAAACCAATAACTTCAGACAATTTAGACAATCATAATATGCTTCCAGAAAAGTTTTTTTTAACCAAAGAAAATGCAAAGATTATTAATAACTCTATCAAAAATAACAAAAAGGTAGTCGCTGTTGGCACAACTTCTACAAGAGCCATAGAATCAATAGCAAATTTTGTTGGTTTTACAGATAATGGTAAAACTTTTATAAAAGAATTTTCAGGTGAAACTTCAATTTTTATATACCCAAGATACAAATTTAAAATAATAAATACACTTATAACAAACTTACACTTGCCAAAATCTACACCACTTATGATGGCAAGCGCTTTTTCTTCCAGAACACTTATGTTAAAAGCATATGAAGAAGCTATTAGTACCGAATATCGTTTCTTTTCTTACGGTGATTCTATGCTTATTTTATAAAATCAAAAATTAATGTATAATATGTAGCTATAAATCTCAAACAAGTCTTAAGAGGTAAAAGCTAAAATGAGAAAATATAAGGTGGCAGTGGTTGGCGCAACAGGGGCAGTTGGCTTAGAGATGATAAGAATGCTTGAGACTAGAGAGTTCCCTGTAGAAACCATAACTTTTTTAGCTTCAGAGGGATCTAGAGGAAAAAAACTAACATATAATGGTAAAGAAGTTTCTGTTGAATTACTTACAAAGGATAGCGGAAAAGATGTTGATGTCGCTCTTTTTAGTGCAGGATCTGCGGTTTCTAAAGAAATAGCTCCATCTTTTGCAAATAAAGGTTGTTTTGTTATAGATAATTCAGGTGCTTGGAGAATGGATGAAAATGTTCCTTTAGTAGTACCAGAGGTTAATCCTAATGATTTAAGCAAAGACAAAAAAATAATAGCAAACCCTAATTGTTCTACAATACAAATGGTAGTAGCACTAAAACCTTTACATGACTTTGCAAAAATTAAAAGAGTAATTGTTTCTACATATCAATCTGTATCTGGCACAGGGCAAAGAGGTATAAATGAACTTGCCGAACAGATAAGAGCTTGGGCAAAAGATGAAACTTTACCTCAGCCAAATAAGTTTCAATATCAAATAGCTTTTAATTTAATACCACAGATAGATATTTTTACAGGCAACGGCTATACAAAAGAAGAAATGAAAATGACAAATGAAACTAAAAAAATTATGGGTGATAATTCTATAGAAGTAAGCGCAACGTGTGTTAGAGTGCCTGTTTTTAGATCTCATTCAGAAAGCGTGTGGATAGAAACAGAAAAACCTCTTGCTCCACAAAAGGCCAAAGAATTGTTGTACCAAGCAGAGGGGATACAACTTCTAGATGAGCCAGAAAGTAAAAAATATCCTATGCCATTATTTGCAGAAAATATGAAGACAACATATGTAGGTAGAATTCGTTCTGATATTTCAACAAAGAACAATGCATTAACATTTTGGGTAGTTTCAGACAATCTTTTAAAAGGCGCAGCTTTAAATGCAGTACAAATTGCAGAAACTTTAGTTAAAAAAGATATTTTGTAAAAAAAGTAAAATTTACTAACAAAGTTTTAGAAAATGTATATTTAGCAATGTCGATTTATAATCAAAAATAAAAAAGAGCACCTTCATTTTTTATCTGAAGGTGCTCTTTTGAAATTTAATTTTACAATTTAAATTTTAATCCTGTTTTGATACCTATTGTGTGATCAACATTCGTAAACCAACCAGCGTCTTTGTGCTCATGAGCCATGCCATCTTCAGCTTGAGAGGTTCTATATTCAATATAATCATAAAATAATCCTAATATAAAAAATGCTTTCTCACTAAGGCCAAACTCATTTCCCACTTCTAAGCCAAAATACAATCCACTTCCTCTTTTAAACTTCCATAATGAGCTATCAACATAACCATCAATATCTGGCATATCGTCCTTTACAACAAAATTACACCCAACCTTTCCCTTAAAATATATACTTGAAAGAATATCTATTGGATTAATTTGAGCTGTAAAGTATACAGGTAAAAAATACAATTCTCTAAAAGGAGCAGGGGATACTGGATGAGCATCTGGTGAAGCTAAATTTTTGTTTATAGGTAATATTTGGAAATCTCCTGTATTGTAACTATGATTAGGAGGAGTAGGATTTTTTTCTAAATATGCTATGTAGTCTGCTTTTACTTTTTTTTCTATTAATTTTGTGCCAAAACCAATTTTTACTTTCTTAAAAATGGAATGTAAATAGTCAAATCCTAATATTATGTTATTCTTGTGACTCCAATAGCCATCAGTCAAGCTATTATCACACAAATTTCTAAGACTTTCAAGTCCTCCTACTGTACCTCCGCCATAACCACCATAACCTAGGTCATTACTCCCTATGTTTTTTACTTCTGTTTTGGATACAAGATCTGTACCAAAATTAATGCTAATTTCACCTAAATCTACAGAATTTGCTATACCAATATCACTTGCAACACACACACATACTAGTGCTGCTATAAAGTGTAGAACATTTTTATTCATCTAATTTTCTCCTTTTCATTACTACAAGAAAAATCGTTATTTAGTAATGGTTAAATAAAAAGTTTTTATTTTTTTTAGTGCTGAAAATTTCAAAGGTCAACGAACCTCAAAGTGTAGAGTTCCTTATGGTATTATTTTATTTATATTATTAAATTTCTTTTGTCCTTATATAAACGTAGCTTTTTAAGATATTGCTCTCTTTCTATCGTAAAATCTATATTACAACAAAATCAGAGAAAAAGCAATTAAAATGGAACTATACTTCCAAAAAAACAACAAAGATGAAAGTTTTGGAAATTAAGAATGTCATTTATCATATTCATTTATCAATATCACTATTTGTTGCCCTGTATTTTTATGCAACTTTTCTATAAAGCTCCGAAAATCTAGAGCCTATTTCAGTAGATATAAGTTCAGTGAAATAATCAATAGCAGTTCTTGTTATAAGAGAGAGAGAGAGTTTTTTAATCTCCCAGGAGTATCATAAGCAAGTTCAGTAAAATCTAAATGAATAACAGGATATTTTTTAAACCGGTTCCACTTGTCATGGATATATAGGCCTTCAAAAAGTTTACTTATTAGCCTTAAATAATTCTTTGAAAGTAATTTGTAAGCAAGGCAAGAATTTACCAAAACATTTAGGTCTAAGTCTAAATAAACAGAATCGTTAGTAATCGAATTAAACATATGTTTTGTCAACATAAACTTTATTTTTGTTAATTAAGTTAGAAAATGATTCAGTCCCTATAGGTAATTTTCACAAAAAAGTCCTTGAATAAAAATATTTAAAAAGGATTAAACACGAAAGTATTATATACAGAAATAGTGATTTTTTCTTAATAAATATGGTAAAATACAAATGTAAATTTAAAGAAGAGATATGATTAAGATGAAAAATCTTGTTGTCGGGAGTGGATTTTCTGGTGCTACAATTGCTCGTAAAATAGCAGAAGAGCTCAATCAAAAGGTTGTTGTTATTGATGCAAAACCTCATGTAGGCGGCAACAGTTACGACTATTTTGATAGTAATAATATCTGTATTCACAAATATGGCACACACATTTTTCACACAAACTCAAAATTAGTTTGGAATTTCTTAGCAAAGTTTACAAAATGGTATACATACCAGCACAAAGTAAAAGGTTTGTTGGATGGACAATATGTTCCAATACCGTTTAATTTAAATTCTTTATATCAAATTTTTCCTGCTTGTATTGCCAACAATTTAGAAAAATGTCTTATAGAAAAATTTGGGTTTAATAAAAAAGTGCCTATTTTGGAATTACGTAAGACGAAAGATGAAGACTTAACATTTTTAGCTGAATATATTTATCAGAAGATTTTCTTAGAGTACACTTTAAAGCAATGGGGCATGAAACCAGAGGAAATAGACGCTTCAGTTTCTGAGCGAGTTCCTATATATATAAGTCGGGATGATAGATATTTCCAAGATAGATATCAAGGCATTCCATTAGAAGGGTACACAAAACTTATTTCAAATATGCTTGATCATCCAAATATAGGAGTAGAACTTTCCACATCATTTTCAAAAGATATGGAATATGAAAAACTGTTTTATACTGGTTCAATTGATGAGTTTTTTGAGTACAAGTTTGGACAGCTTCCCTATCGCAGCATAAAACTAGACTTTTTAGAATTTTCATATGATAAATTTCAAGAAGCAGCTGTTATAAATTATCCATGCAATTATGATTTTACTAGGATAGGCGAATATAAATGGTTTTTAAATAGCCAAGCAAATAAAACAGTTGTTTCCTATGAATATCCAGAACAATTTGAGCTTGGTAAAAACGAAAGATATTACCCAATTATAAAAGATGAAAATCGAATACTTTATAATAAGTATCTTGAACTAACCAAAGATATACCAAATATCCATTTTTTAGGTAGACTTGGTGACTATAAATACTACGATATGGACAAAGCTATAGAACGAGCGTTAATTTTATTTGAAAATATGTGAAGAGGTGTTATGGAGCAACAAAATCCTAAGGTATCAATTGTAGTACCTGTATATAATGTAGAAAAATATTTGCGCCAATGCCTTGACAGTATAGTCGGCCAGACATTAAAAGACATAGAGATAATTATTGTTAATGATGGTTCTACTGACAGCAGTCTTCAAATAATTAAAGAGTATGAAAATAAAGATATTCGTATAAAAATTATAGACAAAAAAAATGAAGGGTATGGAAAAACTGTAAATAAGGGCCTTGACATTGCGCGCGGAGAATATATAGGAATTATAGAATCAGATGATTGGATTGAACCTAATATGTTTGAAAAGCTTTATAGTACAGCAAAGTTACACAATGTTGATATTGTTAGAAGTTCTTATTATGAGTATTATTCAGAGGCATCAAAAGATAAAAATAAAGTGGCGTTGTGGGCAATACCACACAAGGATGATTTAAATAAAATAATTTTGCCTCTAGATAGATATGATGTATTTTTTAGAGGACAACAAGTATGGTCGTATGTATATAAAAGAGTTTTTCTAAATGAAAATAAAATACGTTTTTTAGAAACCCCAGGAGCATCATACCAAGATATTTCTTTTAATTTTAAAACTTTATCACTTGCAAAATCAGCATATATTTTAAAAGATACTTTTGTACATTATCGTTTGGATAATATAAATTCGTCAATAAATAGTAAAGGTAAAGTTTTTTGTGTTTGTGAAGAATTCAATGAAATTAGCAAATTTCTTAATAACCATCCTATTATAAAATCAAAAATAAAAATGGTAGCTAATAGGAGTAAATTTGGTAGTTATAGATGGAATTTTTATAGGTTACAAGGCAAAGAAAGAGAATCTTTTGCAAAAATTGTGCAAAGTGAACTTAAATATGATTTAAAAAATGGTAATTTTGATAAATCTTTATATACACGTAGTGAATATAAGGATTATAAATATCTTACCAATTACGGGAATAAATTTTACAAGGCATGGTATTATTTTTTAAGAATGTTAAGATCTTTTTTTAGTATTTTTTTTCATGTTTCTACTAATAGCAATGCAAAGAGAGTTTTTGTTTTGGGGATAAGGGTTTACAAGCGTAAAATTTTATGATGATAAGTTTTCTTGTTATATGTTATAACCATGAAAAATATATTGAGCGAGCCATTACCAGTATATTTTCTCAAAAGCTATCGTGCGATTTTGAGGTCTTGATACATGATGATGGATCAGAAGATAGTACGATTAAGATATTAGAAAGTTTGGGGGAAAAGTATAAAGATAAAATTCGTGTTTTTGTTACTCCTAGAGAAAAAGAAAAAAAAATTTATCCTATTGATAGAATAAGTGCTGCATTTTCAGTGTTGTTAAGACAGATGAAGGGAAAGTATTTTTGTTTACTGGATGGTGATGACTATTATATTAGTCAAGCATTTGCTATTCATGCAATAAATATCATGGAAAAAGATGAATCTATATCATCTGTTGTATTTGATTTTGAATTTAGACTAAAAAATAGGGTAGATAGTATTACTTCATTAGCAGGATTTGGTTTTAATGAAGGTATAATTGATAGTAAGAGATTTTTATATTCTGTATATGTCCACTCTGGGGCATTCGTGTTCAAGAATTATTTTAATGATAGACAAAGAGAAAAACTGATTTCAACTTCTTTTATTATTGATAATGTTATAGTTCCTTTTATTTTGCAGTTTGGACGCTTATATTATATAAAAGAGTTGGTTTATTCATATACATATTCGCAAGGATTGTGGTCTTCAATGCCTTTAGAAGAGCAAAATGTTTTTTCAGCTATACTTGTGGATGTAGTTGCTCATGTTGCACCTGTTTATAAATGGGAGTTGTTGTATAGATTTTTTCCATATATCAAATATTTACAACGGTATAAGAAAAAAATTAATGTTAACAATGTTAACTGGTATATAAACAAATTACACTGTAGCAGTATAGGCTTTTATTTGCGTAATATTTTAAATTGGAATAATATACATTTTTTTAAAAAAGCAGTAACAACATTGATGTATTTTTACATGAAAGTTATATTATTGAAGTTTTGTATAAGTAAAGTCTGTACAAAGATTAAAAAAATAAAATTAAAATATTTTGATATTTACTCTTTTTGGTGTTAGGACAAATTTCTATAATGTAATAGATCTATTGATCAATAAAAAAGATTACATGTGTAAAAAAATAGGTGTTAATTGGAAGGGGAGTGGTTTGTGTTGAAGCAAAATCCTAAGGTATCAATTATAGTACCTGTATATAATGTAGAAAAGTATTTTCCTAGATGTTTAGATTCTTTATTAAATCAAACATTAAAAGATATAGAAATTATCTGTGTTGAAGATTGTTCTACAGATAATTCCAGATTTGTTCTAAAAGAGTATGAGCAAAGAGATTCAAGAGTAAAAGTATTGTATAATAAAGTTAACTCTGGACTTGCCACAACTCGCAATAATGGTCTTAAAGTAGTCAGATCTGATTATATCATGTTTTGTGACTCCGATGATTATTATGATCAAAGCATGTGTCTTAGATTATATACTGCGATGAATACTTATAATTGTGAAATGGCTATATGTGGCACTAATGTGATTTATGCAGATAAGAGCGGATTGCCATATAAGGAAAGCGATAAAAAATATTATCTTATAAAATATGACGGACTAGTAAAGGCTACAGATAATGTTATATTGAATACAGATGTCTCAGCATGGAATAAGATTTATAAAAGGAAGATAGTTGAAGAAAATAGCATAACATTCCCAGAGGGTCTTTTATTTGAAGATGCATATTTTTACTTTTGCTATGTGCTATTTTGTAAGAATATATTTTTTATAAAAGACAAATTTCATAATTATGTGAGGCGAGAAAATGGTATCATGTCAGATTTAATAGAAAAAAAAATTAGTAGAAGAGCGATAGAACATCTTTATATAGCAGAGAAAATATATGATTTTTTAATTAGCAAAAATATTTTTGAAGACACAAAAGAGTTATTTTTTAAAATATTTAAGAGGTTCTTTTGGTTTGCTTTTAATCATAGTCAACAGCAAGAACGAATTTATGTAACAAAAGAATGTGAAAGTTTTTTAAAGAAAAATGGATTAACTTTTATAGAACAAGAAATGGAATATATTTTTAAAAAAATATATTCTAAACAGAATAAATTTTATCCAGTAAAAAGATTTTTTATCAATTTGTTGTGTGATTTAATTCCACATAAAACTAAAAGAAAGAATTTAAGAAAAAAACTTTTAAAGAAAATATAAACCAATAATGTTGTTGCAAGATATTTCCTAAAAGTTAGACATGAGAGATGATATATGAAATTACTAATTACAGGTGGAGCTGGTTTTATAGGTAGTTGCTTCATAAGACATATGTTGAATAAATATCCAGACTATAAAATTACTAATTTAGATGCACTTACATATGCAGGGAATCTTGAAAATCTTAACGATGTAAAAGATAATCCTAACCATGAGTTTGTTCATGGCAATATATGTGATAAAGATTTGGTACAACAACTAGTTAAAAATGTTGATGCAATAGTAAATTTTGCTGCAGAAAGCCATGTAGATCGTTCAATTGCAGGGCCAGAAATTTTTATTGACACAAATGTTAAAGGGACATTAAATCTTTTACAAATGGCAAAAGATTTTGGAGTTGATCGATACCTGCAGGTTTCAACAGATGAAGTTTATGGTACATTAGGCTCTCAAGGGTATTTTTATGAAACTACGCCTCTTGCTCCAAATTCACCATATTCTGCGTCGAAAGCAAGTGCAGATATGCTTGCACGATCATATTTTGAAACTTACAAGCTCCCAGTACTAATTACTAGGTGTTCAAATAATTATGGTCCTTATCAATATCCTGAAAAATTAATACCATTTTTTGTATTACAATTATTAAAAGGTAAAAAAGTGCCGGTTTATGGAGATGGTTTAAATATTCGCGATTGGCTTTATGTTTACGACCACTGTGCAGCAATAGATATTATTTTACATAAAGGAAAAATTGGCGAAATTTATAATATTGGCGGACATAACGAAAAAAGCAATCTTGAAATCACGCATATTATTCTTAATGCTATGGGCAAAGACGAAAGTTCAATTGAGTATGTAAAGGATAGGCTTGGGCATGATCGCAGATATGCAATTTGTAATGATAAAATTCAATCAGAACTTGGCTGGAAACCGTCAATTACTTTTGAAGAAGGCATTAAGTTAACTATAGATTGGTATTTAAAAAACCAAGAGTGGATTGATAGCATAGAAATTAGAAAGATTAAGTATTTTGAATAAATTGTTTGCTTGGGAGATTGCCATATGAAAGGAATTATTTTAGCAGGAGGTGCAGGTACAAGGCTTTATCCTATTACAATGGCGACTTCAAAGCAATTGTTGCCTATTTATGATAAACCTATGATATATTATCCTCTTTCTGTTTTAATGTTAGCAGGCATTAGAGAAATCCTTATAATTTCTACTCCACAAGACCTATCGAGTTTTAAATACTTACTAGGTAATGGGCAACAGTTTGGTTTGAGATTATCTTATAAAGAACAGCCTTCTCCAGATGGCCTTGCGCGGGCATTTATTTTAGGAAAGAAATTTATTGACAAAGATAATGTTGCCCTTATTTTAGGAGACAATATTTTTTATGGAGCAGGTTTTTCAGAAATTTTGCAACAGATTAGAGAGAATGTGAAAAAAGGAAATGCAACAGTTTTTGCTTATAATGTAAAAGATCCAAAAAGATTTGGAATAGTGGAATTTGATCAAAATGGTAAAGTAAAATCACTTGAAGAAAAACCTGAAAATCCAAAATCGAATTATGCTGTCACCGGTTTATATTTTTATGATAATAAAGTTGTCGAATACGCTAGAAATTTAAAACCTTCAAAACGTGGTGAGCTAGAAATTACAGATTTGAATAATATTTATTTATACAATAATACTTTAAATGTAGAATGTTTAGGACGTGGCTTTGCATGGCTTGATACAGGCACTCCAGATGCTCTTTTACAAGCAGCTTCATATGTACAAACTATAGAGATAAATCAAGGGACAAAGATAGCTTGTCTTGAAGAGATTGCTTATAATATGCAGTTTTTAACAAAAGAAGAAATAATAAAAAATATTGAAAAATATAAAAATATTGAATATTATAAATATGTTAAGAAAATTTTAGATAGAGACATTGATAAATTGCAATAATAGATAAATAATAATGAAAAAAATAGAAGAAAAATTTAAGCTAATTGAATTAGAGGTTTTTAGCGATACAAGAGGATCCTTAATTTCTCTTGAACAAAATAAAAATATACCTTTTAATATCAAAAGAGTATATTTTATTTTTAATACGAAGAAAGATATTCCAAGAGGGTTTCATGCACATAAAAAACTAGAACAAATACTCATTTGCGTAAAAGGATCTTGTAAAATAAAAATTGATGATGGAACAAATATTAAAATTTTTGATCTTTTAAGTCCCAATATAGGATTATATATAGGTACAATGGTATGGCGTGAAATGTTTGATTTCTCTGAAAATAGTGTTCTATTAATTATTGCAAGTGATTTTTATAATCCTGAAGAATACATAAAAAGTTATGATTGCTTTAAAATAGGCTTGTTATGATAGATTTAGTTGATTATTGTAGAAACATTTGATTTTAGGAGCTATAGAAGCATATCGTCCATATTTTTTTATGTAAATAAGAAAAATACAGTACGAAAGCCTCCTGATTTTTTTAGAAAATCTGTTTATGGCAAGTTAGGGAAATGCTCAATAAAACAATAAAGTTAGAAAAAATCTTATGGAATAGGAGGATAATATTAAAGTTTTAATACTAGCAGGTGGTTTAGGAACAAGATTATCTGAAGAGACTGATTTAAAACCAAAACCGATGGTAGAAATTGGAGGACATCCAATTGTATGGCATATAATGAAGATATACTCACATTATGGGTTTAACGATTTTGTAATTTTAACAGGATATAAATCACATATAATCAAGGACTATTTTATTAATTACTATACAAGGTATTGTGATGTTACTGTAAATATGCTGACAAATTCTGTAGAAATACATAAAACCCGCCAAGAACCCTGGAAAGTTACCTTGTTGTATACAGGACAAGAGACAATGACAGGTAGTAGGATCAAAAAAGCACAAGAATATATTGGAAATGAAACTTTTATGTTGACTTATGGTGATGGTATAGCAAATATAGATATTAGAGCACTTCTAGCATCGCATAAAAATTCAGGAAAAATTGCTACTATGACTACCGTGCAAATATCAGGGCGCTTTGGCTCTGTTGCTATAAAAAACAATACTATCGTATCTTTTAACGAAAAACCTCTTGTAGAAGAAAGCTGGATAAACGGAGGTTTTTTTGTATGTGAAAATAAAGTTTTTGATTATATATCTGCAAGTGTAGATAGTGTAATTTTCGAGAGAGATCCATTAGAAAATTTAGCAAAAGAAAGTCAATTAAATGCATATAAACATAATGGTTTTTGGCAGGCTATGGATAGTTTGCGTGAAAAAAACTTATTAAATTCATTATGGAATTCAACTAAAGCCCCATGGAAGGTTTGGTAAAATGACAAAATTATTAGAGATATATAAAGGTGAAAAGTTTTTGTAACAGGTCGTATAGGGTTTAAAAATGTAATAAAGAACTTGATCTTAAAAAACAATTGAAATTTAGATATTTTATCTAGGAGGTATTAGTATGATTATTCGGGCAAAAACAAAAGATTTATTCGAAGGCAAATCAATTTCTGAAAAACAAAGGCAAAACAGTGAGCTTAATTTATTTGAATTAGAGTCAGGAAAAACTGAACTTAAATCATACCCTCGTCGAATAGTATTAGAGCTTACAAATGCTTGTAATTTAAACTGTGTTATGTGTGGTAGAAATGCGGCAGATTTTTCTTTAACTCAACTTAGTATGGAAAATTTTTATGCCTTAGAGCCGTTGTTTGATACAGTAGAAGAAGTTACTCTTATGGGTTGGGGTGAACCTACAAGTCATCCTAATTTTGAAGGAATGCTTAAAATCTTAGATAATCATTCGGTACGCAAATATTTTTGTACTAATGGAATGCGTCTTAACAAGATAAAAGATGCTATATTTAATTACAATATAGATGTTTTTGCTGTAAGTGTAGATGGAGCAACACAGGAAACTAATAATAAAATAAGGCGTGGTTCCGATATTCTAAAAATAAATTCATATCTTAAAGAAATTGTTCTGGAAAAAACTCGTAAAAATTTAAAATATCCACATATAAATTATGTCTTTTGCGCAATGAAACAAAATTTAGATGAACTGCCAGATTTGATTAATATGGCGGCAGATGTTGGACTTGATGAGGTGAAAGTTGTTTTTTTAACCGCTTTTGATCAAAGGTTAGTAAATCAAACTCTTTACGGTGAAGAAGAGAAGGTTCGTGAAGTTTTTAAAAAAACAGAAGAGCGTGCACAAAAACATAAAATACTTTTAAAACTTCCATATATTGCAGGTAGTGACCCTGCAGAGAATGCTTTACATAGAGATTGTTTTGTTGCCTACAGGGATTTTTATTTAGGTTCAGATGGGTATGTTCGACCTTGCATGTCTACTTCACAGAAATTTTTTAAATTTGATAAATATTGTAAATTTTTTGATATGTGGAATGCAGGAGAATTTAAAAAACATCGCATGATTGTAAACACACCAAATATGCCTAATTCTTGTAAAAATTGTTATCAATCTTCTCATTGCAATTGGAATAATAAAAAATCTTATAACCAAATAGAGGAAGATTTTGCGCCAGAGTGGAAGAGATAAATAACAAAGGTTCAGGACAACAGTTAGATGTAGAGTTAATGATAATTTAAGAAAAAATCAGAAGGATTCTTAGAGGTGAAATATACATTGACTATAATTTTAGGTTCTTTAGAAACTTACTTGCGATGTTTATCGATTTTGACTTCACATAAGATCGGCTGTAGAAGATTAAATACAAGGGATAGATTATGAGCAGTAGAAAGGCTGGTTTTATGATAAAAAAGATTATGAAGTCCCAAACATATTGTTTTTTTGTGTTGGTTGGATTATTATTTTTTGTTAGTTTATTGGTTTTG
>JAIRXS010000005.1 GCA_031268145.1 Candidatus Endomicrobiellum siamense
GGAATTACTTTTAAGGAAAATTGCCCGGATATTCGGAACAGCAAGGTAGTGGATGTGATTTGGGCATTGAAAGAATATGATGCGAATGTGACGATATACGACCCGTGGGCGAATCCGGAGGAAGTGAAGCGGGAATATAATTTAGATAGTACAACTGGTTTACCAAACCAAAAGTTTGATGCAGTTGTATTGGGAGTAGCACATAAAGAATTTCTCGCATTAGACTTGGACAATCTTCAAAAAGAAAATGGGGTGATTTATGATTTGAAAGGAATTTTAGAAGGAAAAGTGAGTGAAAGGTTGTAAAATATTTTCAAAGTATGAGTAATAAACTGAAATCTGGAATCCTTTGGAGTGTCATAGAAATAGTGATTAAACGGGGGATTGATTTTATTGTTAAGTTGATATTGGCAAGAATCTTATTCCCTGAAGATTTTGGAGTTGTCGGTATGGCAGCGGTATTTATTTCTTTTATACAAGTACTAAATGATGCCGGTATGGGACCGGCCATTATACAAAAGAAAAATTTAAATGAAAGACATTTGAATACAGTGTTTTGGACAAATGTGTGCTGGTCTATATTATTGTATTTATTCTTGTCTTTTATAGTAGCACCTATTGCTGCGAACTTTTATGAGCAACCTATTTTAACTAAAATAATTCCGGTTCTAAGTTTATCTATCCTGAGTAGCGCATTAAATACAGTACATTTTTCGCAGCTTAGAAAAGAACTCAATTTTAGAAAAATAGCATTTATACGCAACATCTCTTCTTTTATAGCTGGGATTGCAGCAATTAGTATGGCTTTTTTTGATTTTGGTGTATGGGCGTTGGTGGCTAATGATGTCATAGCCTATCTAATAACTGTTCCATTATTTTATAACGCTACAAAATGGAAGCCTTCTCTACAATGGGATAAAAATATATTAAAAGAAATACTTTCTTTTGGTATTTTTATTACGGGATCAAAAATTATAATAAATTTAGTGAGCAATGCAGACTATTTGATAATTGGTAAGTGGGTTGGCGCCTCTGCTGTAGGGATATATACTTTAGCTTTCATGATGACTAATTTGGTAAGCGGACAAGTAACCAGTATGCTCGATACAGTAATGTTTCCTTTTTATAGTAGTATACAAGATGATATTGAAAATTTAAGAAAATATTATTTGAAATTAGTAGGTTATTACATATTATTTCTTTATCCGATTATGTTAACCTTATTTCTTTTTGCGGAAGAACTGGTTCCTCTTTTTTTTGGTAATCAATGGGGGGATGCTATTATTCCTTTAAGAATATTGTCTTTATCTGTAATGATTGTTGTTCTTACTCATGGTTATAACTTGTTGTTTAGAAGTACCGGACGACCTAAATATGAATTTAAAATACAACGAATTACTTCATTAGTAATTTATTTACCCTGTTTGGTTTTAGGAATTTATTTATATGGAATAATCGGAGCGGCCGCAGGGGTATTGTTGTCTAGATTAATTAATTTTTTCATACATCAATATATTTTAAAAAAATATTTTAAAATAAGAATTGGTGATATATTTCAGCAAGCCTATAAAATGATTATTCTCTGTATAAGTTTATCTGTTATAGTCTTTATGTTACGCTACCTAAAAATAGACGAATACTTTATTCTAATAATTTATGCTTTATTATTCAGCACTACATATTTTGCATTGTTTAAGGGTAATTTTATCAAAATCATACATAGGTAATATTTACTATCATAAACTTATAAATATAAATGTAGTATGAAAGTTTTAACTATACTTAATTCCGCAAGTATAGGTGGAATCGAAAAGACATTACTTTCTTGTTTGAAAAATATGCCTCAAACAAAAGTTGATATGACAATTTTATGTTTTCAACGAGGTGGGGTATTAGAAAAAGATTTCAAAGAATTAGGAGTAAATTTTCTTTATATAAAAAAAACAGGAATAATAATTCTTGACATGATACAATTATGTTTTTTACTACTAAAGCATAAATTTGATATAGTGCATAGTAGATTTGGTTTTACTTCGGGAGGTTTTGTTTTGGCATCAAGATTAACAAATACTAAAGTCTATGTGTCATTGCATAGCACACATCCATCTACTTTTAAGGCTTTGAAACGAAAAAAGATTCTATATGAACTTTTGTCTTTTCATCTAAAAATTCATAAGTATATTACCAAAACTCTTGCCACAAAGATAATAGGACATTCAAAATCTAATTTAGACAATAATTATCCAAGATGGAATTCAAGCACTAAATATGAACTACTGTATAACGGAGTAGATTTTGATGAATTAGAAAATGATTTAGAAAGGAATGATAATTTAGATATCTTTATTAAAGACGAGGATTTTGTGATTTTACATATTGGCAGTTTTAGGAAGCCGAAAAATCATTTGTTTCTTATTGATTGCTTTAATTCTTTGGACCCTAAGACTAATAATTATAAACTTATTTTGGTTGGACAAGGAGGGCTTGTTAATGTGGTTAAAGAAAAAGTGAGCCAGATGGGAATATCTGATTGTTGTTTTTTTGCAGGGTTTGATAAAAAAATAAACAAATATTTTAACAAATCACATCTGTTCTTTTTTCCATCATTAAATGAAGGTTTAGCGAATGTTCTTATAGAAGCCCAATACAAAAAACTTCCAATTTGTGCTTCTGATATACCTCCCATATATGAGTCGGGATATAAAGGTTATCATCAGTACTATTTTGATTTTCATGACAAAAAAGTAGCTGTTGAAAATTTGAATAAGATTATTGAAGATATAAAGAAAGGGTATTTAAAAAATACAATTATAGAGGCAAAAAAGTATGCTATTACTAATTTCTCAATTCAATCAATGGTTCAGTCGTTGTTGAAACTATATGATGAAAGATTATAAAGGTAATATAAGACCATATAATCAACAATTAGACTTGGGTGAAAAAATCCTCGCTTTTGTTATTGCGTTTTTAGCGATATTATCATGTTCGCCTGTTATTTTTTATGGATTTAACTCTACCTTAATTCTATTATTTATAGGGGGATATTTTTTATTCTTTGTTAAACAGGTCTTTAAAGAAAGGGTCTCCTTAAGAAAAAATGATTTAAATATTTTCTTGATTAGTTTTACTTTGTTTCTATACATTGCTATTCCTTTTCGGGAATACGATCGTTTTTCACCTTCTGTTATATGGCTTTTTATTTTCTCAATGACTTTGTTCTTGAATAAAATCTTATTAAATAAAGCATTTTATTATTTTTCAAATTTAATTTTAATAGTTTGTATCTTCAGTTTATTTGTTTTAGTTCTAAACGCTCTTGGTGTCAGTCTTCCTAATATTGTTATTCCAAGAGAGTCGGGAGGACATTTTACATCATATTTTATATCAGTAAGATTAAGTTGGCAAGATTATTCTCTTTGGGGGTTAAATTTATATCGTCTTAATGGAATTTTTGCTGAACCCGGACACTTTGGTTTATTACTTTGTATGATTCTTTTTGTATATAAAGCAATTATAAAGACAATAAAAGGTAAAATAATATTATTAACTTCTTTGCTAACTTTATCTTTTGGTTCATTTGTACTTTTATTTGGATTTTTTATTATAAATATAATTTTAGAAAAAAAGATTTATTTAGCCTTTATAATAGTGCCTATTGTTGTACTTGCTTTACTATATGTTCCACAAGAAGTGTTAGAACGCTTTTTCTTTGATAAGCAAACCGATTTACTAGATGAAAGAACGTCTGTCTATTTTATTGATTTTTATAACCAACATTATAATCAAGGAGATATTGTATTTGGAAATGGTCGTGATATTCTATATAATAATGATCTGCAAAATTCAGACTATAGAGGTTTTGTTATTCGATATGGCTATACAGGAATTTTCTTATATTTGATATTGATGTTTTCTATATATTGGAAAAAAGCATTTACTGTCCAATTTTTGGGCTTTTTTTACTTTATTGTTGTTTTTTTACATCGTTCTTGGTTTGTAGATTATTTTGCGTTTTTATTTTTTCTGTTAGTTCTTGCTACTAATTTTAATAGCGAAACTAAAGTGGTTGGATTAAAATAACAAGCAATTCCAAATTATTGATAAATAAATGAAAAACAAACTCATCCGTATCACCACCGTTCCCGGCTCTTTTGGTTTATTAAAAGGCCAATTAAAATTTATGTCTGAGAATGGATATAATGTTATTGCCATATCAAGTTCAAAAACAGCAACAATAAGAAACTTGGAAAAAGTAAGTCAAACTGAAGAAGTTCGAGTTTATCCTGTTGAAATGAGCCGAACAATTTCTATTGTTAAAGATTTGAAAGCGATTTGGAGATTATATTTTTTCTTAAAAAAAGAAATGCCTTTTATAGTACACACCCATACGCCTAAAGCCGGATTTGTGGGTATGCTTGCTGCTTTTTTAGCAAGAGTTCCTAATCGTCTTCATACAGTCGCCGGAATGCCTTTACTTGTTGTAAGTGGTAAAAAACGCAAATTGTTAGATATTGTTGAAAAAATTACTTATGCTTGTGCGAATAAAATATATCCTAATTCTTTCGGATTATATGACATTATTCTTAACAATAAATATACTTCAAAAAATAAATTAAAGGTACTGAATAATGGGAGTTCTAACGG
>JAIRXS010000032.1 GCA_031268145.1 Candidatus Endomicrobiellum siamense
ATACAGCATACAGCATACAGCATACAGCATACAGCATACAGCATACAGCATACAGCATACAGCATACAGCATACAGCATACAGCATACAGCATACAGCATACAGCATACAGCATACAATAAATTCCGCAAAAGCATTTTTTTACAAAAAAGTAAAGCCGTCGTCTTATATTTTCAGACAGCGGCTTTTTTATTATAATTTATGATAAAATCCGAAGCGTAATGAGACCACCTAAATTAATGCCTCAAATCCAGTTCTCTCACACATTGGCCAAAAACCCTTATCGTATCTAGTTTCTACGAAAACATGCAGAGATGCGACTTTTCCACGAAGATATGCTCAAATTTTTGTAAATCTTACAGTAGATTTGTAATTGACGAAGCTGTTTGCAACAGCGGTTTAATCGGACGAAAAATTATTGTCGCTACATATTATGAGTATGTGGAAAAGAGATAACTTGGACGTTAGGTTAATAATTGATGAATTGAAAAGATATATTAAAATTTGTTATAAAGGAATGTGAGGAAATATGTTTAAAGAACATTTGATTACAATTGGTGGAAATGAATATCCCTATTACTTTTCAGATGATACACAATTATTAGCAGATAAACTTATGCAAAGTATTATGGTGGATAAGTTTTTCATTATTTATGATAGCAATGTTCCAATTGAAAAAATAGACAATATAAAAACTCAACTGAATAAACAAGCAACAACTATAACTGTATTGGTTTAGGTAATTCTATTGAATATTCAGGATCATCTTTGATTGTTAATCCATATGGTAGAATTATTTCTGAAATTAGTGACAAAGAAAAGCTTATTGTTGAAAATTTATACATATATGATATACTAAAAATTAGAGAAGAATTCAATACAAAACGAGATCGTAGATTGTCTTTATACAAAGAATTTTATATTCAATAATTTTTTTTAGATACTATAAACAATGGCTACTATCATTTAATGTATAAGAAGTTTTAACGTTAAATTCAACAAATTTAATGTTTAGTCAGTATAACAAAATCGCAAAACTCTAAATGTCTTTAAGATAGTTTGGATTTTATACACAATTGCATCAATGGAGAATGAATATTTTAAAAATAGGGATAATATGCTAAAAAGATTATTATATTTTTTGTTTGTTGATGATGTATTAAAGAAAGATATTGTTCTTTTAAAAAAAATTTCTTTATTTTCTGGGCTTTCTAAAAGATCTTTAATAAAAATAGCTTTGTTAATTTTTAAAAAAAAATATGTTCAATATGAAAAGATTTATGAAGAAAACAAAGAAGCCAATGTTTTGTATATATTAAAAGATGGGCAAGTTCGCTTAACTGAAAAAAAATCAAGTAAAATTCTTGAAAGTGGCGATTTTTTTGAGGAAATATCATTAATTGAAAATTGTACTCATAAGCACGATGCTTCAGCTTTAAAAGATAGCGAACTTTATCTTATTTATCGCACTAAGCTTTTAGATTTGTTTGAATCTGACAATAAAATCGGTTTAGAAATAATGAAGAATTTAGCTTCCATTTTTGCTAAAAAGCTTTAAAATGTTTTTATTTATTAAGGGATGAGTTTATATATGACAGAATCTTTAAAAAATAGACTGCTTCTTTTATTAATTTTAGCTTTTATTGCAACGTGCTTGTTTTTATATCTTTCAAGAGCAATTTTAACACCGTTTATTGTTGCGGCTTTTATTTCTTATTTACTATCACCTTTAGTTGTTAAATTAGAATCTTATTGTCTTAGAAGATGGGTTTGTGTTACGATAATTGCAGTTGTTTTAATAAGTGCATTAATAGGGTTGTTATTTATTTTAATACCATTGTTAATAAGTGAGTATGATAAATTACAAGAAAGTTTTCCTCAATATTATGAATATATTTCAAATTACTTGATTATTTTTAAAAATAAATTAGAAAATTCTTTACCGATATTAAAACGTTATGATTTGTATAATATGATTTTAATAAAAATTAAAGGGTTTGTTATTTTGGGAACTCAAAAAATCCCTGATTATCTTGTAAACATATTTTCTGTCTTTTCAGCTACTGTTTTGGTGCCAATGTTAGTCTTATTTATGCTTTTTGGAGCTAATAAGAGTATAAATAGTTTGATATCTATTTTCCCTTCAAAGCATATAGAAACAATATTATCTGTTGTTTATGAAATAGATATGGTTTTTGGAAGATTTATCCGAGGTCAATTGATTGAAGCGTCTTTTGTAGGCATAATGTCTATAATATGTTTAAGCATTATAGGTATAAATTTTGCATTGATAATAGGCACTATTGCAGGCATTGCGAACTTAATTCCGTATCTTGGCCCTTTTGTTGGTTTGTTTATAGCTTTGTTAGTAGGTACATTTCAATTTCATACAGTTGGCATAGTTATAAAGATAATAGTAACTTATGCTATAATACAATTTTTGGATAACAACTTTGTTCAGCCTTTAGTTGTTGGAAGAAATGTAAATTTAGGCCCAGTGACTATGGTTTTTGCTATGTTATCTGGCGCGCAAATATTTGGTTTTTTGGGAATTGTTTTTGCAGTGCCAGTAGCAGCTATTATCAAAACTATATTTATAATGATTGTTCAAAAGTATAAACTAATGTCTGCTCCTATGCTAAATATGCCGAAAGAGTAATTTAAAATATGAAAATAAAAATTATTTTGAGAGGTTTTAATGACTAAAAGATTTGGCGTTATAACTTCAGGAGGAGATGCACCTGGAATGAATGCAGCTATTAGGGCTGTTACAAGACAGGGGATTGCTTTAGGATATGAAATTATAGGAATTAATAGAGGTTTTAAAGGTTTATTAGAAAATGCTTTTATAAGTCTTACAATTCGTTCGGTTAGTGGTATAATAAATACCGGTGGTTCGATACTTCACACTGGGAGATGTCCTGAGATTAAAACTATTGCAGGTATGAATAGAGCTGTTAGATCAATTAAAGAGCTAAGTCTTGACGGACTTGTAATAATTGGAGGAGATGGTTCTTTAGCTGCAAGTCATGCTTTGTCAAAAAGAGGAATAAAGGTTATTAGTATTCCTGCCTCTATTGATAATGATATTTATGGTACAGATGAGACTATAGGTTACGATACTGCTTTAAATACTGCTGTTGAATCTATAGATAAGATAAGAGATACAGCAACAAGCCATGATAGAATTTTTGTTGTTGAAATCATGGGTAGAGAACATGGCTTTTTAACAGCAGATGTTGCTCTTGCCGCAGGATGTGAGTTTATCGTTGTTCCCGAGATAATTGTAGATCTTAATAAGTTGGCTTCAGAATTAAAAAGAGGTAAAGAAAGAGGAAAAACTTCTCAGATTATTGCTTTTGCAGAAGGATGTGGATTGTCTAGCGAGTTTGGTAAAAAAATAGAAAAACTTACTAATCTTGAAGTTAGAGTAAGTACTTTAGGTTATATACAACGAGGTGGTAGACCAACAGCTAGAACAAGGATTTTAGCTTCACAGCTTGGACATTTTACTATGAATTTATTTCATAGAGGAGAAACAAATGTATTAGTTGGGATAACAAAAGGTGAACTTTCTGTTATGTCAATTAAAAAGGCAATAAGATATAAAAAAAAGTTTAACAAAAAAACTGTAAAGATTTTAAGAAATTTATCGATTTAGTTTGGTGGTATTTAATCTATAATAATAGTAAGGAAAAACAAATGCAAGAGGTATTAGAAAAAATCAAAAGAGGGGTAAGTGAAATTATTTCAGAAGAAGAACTTAAGAAAAAACTCACTTCTGGCAAAAAGCTTCGTGTAAAATTGGGAGTGGATCCAACAGCTCCAGATTTACACTTAGGACACACAGTTATAATAAATAAGCTTAAAACCTTTCAGGATTTAGGACATCAAGTAGTATTTCTAATTGGAGATTTTACTGCTAAAATTGGAGATCCTTCAGGACGTTCAGAAACACGTCCTATGATGACAGATGAGCAGATACAAACCAATATTAAAACATACACAGAACAAGTATTTAAGATTTTAGATAAAGACAAAACAGAAGTTGTATATAATAGTACGTGGATAAATGAGATTGGTATTACTGGACTTATGAATCTTGCCGCAAAAAGCACAGTAGCGCAAATGCTTGTAAGAGATGATTTTAAAAAAAGATATACTGAAGATAAGCCTATAAGTATAGTTGAATTTATGTACCCTCTTTTGCAGGCTTACGATTCTGTTGCATTAAATGTAGACGTAGAACTTGGCGGCAATGATCAAAAATTTAATCTTTTACTTGGTCGTCAAATACAGAGAGATTATGGTATCTCAGATCCTCAGGTTGTAATAACTATGCCTCTTTTAGAAGGTATAGATGGTGTAAAAAAAATGTCAAAATCATATAATAATTATATAGCTTTAAACGATTTACCAAAAGATATGTTTGGTAAAATAATGTCTATTTCTGATGATTTGATGTACAGGTACTACGAGATTCTTACACAAAAAGATTTGGATGTGGTAAAAAACATGCATCCTAAAGAAGCAAAAATTGCTTTTGCTTGCCAAATAGTAGAAATGTATTACGGCAAAAATGAAGCATTGCAAGCTAAAGAAGAATTTGACAAAGTTTTTGCAAAAAAAGATATTCCTGATAACATTGAGGAATATGTTTTAGAGTCTAAAAATTTAAAACTTTCTGATATTTTAGTTAAGAGCGCTATAGTGTCAAGTAAAAATGATGCTAGACGCTTAATAGAGCAGGGTGCTGTAAAAATAGATTCTAAAAAAGTAGAAAATGATTTTGTGGTAAATATAGGCAAAGAATTTATTCTTCAAGCTGGAAAAAGAAAATTTAAAAAAATAGTTCAAGGAGATAGTAAATGAAAGCTAAACATATTGTAAGTTCTTTTTTTATGTTTGTACTATGTTTTATACTGTTTGCATGTTCTGGACCGCAAGTAACCAGAGTAGATTCAAATGAAGAAGTCGACTTAAGTGGATATTGGAATGATACGGATTCTCATTTAGTGGCTGAAGAAATGATTAACGATTCTTTTGCTAATCAGTGGCTTGCTGATTTTAAAAAAGCAAATGCTAGAAAGCCAAGAATTATTATAGGTTTAGTATTAAATAAAACAGAAGAGCATATAAGCACGGAAACTTTTGTTAAAGATCTAGAAAGAAGTTATATTAATTCTGGAAAAGTAACTTTTGTTGCTTCAAAGGAACAGCGTTCTGAAATTAGAGCAGAACGAGCTGATCAAGCTCAAAACGCTAAAACTGGTACAGCAAAAGCTCAAGGACAGGAAACTGCTGCAGATTTTATGTTAAAAGGGCAAATTAATTCTATTTTTGATGCTAACAAGAAGGCACAACTCAAATATTATCAAGTAGAGCTTGAGCTTTTAAATTTAGAAACTAGTGAAACTGTTTGGATTGGTCAGAAGAAAATAAAGAAGGTAGTTTCAAAAAAATCTTATAAAATCTAATTTTAAAGATGTATAAAATTACTTTATTAAATTACTTATATTGTGCAAAAAGTAGTATTATACGGTCTTGTAGAAGCAGATTTGTTTCTCTTCTTTTGCTTATTTCTTATACTTTAGTTTTTAGCAGTTGTGCTTCTAATATGACTACTTACTATGGCAAATTAAGGACAAAAATTGATGCAGGAGAATATCAAGAGGCTGCAAAACTTGTAGATAAGTCACAAAAAGTGTATGGTAGTAAGAATATGCTTATGTATTATTTTGATGCTGGCATAGTAAATCATTTTGCGAAAGATTACGATACTAGTTCTAAAAGATTTGAAAATGCAAAAGAGCTTTATGCTCAATATTATCAGAAGAGTATTTCAGCTGTTGCAGCTTCTATGGTTTTTAACGATAGCACAATTCCGTACTATAGCAATGAGTTTGAAAGAGCGCATGTGTCTATTTTTGAAGCATTGAATTATATTTTGGAAGGTCGTAACAATGAAGCTGTAGTGGAAGCTCGTCAGATTGATAGTCTTTTTAAAAATTGGGCTGTTGAACAAAATTATAAAAATTTTTATAAAGATGATGGCTTTATAAGATATTTTATGGGCCTTGTATATGAAAATGCAGGTTATTTAAACGATGCGCATATTTCATATTTTAGAGCATTGCAGGCTTATAAAAAAGGCATAGTAGCTTTAAAAATACCTACTGAATTAATTGATGATGCCTACACTTCAGCTGTTAACCTTGGAATGAACCAACGTGCAAACGAAATAAAAATCAGTTATCCTCAAGCTAAAAAACGTGTTATTCCAGAAGGCTTTGGAGAGTGCATAGTAGTTGATTATAATGGTTTTGCTCCAGAAAAAGTTGAACATGTTTTAGAATTTGCCTTAGATAAAATTTGGGGGTATATTGACAGTGTTGAGATTGATGATACAAAAGAAGCGCAAGATTTTCAAAAGGCAAAATCTATAGGGATATCGTTTTTTGCAAATAATTATATAAAAGTTTCTTTTCCAAAATATAAAAATATCAAAAATAAAATTTATTCTTTTAATGTAAGATACAATAATAAAAATGTGCAAAGTACATTAGTGCAAAATGTAGGTGATATAGCAAAAAAACTTTTAGATGATAAAATTGGTAAAGTGTATGCAAAAACTTTAGCAAGAGCTGCTGTAAAATATGTTATAGGGAAGTCAGTTTCAAACGAAATTTCACAAAGGTCTGGCAACTCTTGGGGAACATTGTCCCAAGTTGGATTCAATTTATATAATTCTTTATCTGAAAAAGCAGATAGAAGAGCTTGGAATACGTTACCTGATACAGTTTTAATGGCCAGATTTTATTTGCCAAAAGGTAATAATGAGCTTATTATTAATTATTTAGGTGAAAACGGACAAATGTTAGATACTCAACCACGAGAAGTAAATATTGCAGAAGGTAAAAAAAATTTTATTGTTGTTAGGAATTCTATAATAGACAAAATATAGTAGTAACATAAAGAGTTTGCATTGTTGTTAAGAATAGACTACGATTCAATGCTGCCTTTCTTTAGAATTACAACTTTGTCCATTAGGGGTAAAAATTTTTCATTGTGTGAAATTATTATTAGAGTTTTATTTTTAGCAAAATTTATAATGTTTTTGAAATAATTTCTTTTTTTTTAGGTTCATATTTAATATTAAACCATGAATCAAAAAAATAAAAAGTCAATTCTAATACCAAAAACAACAAAAGCAAATAAAATACTTTTAGCAAAGATTTATTTGAAACTAAACTATCTATATGAGTAAATGCGCCAAGCATTGGGAATGGAACATCTTTTAATTTTCCAACCAAGAACAGTATCACATATGATTTATTTATTTTCCATAATTTAGTAATCACTTCCGCGAAAGGTAAATTTTTCATTAATGTGCACTTTATTTTGATAGTTTAATTTGAATTACATCAGAATCTCCCAACACTTCCCAGCTTGATTTCCACGTTCCTGGACATTGATTTTCTACATCACAGTTTTTACATTTAGAAGAAAATGTTCCACATTGGTTTGGGGTATTAAATTCTACTTTCCCATATTCAGAATTTTTGTGTCAGGAGCACCCCTTGCAGTATTGAGTTTATTTTTGTTGCTAAGGAAGTATTTCCAATACTTTGATTTTACAGTGCAAAGTCGTGTATATAAAGTTTTGAATTTTTATTTTCGAAGTTGTTTAATGCTGTTTCAGGTAAGAAGATATCTCTGAAAACTTAATCATGATATTTTTATTCTGTTTTTCAGTAGTATCGCAATAATATAAACCGTAAAGTCCTATGTTTTTTATATGAGGGAAATGGTTGTGAAAAAAAGGATGTGAAAAGAACCTTTAGTAAAATGGAACTAAAGGAGCGAAAAAATGGACAAAGAAGAGTTAAAGAAGTTCAAAGGGAAGGCAAAGAATTAGGAAGATTTGAACAAGATATTTGTAGGAATGAAGAAAGGACTGATAGAGTTGAT
>JAIRXS010000046.1 GCA_031268145.1 Candidatus Endomicrobiellum siamense
TTTATTATAAACCATTTTCGCAAAGACAGCAATTAGTGGCTTAAGACTTAACAGCAAATACAAAGACTTTACTACTTATAAATACTTGAAAGTTTGTCTTGACAAATGGGCTCACTGTATAGCTCCCCAAGAATCATTAACAAAAGCGGATAAAGAACAATAAGGAGCCTGTAAATTATGGTTGATGCTAATTTTATTATTAGTTGCGTAGAGGTTTTGTATATTAGAGTTGGGAGCTTCTAAGTAAGCAGCGGATATTTGACCAACATTTTCTATATTTTGATTAATTTCAATAATATTGTTTGACATAGACACATGTTGTATGTTAGGGGTATTGTTTCCGCTTTTATATAGTCGTAGGTAAGAGCCATAGATGGAAGACACATTAGCAGAGCTGTTAAACACTATATGGTTATTATCTAGGTAGAAAGAAGAATTGACAGTTGAAAAAGAGTTATGCTTAAGCATTAGGGATGAATAAGCACCGCAGATTTCATTTAAATTAGAAAAACTACTAACTTGTACTGTATTGTTGCAGAAAGAGAAAGTTGAGTTGATGATATAAAATTATTAGGCATGATGTCTCTATTATAAGAAGATATATCAAAATAAGCACCAAAGCTTTTTATTTGTTACTTAGCTGCTTAAAGAATAAATTATTATTTTATTTTTGATACCATTTTTGAAAGTCTTGCTTTTTGATTTGAAGCTGCTTTAAAATGTACAATATTTTTTTTTGCTGCCTTGTCACACTCTGAAAAAGCAATAGCCAATTGCTCTAATGCAACTTTTACATCATTATTTTTTACTGCTTCTTCAACTCTTTTTATTGAAGTTTTAACTTTACTTTTAATACTAATATTTCTTTGTGTCCTTTTTGCGCTTTTTCTAACTTCTTTAAGAGCAGAAGTATGTCTACCAGTTTTGAGTTTTGCCATTTATTTTATTCCTCCGAAACTTTTACAAAAATAATATTGATAATTATATATAAAATTTTACAATATAGTCAAATTTGTGTATTATAAATAACGACGTAAAAATAAGTGTTTGTATCTTACTTTTTATATGTTTTAAAATAAATAGAGGATAAATATCGTGAGAAAGATAGCTTTGTTTGTTCTAGTTTTTGTTTGTTTTAGTTTTTGTTTTGCGAGTAATGTTTATTATACTCAAGTAGAAAATGCTGAAAGGAATTTTAAAGAAGGAAATTTTTCTAAAACTATTGAAATATATGAAAGCTTAATAGAAATTGAGAAAATACAAGATCCTAATGTTTATTATAATCTTTCTAATGCTTATTATAGGAATGGAGATATTGGCAAAGCAATATTAAATATAGAAAAAGCATTCAAGTTTGCTCCTAGAGATAAGGAAATAAAAGGTAATATGAAATTTCTGTATAGTCTTGTTGAGCATAGCAAAGAACAGAGTATAAAAGATATTTTTATAAAGCATTTTACTTTAAATGAAATAACTATGATTACTTCTATATTACTAGTATTGTTATTTTCTATTCTAGCTTTGCTTATTATAAAGAGAAAACCACTCTTTAAAAATCTTGTATTGTTTTTTTTATTGCTTTTGTTTTTTTGTTTTTCAGTTTTAATTCTTAAGTGGTGTCAAGAAATTACATTAAAAGAGGCTGTTATTTTGTCTTCTGTTAGTGCTAGAAGCGGCCCTGGAGAAAACAATCCTGAAATATTTACCATATCAGAAGGTAAGTTCGTTAGTGTAGTAGCGAGGAATGGCGCTTGGGTTAATATAAGATTTAGATCTAAAGGTGAAGATTTTATTGGTTGGATACCTAGTAATGATGTGGGAAGTATAAATGAGTAAGATTGCCATATTTGGAGGTTCTTTTGACCCTGTGCATAAGGCCCATATACAAATAGCAAAAGATGTGTTGGAAACTTTTAATTTAAACAAGTTGATTTTTGTTGTAGCATATAATCCTCCTCATAAAGATAAACAATATGCAGATGTTAAAGATAGAATAGAAATGTTAAGATTGGCTACTAAAGATTTAGAACATGTTGAAATTAGTTTATATGAAGCAGAAAAACAAAAAATAGTGTATTCATACCAAACGATGGATCATTTTCAGAAAATTTATTCATTAAGCGAGATATTTATGGTTATAGGTTCAGACTCTTTAGTTGATCTACCTATCTGGGAAAACGTAGATTATTTAACAAGTAAATACAAATTTATAGTTGTTAGAAGACCTGGAGTTTGTGTAGATGCAAACACAAAATATTTGAACAGATGTGTTTTTGTGGACAAAGAAATAGCAGATTTTTCTTCTACTTTAGTTAGATACTATTTAAAAAATGATAAAACTAAGGCATTAAAAATGTTACGTAGAAATGTTTACAATTATATAGCAGAAAAGGAACTATACAAATGAGTAGAAATTTAGAAAAACAAATATTTGATTATTTATATAAAAATTTAAGTCCTAGTCGTTTTGAACATTCTTATAATGTTGCAATTCTTGCTGTAGAGCTTGCATTAAAACATAATGAAGATATTTTCGAAGCTCAAATAGCAGGACTTTTACATGACTGTGCAAAAAATATGGATCAAAAAGAAATGATAAAAATTTTAAAAAAAAATAAAGATGCGAAAATTTTTTCAGATATATGTAAATTCTCTTCACAGATACTCCATTCTTTTGCAAGTGAATTTACTGCAAAAAAAGAATTTAAAATAAAAAATAAAAATATTTTAAATGCAATAAAAAACCACACATTAGGGCGACCCAATATGAGCAATCTTGAAAAGATAATTTTTGTTGCTGATTGTTGTTCGAAAGATAGAAAGTTTAAAGAGACTAAAAATATTTGCAGCTTAGCTAGAATTGATTTAGATAAAGCTCTTGTGCAAGCACTTAAAGTAAAAATACAGTTTGTTACTTATAACAATGCATGGCTGTGCCCTAAAACTCTAGACGCATGGAATTTTTATGTTTGCAAAAATAAGTAAAATAACTTTTTTTGCATTACTATTCTTTTTTGTAATATCGATTGCCTCTTATATTTTTTATCAAACTTCATCAATATTTAAAAATCATGATAGTCTAAGTTGTTCTATATTACTATACGATATAAAAGATGTTTTTCCTGATACTTTAGAGTGTTATCAAGTAATTTATGATAAAAATACTAACTATTTAAAAATTTTATCAATAAATACTGATATAGTTTTATTAAAAAAATATAAAAAAGCAAAAAGTTTAAAAGCTTTATTTCGTGAAGATTTAAATAAAGGACTAGATTCTTCTATAGAAAATTTTTATCTAAATTTACAGGAAGCTATTAAAAGTTATAAGAAGAGCGATTTCTATATACATATGAGTTTTGAATCATTTCTTTCGATCATGGCAGATAATAATTTAAAAGCTATGGTTTTAAAAGATGATTTTTTAGATAAAGACTTAAAATTATTGAATAATTTAGATTTTGTTGAACGTACTTTAAAGTTTATGCCATTTAAAGCACTTAATATTATTAAAAAATATAATTTAATAGATACAAATATTTCAAAAATATCTTGTTTAAATTTAATTGTAAAATTGAAGATACAGAAACCTTTAATTATGTTTTGTGAACTTCCAGTTAATTATGTAAAAGCAAGAGTTGAACCAGATACCCAAAATATAGATGAGTTTTTAAGTAATACTTATTATGATAATAATAATTTTGAACATGATAATAGAAATTGTTTTGTTGATGTTAGAAATGCTTCAGGAAAAACACGTATGGCACAAAAAGTTACATGGTTGTTGCGAGAGAACAAGTTTGACGTTTTAGATTGGAGTAATTCCAATAAGGTTTATGAAAAAACACTAATAAAAAGTTTTAATGGGAATTTCAAAAAATGTTTAGATATTTCCAAAATTTTAAATGCAGGTAAAATTTTAGTTTCTTATAATAATAAAGTATATTATAATATTAGCATTTTTGTTGGTCAGGACTGCATAGTATACGATAACTTTGATAAAACTGGAGGTTAATGTGGCAAAAATTAATTTTTATAAACTTGCGTTGAAAGCTGCAAAAATAGCAGAAAGTAAAAAAGCAATTGACACAAATATTTTAGATATACAAGACTTAGCAACTATAACAAATTATTTTGTTTTAACTACTGCAGAATCTTCCACGCAAATAAGTGCTATATGTGATGAAATTGAGAAACAATTTAAAGAAGATAATTTAAAACCATTAAGAAGAGAAGGTATTTCTAGCCAGTCTTGGAGAGCTATAGATTTTGGCGGGATTATTGTCCATGTAATGTCGCCTTCAGCAAGAAACGCATATAATTTTGAAGAATTATGGAGAAATGCAAAAATAATAAAACCTGAAGAAATGGATGAGAAAAAAGTAATACAAAATAAAGCTACTAAATTAAACAGTAAATCAAAGAAAAATTAATTGTTTTTCTTTGATTCCTCTGCCCATGTTCTACGGATATATAAAGGTTTTACTTGACTGTAACTTAGATTAGTTGTAGCTTTATAAGCTAAAGTTGCAAGCACGCTCGCTTTAGGCATATGCATTATTTCCGGCAAAGATACGCTTAACCTTCCTAATTCTTTTAATAATTTTTCTTTATAAATTATAGCTGCGCTTCCTATTACAATAACTTTGTTGTTGTATTTTTTTAAATTTTTGATAAATAAATCTATATTTTTTATAACAATTTTATTACCTTGTTTAGTGTAAACTTCATTTCTTAGTGCATCAATAGCTGTAATTATTTTTATTCCTTTGATTTTAAATAAAGAAGCTTCTAATATAGATAGTGTGTCAATTACGACTATAGGTTTGTTTAATATTTGCGAGAATGTTTTAATGGCTGTCATAGCGACTCTTATGCCTGTGAAACTGCCTGGCCCTTGAGATAAAGCAAATTTATCTATATTTTCAAAAAAATTGTTTGTATCCTTAAGAAGTCTTTCTACTGCCGTAATAATAATTTCAGAGTGTATGTGGCCGAATTCATAATAAACCGATGCTATAGCTTTATTATTTTCATTTAATGCTGCGCTAAATGTTTTTCCAGAAGATTCTATACTTAAAATTTTCATTTTTTATTACAAACCTACATTTTCAAATTGAATACGAAAATATTATATAAATTATTAATAAGGCTTACAACGTAATGTGTATAGAGATTAAATTTGACAATATAAAAACATTATATTATAATGTTTTTATATCCGCGGGGTGGAGCAGCTCGGTAGCTCGTCAGGCTCATAACCTGAAGGCCGCAGGTTCAAATCCTGCCCCCGCAATAATATAAACGACATTAAAAATGTCGTTTTTTTCATTTAATAGTTTTTATTTGGTATAATTATAATATGATAATAGATGATTTAAAAAATATTAACTGCTACTTTGCATTTAATCCAATAATCAAGGAAGCTTCAAGCTTTATAAAAACAAACCTTTTTACCTTTGAAGAAAGACAGTATGATATAAACGAATATATGTTTGCGGTTGTTGAAACTTCTTTACCAAAACCAATTTCTGAACAGAAACTTGAAATCCACAAAAAATATGTTGATTTGCAGTATGTTATTGAAGGTTATGATGTTATAGGTTGGAAAAATCTTATAAATTGTAATCAAGTTTATAAAAATTATCAACTTTCAAAAGATATTGGATTTTATAACGATAATCCAGATTTCAATATATTACTTAATCAAGGTAGTTTTGCTGTGTTTTTCCCTCAAAATGCACATGCTTCGTTATGTTCAAAATTGCCAGTTAAAAAGTGTATAGTAAAAATTGCAGTGGAAAAATTTATTTTTGATTTTGAGGGTAAGCAATGATAATAGGTTTAACAGGATCTTATTGTTCTGGTAAAGATACAGTAGCTGAATACATTTCACAAAAGTATGGTTTTATTCATTTTTCTTTGTCGGATGTTATAAGAGAAATAATGCAAGAAAATGGCATAGAAACTACTAGAGAAAATCTAATAGTTTTTGGTACAAATTTAAGGAAAGAATATGGTAATGGTATACTAGCAAAAAAAGTACTGGATAAGATTAATTCATGTGACAAATATTGTATAACTTCTATACGTCATTCAGAGGAAGTTAATGAATTAAGAAAAAGAAAAGATTTTATACTTATATATGTTGATGCTCCTGAAGATATCCGTTTTAAAAGAATGCAAAAAAGGCAAAGAGCTGGCGATCCTCAAACTTTAGAAAAGTTGATTGAATTTGAGAAAAAAGAATCTCAGGGTGAGGGTTCTGGGCAGCAACTTGTAAAAACAGCCAAAATGGCAGACATTACTTTTATCAACGATTCAAATGATATGTATACGCTTAGAGTTACAATAGATGAGTTGTTAAAAAATATTGATAATGAACGAAATTTATGATGTCAGCGATTCAAGCAGAAATTATTGACTGAGAGATTTAGTTTTTATATATTTAGACACCAAACATGATGGTGCGGTACCCAAGTGGTAAGGGAGCAGTCTGCAAAACTGTTATTCGTCGGTTCAATTCCGACCCGCACCTTTTTTAAATGGCGCAGCATAGAACAGTCTATAAAACTGTTATTTGCTGGTTCAAGTCAAACTTAATATTTTTGTATGATAGAGTATATGTTGCCCTGTTAGCTCAGTTGGTTAGAGTACTTCCTTGACATGGAAGGGGTCAGAAGTTCGAGTCTTCTACAGGGCATGTTTTAAGGTAGGCAGCACAGTGAGGAAAATACCAAGCTCAAATGTAATAAAGCAATTTAAAGCCCCTCTGTTTGACACTTTATTAGCTCATGCTAAAAGGGGTGTTACGTCTTTTCATTGTCCAGGACATAAAAACGGGAAGAGTATAGATGAGAATTTAAAAAACTATATTGGCGAAGAAGTTTTCAAATTTGACGTTACAGTTTTTGATGAAGTGGATTCTTTACATGATCCTGTCGGGCCTATAAAAAAGGCTCAAGAACTTATGTCTGAAGCTTATGGAGTAAAACATTCTTTGTTTTTAGTAAACGGCACTTCAGTTGGCAATATAGCGATGTTTCTTGCTTCTTGTGACTCTGGAGATTCCGTAATAGTTTCAAGAAACTCTCATAAGTCAATAATGGCTGGCATTGTTATGTCGGGCGTTTGGCCTATTTGGATACAGCCAAAAATAGATCAAAATTTAGATTTAATTTTTAGTACAACTTATGAGCAGATAAAAGAAGCTTTGGATAAATATCCTGAAGCAAAAGCGGTTTTTGTTACGAGTCCTACATATAATGGAGTGGTTGCCAATTTAAAAAAAATTATAGACTTATGTCATAGAAGAGGGAAAATTGTTCTTGTAGATGAGGCTCATGGAGCACACTTACATTTTAATAACGAGTTACCAGAATCTGCTATTGATGTAGGTGCAGATTTATGTGTGCAGTCTACACATAAAATTTTGTCTGCCATGTCTCAAGGATCTGTTTTTCATTTTAATTCTAAGCTTGTTGATATAAATAGAGTAAAAAAAGTAGTTTCAATGTTACAAACTACAAGTCCAAACTATTTAACTCTTGCAAGTCTTGATTTAGCAAGAAGACAAGTGTTCTTACATGGAAAAGAAAATTTTGATAGAGTTATAAAAGCAGCAAGATGGGGGCGTACATATATAAATAATAATATTACTTTTATGAAATGCTGTACACGTAAAGAAATTCAAGGGATAGGTTTTGATTTAGATGAAACGAAACTTACAGTTAATGTAACTAAAACAGGGCTTTCCGGATATGAAATAGAAGATATTCTTGCTAGAGAGTATAATATTCAACTTGATTATGCAGATTTATTTAATTTAGTAGCTATTATGGGTGAAGGGTCTACTAAAGAAGATGTAGAAGTTTTTGTAAGAGCTCTTGAGTCTATAGATAAAAAATATCATGGTGAACAAAAAAATTGGATACTTAAAATTCCATCTCTTGCTACAGAGATGGTTATGAAGCCTAGAGATGTGTTTCTTTCAAATAGTACAAAAAAAGTTAGTTTAAAAAAAGCAGTTGGCCATGTTGCAGCACAAACTCTTACTCCATATCCGCCTGGTATCCCTGTTGTAATACCAGGAGAACGAATTACAAAAGAAATATGTGATTATCTTATAGATATGTCTTCAAAAGATATAAGAATTAGTGGACAAGAAACAGAAAAATTGAAAATGGTGAAAGTTTTTACAAATTAATATGGAGGAATTGTGAACAAAAAAAATTTAGCTAATTTAAAAAAAATTTTAATACAGAAGAAGACAGAGTTTTTAAACAAAACAAACAATGTTCAAAGAGAGCTTAGTAGTGGCTTAAACGCAACTATTGGTGATGAAATAGATACAGCTACTCAAAATAGTGAAAAAGAAATGTTTTTTGAACTTGCGGCAAATGATAGAATAACCTTAAATGCTATAAATGACGCATTAGTAAAAATAGAAAAGGGAAATTATGGTCTTTGTGAGTGTTGTAATAGTCCTATACTTTTCGAAAGGTTGGAAGCAATTCCTTGGACAAGATATTGTATTAAATGTCAGGAGGAAGCAGAAAATCCCAAGAGGTAGACATGTTATTAAATTTTTTAAATCAGTTTGTTTCAAGAGATTTTGCTTTATGGATAAAAAGCGTTTTTTTATTTATTATTATTTTGTCGTTAGGTCTTTTAGTTAATAAATATGTTATTGAGTTTATTAAAGAGATTTTAAAAAAATTTAAAGTAGTTATTTATGATGAAATATTTATTATTTCAAAAAGATGTTTATATTTTTGGTTTTTACTTTTAGCTTTATATCTTGCATTTGTAATCTCTCCAATAAATACTAAAAACATAATTTTTTTAAAAGTATTTTATGTACTTTTTAGCTTCTCAATAGTTCTTTTAGTAACATACATTGTTTCAAGTTTTTTGAAAAAGTCAGTTCATGAAAAAATTGGCGTAAATATAATAAAGTTTATAACAATTTTTATAGGCTTTGTATTAATACTTAACCAAGTTGGGGTAAAACTCACTCCAATTTTAACAGCGCTGGGTATAGGATCTTTAGCTGTTGCGTTGGCCCTTCAGGATACGCTTGCAAATTTTTTTGCAGGCATAAATATACTAGCTAGTAAACAAATTTCAAATAATGATTATATTAAACTTGACTCTGGTCAAGAAGGTACAATTTTAGAAGTTAATTGGAGAACAACTTTAGTAAGAGAATTATCTAATACTGTAATTTCTATCCCGAATAGTAAAATATCGTCTTCTATTGTTACGAGTTTTCATTTCCAAAAAGCAGAAGTTACTGTGCGTGTAGACGGCAGTGTTGCTTATGGGAGTGACTTGGAACATGTTGAGCAAGTCGTAAAGAGTGTAACGTTAGATGTAATAAATAAGTCTCAGAATGCTGTAAAACCATATTTGCCAAGTGTTTTTTTTACTAGTTTTGGAGATTCTGCTATAAATTTTTCTGTTTATTTTAGAGTAAAAGATGTATATTCTAGATCGTCGTTGCAAAGTGGAGTATTGAAAGCTATATACAAAAGGTTTAATGAAGAAAAAATAGAAATTCCTTTCCCTCAAAGAGTGGTAACAATTAATAAATAATGTTTGGTTTTAGAGAGTTTGTAATGAAGTTTGTTTTGAGTTCAAAAATATTTAGGACTACTGTTACAGAGGCAAACTTAACGTATAATAGGGAGTATAACAATAGATACAGAACTTTGTGATAAAGCTGGTTTTTGGATAGGAGAAAAAGTTTTAGTTGTTTCAAATACTTCTGGCGCTAGACTAGAAACTTATGTAATAGTAGGAAAGGCTGGCTCAGGTATTATATGTATAAACGGGGCTGCGGCTCATTTAATAAAAAAAGGTGAAGAAGTAATAATTATGGGATTTACTCTTTCAGACAAACCAATTGAACCTAAAATTGTTTTTGTAGATAAAAATAATAAAGTTGTAGACAAAAAGTATGTTATTTAAGTAAAGAAATAAAAATTAAAACTTTATGTTTTTGTTTTATCGGGGTGTGGCTCAGTTGGTTAGAGTGCACGGTTCGGGACCGTGAGGTCGCTGGTTCAAGTCCAGTCACCCCGATTAGAAGAGGACAATAAATGAATACAAAATTTGACTCGTTAGAACTTTATTTTGATTCAATAAGAATGATAAAACCTGTCTCTTCTGAAGTTATGAAAGAGCTTTGGATACTTTCAAAAACAGATAAAAAAGCTTGTGATAAAATAGTAGAGCAAAACTATAGACTTGTTATCCCTATAGCTAAAAGGTTTATTAAGAAAGGTATGGATATTATGGACCTTATAGAAGAGGGAAATATTGGTCTTATAAAAGCCGTGGAAAAATTTGATATTTCAAAAGGAGTGGCTTTTTCTACATATGCAGTTTATTGGATAGAACAATACGTAAGAAAAGCTGTAGAGGATCAATTAAAAACTATAAGAATTCCTTCACATGTTTGGGATTCTTTAAATCGTTGGATGAAACAAAAACGGATATTAAGAGAGCAGCTTAATAGAGAGCCAACAGAAGATGAAGTTGCTCGTGAACTAAAATTAACTAAGAAACAGGTTAATGATTTACATAGATTTTTGTCTGTCTTTAGTGGAACTTGCTCATTAGAAACACCTAATTACAGAAGATTCTGATATACAACTTAAAGATACTATTTCTGATGCTTTGGACAAATCTCCTGAATCTGTTACTGAAATTATAAGAACTAAAGAAGATATTGGCATAGCTTTAAATGATTTGCCTGATAGAGAAAAAGAAATTATACGTATGAGGTTTGGTCTAGGGGGGATAGATGTTGTGTCTTTAGATGCTATAGGAAGAATTTTTAATATTTCAAGAGAACGTGTTAGACAGTTGGAACTTAAAGCGTTTAAAAAGTTAAAAGATATTCTTGCAAAGTACAGCTTTATTACTCCACAAGAGGCTAAAAATCTTAAACTTGATAGCAGGAGTGGTAAAGATAGACGTACAAAAGAAACTATACTATCTCCTCTTACAGATAAAAGGTTTAATACAGATAGAAGGACACAGTGGATATAAGGGATCAAATAAAAAATATTATTAGAGATGTAAAAGATTTCCCAATAAAAGGAGTTGTCTTTAAAGATATAACTCCGCTTTTTGAAGATATAACTCTTTTTAAGAAACTAATAGATATTTTTTACGATTATTATAAAAAAGTTAAAATAGATAAAATTGTGGGTATAGAATCCAGAGGGTTTATTGTTGGAATGCCTCTAGCTGTTAAAATGAATATTCCTTTTGTTCCTGTTAGAAAGGAAGGTAAATTGCCGTTTAAAACAGTTAAAGCTTCGTATTCTTTAGAATATGATGTTGCTACAATAGAAATGCACGAAGATGCAATTTCTTGTGGAGAAAATATTTTAATAGTTGATGATATTCTTGCAACAGGCGGAACAGTTAATGCAGCAATTAAATTGGTGGAACTGTTAAATGCCAATGTTGTTGCTTCGGCTTTTATAGCAGAACTTGTAAGTTTAAAAGGTAGACAGAATGTTTTGTCGTGTAGGCAAGTGGATATGTTTTCATTAGTTCAATATTAACTTACTACATTTTGTATTTGTGATATAATATTGCTAGTGCCCTGATAGCTCAATTGGATAGAGCAGATCCGTCCTAAGGATAAGGTTGGAGGTTCAACTCCTCTTCAGGGCGTTTTTTATTTTGGTTTTTGCATTTTTACTCCATTACACGTCTATTCGTTTAGGTTTCATCTTATTCATGAGAATTTAAAATTGAGTTTAAAAGAATTGTAAAAGTTCAAAAACATATTAGACTTTGAAAATATATAATCTAAAGATTATTTCTAACTCGCTCTGTAAAAAGAAAATGGCTAGGGAATTACAAAAATTTAGAACTTTCACCATTTTTAGAGAAAATTGAAAGTGAATTGTTGCGATTTGGCAAACCTGAAAAAACATTCCAAGCTAAAGAAAAATCTTATCAACCTGAATTATTTTAAAATCGAACTAATGCGTCCAAATTTGAACCCAGTTATTTGATATATATAGAGAAAAATAAATTGCTGTAAAAAAGGAAAAAAGATGATAAAAAAAGAAAGAATAAAAATATTAATAGTACTTTGTCTTATACAACGCAGAGCCCAGACACAATAAATTAACTCTCACCGGTGCAACAGGAGTTAGTTTGGACTTCCAAATCAAGCATTTAAGCAAAGCCTCATGGCTTGGAAACATTCCTCTGTTTTTGGTTACTTTTCTCATTGAGCGATTAAACGCTTCTATTGGGTTTGTTGTGTAAATAAGTCTTCTCATTTCCAGTGGGTATTTCCAAAATGCTGAAAGCTCTCCCCAATTACGTTCCCAACTCTCACCTACATAATGATACTTATTATCTTTGTTCTAAATTCTGCTCGATTATACTTTGTCTGCTTTAAACACACAAAAATTCAATATTGTTATGAACTACTATAAGAATTCGCTTTTTTAGTGATAATATGTTATATTATCACTAAGAAAGCGGAGGGTGTATAATGAGCCCAAAAAGTAGGACAAGAAAAAAGGTAAAATAAGTGGAAAGCTTTGAAAAAAAAGGTCAAAGGAGACTGCTTATGAAAAAAGAGTATGAAGAAGGATTTAAGGCAAAT
>JAIRXS010000020.1 GCA_031268145.1 Candidatus Endomicrobiellum siamense
ATGACTTACAACTGGCTCAACAACCTCATCAGTGCCACATCCCACATCAACACGCTCAACACTATCAGCTGAACTACCAACAGTAATATTAATAACAGCACCACAACCACAACTAATTGACACTTTCATCTTACCATCGTCCTCACCGGGACCTGCATAACTATTTACGCTACACATCATTATAAACATACTCACCAACATCATTATCTTTTTCATTTCCTTCTTTCTCCTTAATCTTTTATTCTCAATAACTTACTTCTTTACATACTCTGCCACTATTGTCATTAATCTTTAGGCTAGTTTGAAGTAGAAAGTTTTGGCCTTTGAGTCTTTTGTTTTTCTGCAGTATTATATTATACATAATTTAACAAACTAGATATCATCTGTACGCATTCATATGGACTACTTTCCATTCCTGTCTTCTATCTTAATATTCCCATTATAAATTCTAATAATTCTTTCATGAACTCCCCCTAGTTTCAGGTTAGTTTATCATTTTTTTCTCTTTTTCTCCTCTTTTTTCTTTCATGCGTTTGTCGTGTACTCAAAGAAAACCAAAATTTCCAAACCATGAATCCCCTATATTTAGTCTAATTAGAATTATAATTTATTTAACAACTCAAAGGGATTTATGTTGAGTTTTGAAAATGCGAAACATTTTAACGCTAAATCTTTTAGCGATGCTCCAAAATGATAAACTTCATTGTCATCTAAAATAATAAATCTATCGTGAAAAGTTTTTATTGTTTTTAAATCTATAGGTACATATTGCGCATTATGTTTTTGCAAATCAAGAGACAAAGCGTTTTTGATACTTTTCGTGTATATTGTCGCTTTTACTCCCTTTCTTCTTTTGGTTAAAAGTTTGAAAACTCTGTCATCAACATAATTATCCACAATAATGATAGATTTTTTCGCTTTTCTTATTAAATCCGAGACAAAAGTATAAGCGTCAAATATTTGCCCTTCAAAAAACACGCCTTGTTTTGGAATAATTTGATTTTGTTCCATAATATCAAAAACTTTTTCTAATTTTTCATCAGTCTTTAATTGTTTTAGTTCAAGCATATCTAATCTTTGAAACATTTGAGCATTTGAGAGCATAAATTTACGCATTTCAACAAAAGCTCTTATTATGTGCATATTCACTTCTACTGCACGTTTGCTTGATAATACGCTTGAAAGCATAGCTACTCCTTGCTCTGTAAAAACATAAGGATTAGAGTAAGAAAATTTAAGCATTTTGAGGTGGTCACAAATTGTGACCAGTTCATTTTTCTCTGCTTTATTTAATTGAAACATAAAATCTTGTGGAAATCTCATTAGATTTCTTTTCACAGATTGATTTAAAACTTTTGTTTCAACGCCGTATAACTCCGACAAATCTCTGTCTATCATTACCTGCATTCCACGCATAGTAAATATTTTAGATTTTATATTATTGAATTGAGAACTTTCTAAAACATTTTCACTTTTTGACATTTGAAACCTCGTATTTATTTTGTAGCTCAAAATTATAATGCACCTACGCCAACAAAATTATACTAAATCGTAATGCTAGAACAAACAAATAAAACAGCTCAACTGATTTCAAGCAGGACTGAACAATATCTTATGAAAGCAAACCTAAAGATATAAGAGAATTATACATGCTAAAAAAGCGTACTTATTAAAAACATCGGCATAGATAAGTCATAGATGGGTATAAGCGATAGGTTAATCTTATCTGTTATCTTAAATGCGCTTTGGTTGTTATGTGATGTGAATACAGACAAAGACAAGTAACCTTGTTTTAGGAAAGTCAGCATCATTGCAAAACAACAGTAGGTTTAGGCAAAACGTATGAAAAATACTAACTCAACCCATCACCCTATCCAGCAAAAAGAGAGGAAACGGTCACAACGACAATAAGATTTTATCATAGTTTTCATGCGTTTGTCGTGTCACACAATCTATTAACGTACTTTTTTTATTTATCATCTTTTTTCTCCAATTTCCAAGATAAGTATTCATCTATAAAACCGTCTATGTCGCCATCCATTACTGAATTAACTTGAGATGTTTCATAGCCTGTTCTGTGATCTTTAACAAGCTGATACGGCATAAAAACATAAGAACGTATCTGACTACCCCATTCTATCGCGCCTTTTTCATTATAATGTTTTTCATAAGACGCTCTTTGTTTCTCTTGTTCAAGCTCATATAATTTAGCTTTTAAAAGCTTCATCGCTGTTGCTCTGTTTTTTATTTGTGATCTGTCATTTTGGGATTGCACAATAATACCTGTTGGAATATGCGTAATTCTAACAGCTGAATCTGTTTTATTTATGTGTTGTCCTCCCGCTCCTGAAGCTCTATATGTATCAATTCTGATATCCTTATCCTCAATAATAATATTTATATTATCATCTACTTCTGGAATAACATCCACGGAACTAAAAGATGTATGTCTTCTTTTATTAGAATCAAAAGGAGAAACTCTAACCAACCTGTGAACGCCAACTTCAGATTGTAGAAATCCATAGGCATAACCACCTTTTATAATCATTGTAATACTTTTAATACCAGCTTCATCACCATCTAAACTGTCAACAGCTTCTATATCAAACCCTTTATCTTCAGCCCAACGAGAATACATTCTAACTAACATTTGCGCCCAATCGCAAGATTCAGTCCCACCTGCCCCAGCATGTATAGACATAATTGCATTATTTTTATCATGTTGGTTGCCCAACTTTGTTTTCGTTTCAAAAGCAGACAACTCTTTTTCAACTTTTTTAGCGCTTATCTCTATTTCAGATAAAGTACTTCCATCATTTTCAATAACAGCAAGTTCTTTTAGATCTATTAAGTCCTGCACTTGGTTTTTTATAGATTCCCAAGAGTTATTTAAACTTTTTAAACTGTCAAGCTCGGACATAACTGTCTTTGCTTTGTTTTGATCATTCCAAAAATTTGAATCTGAAATTTCTGCTTCAAGTTCTTTGATTTTTTGTATTTTTGTATCTAAATCAAAGAGACCTCCTTAAAGCAAGTATCCTTTCCTTTTGTTTTTCTAACATACAAAACCTCTTTTTATTTTCTTACAAAAAAAATATTTGAGAAAGATAACATTAATACTATAAAAAGCATAACTAAACTTATACCTATACACACATAAGCAAATATGTCGCCATGTTTTGTATAAAAAGTTTGAAAATCGTTTTGCAAGAATACTCCTCTTAGCAATACACCTTTTGAAGACATAGTTTGCTTTACAATAAAACCAGACGGCGCAATTATTCCAGAAATGCCTGAATTACTAGATACCAACATTGATTTTCTGTTTTCTATAGCTCTAAATACATTCATTATAAAATGTTGCGGCAGCACTGCCGTATCAAAAAACCAAGCATCATCAGCTTGGTTCGAAAGTACTTTTGCCCCAGAGAGTACAAAATGCCTAGAAATTTCTGGAAAGAAATTTTCAGAACATATTGTAGCTCCTAAATATATTTTCCCATTATTAAAAACCTTGGTATCATTACCTCTAGCAAAATCTCCCATTTGGTTTAAAATACTGAAAAACTTGGCAAGGAAAAATTTAAAAGGAATAAATTCTCCAAAAGGAACAAGATGTTTTTTCCTATGGACAGAAATATAATCTTTATCGTTTTCAAAAGCAAATGTAGCATTATAGGCTAAATCTTGTTCGTAAAAATTAGAACCTACTACATTAAACCCACCTGATATATTTACAATATTTTTAACATTATTATAAACATGTTCCTCTACAGGTATATATCCTGGCAAAACGGTCTCCGGCCATACAACTAAATCTGTTTTATTTTCAGAAATTTTAATAGCATTATCTTTCAATATTTCTAAAATATATTCCTTATAAGCGCTATCCCATTTGCGGTTTTGGTCAATGTTCGGCTGAACTATAGAAACAGAAAACTCTTCACTCCCAAAAAAACTAAACTTTTCTGCCCTTACTGCCCCAAATACTAATGCAACTAAAACAACAGACAATGCTATATATAAATACTTTTTTTGATTCTCTTTTATCCAAAAATAAAAACAAAGATTACAAAACAATATTAAGAATGATACCCCATAAACACCACAAATTTCAGATAATTGTATAATTTCAATAAATTTAAATTGCGAGTACCCCAACAACATCCAAGGGAATCCTGTAAGAAAATATGTTCTTACATATTCTAATAACACCCACAAAGCTGCACCAAAAACAACAATAGCACTATTTGCAAACACTTTATTTTTAACTTTTCTTGTATTGGCATAAACAAAAGAGACAAGTAACGACCAAATACCCCAATATAAAGAAAGGTACGCCCATAAACAACAAGAGCTTACTATTGTTTGTAATAGAGAACCTGTATTAAATTTTAACATCGGGACTAGCCAATAAAGGCCTATGGAGTTAAAAACAAATCCTGAAATAAACCCATAAAAAAACGATTTTTTGGAATTATCCCTTAGAATTACAAAAAGCAACGGTACAAATGCTATCCATATAAAAAAAAACAAATTAAACTTTGGAAACGAACAAACAGTTAACAAACCTGTAATACAACAAAATATAAGATTAATACCACTTTTTATAAAATTACCTTTTGACATCTTCCCTTTTATCAAACACACGTTCATTTATATAACACCATTGAAATAAGATATTTAAAACAAATAGTTCTAAATTTAATTTGAACCACAACATTTTTTATATTTTTTACCACTACCACAAGGACAAAGATCGTTTCTTCCTATTTTGTTTAAATTATTAAGTTTATTAGGTGTTGCTTTCTCTTTTTTATTTCCTAAAAAACGACTTGAGCTTGTAACTTCTACATTGTCATTGCGTACTTGTGAGTGAGGAGGTTTTATGCTAACTTGAACTTTAAAAATATATTCTATTGTGTTTTCTCTAATTCTTTTCATCATGGCTTCAAATAAAGCAAAAGATTCTTTTTGATATTCTATCTTAGGATCCTTTTGAGCATAAGCTCTAAAACCTATACCTCTCTTTAGTTGATCAAGCTCATATAAGTGGTCTTTCCAAGAAGAATCTATCATCTGCAAAAGAACCATTCTCTGTATTTGCGACATGAGTTCTGGGGTAATTTCACTTTTTCTTTTTTCATACGCCTCTAAAACTTTATCATAAATATCTTTCAAAAGAGCTTCTTTTGTTAAAAAACTTGTACCTTCTTCATTTTTTGACTCATAATGCATGCCAAAAGTCCTAGAAAGCCACGTATCTATACTTACAAAATCCCACTCCTCCGAATATTTTGCTGATGCCCACATATAAAGTTTTTCTTCTATAGATTCATAAATCATGTCTTTTACGGTGTCTGTAATATCTTCACCTTCTAAAATTTCATTTCTTAAATTATAGACCGCTTCTCTCTGCTTATTCATAACATTATCAAAGTCTATTAATTGTTTTCTTATATCAAAATTCATACCTTCAACTTTTCTTTGAGCACTTTCTACGGCTTTTGTTATCCATGGATGTTGAATACTTTCATCTTCTTTTAAACCAAATTTTTGCATTATAAGGGTCATTCTATCTGAACCAAAAAGACGCATAAGTTCATCTTCCATAGAAAGGAAAAATTTCGTAGAGCCAGGGTCGCCTTGCCTTCCTGCACGTCCTCTTAACTGATTATCTATTCTTCTAGATTCATGGCGTTCAGTACCTATTATACGTAAGCCCCCCAAATCTATAACTTCTTGATTTTGTAGCTTATCATGAGCACCAAGAACAATATCTGTACCTCTTCCAGCCATATTTGTAGCTATAGTAACAGATCCCTTAGCCCCTGCAGCAGAAATTATTTGAGCTTCAAGCTCATGATACTTTGCATTTAAAACTTGATGAGGTATACCTCTATGCCTTAACATTGAAGCTATTTTTTCAGACTTTTCTATTGACCTTGTACCAACAAGCACAGGTTGTCCCTTTCTCCAAGATTCTTCTATTTCGTTGACTATAGCTTTATCTTTTTCTTTCTCGGTCCTATAAATAACATCTGGATAATCTTTTCTCTTCATAGGATTATTTGTAGGCACTTCTACTACGCCAAGTTTATAAATTTCCCAAAACTCTGCAGACTCTGTTGAAGCTGTACCTGTCATACCTGATATCTTTTTATACATTCTAAAAAAATTTTGAAAAGTTATAGTTGCAAGAGTTTGGTTTTCAGCTGCAATTTTTAGATTTTCTTTTGCTTCTACAGCTTGATGTAACCCATCTGACCATCTTCTTCCAGGCATAAGTCTACCTGTAAACTCATCAACTATTATTACTTCCCCATTTTTCAAAACATACTCAACATCTTTATGATATAAATTGTGCGCTCTTATCGCTTGTGTTATATGGTGTACCCATTCTGACTCTAAATCGTCATAAATATTTTTAACACCCAATATTTTTTCCGCTTTTAAAATACCTTCCTCGGTTAAAACTACAGATTGGTTCTTCTCATCAAGAAGATAATCATATCCTTTTGACAAATCCACATTATCATATTTAGCTTTTATTTCTTCACTTTCTGTAATTTTTCTCCCTTTTAACATAGGGACAATTTTATCTGAAATATAATATTTATCTGTAGCCTGTTCTGCTGCTCCAGATATAATAAGAGGGGTCCTTGCCTCGTCAATTAAAATAGAATCTACTTCGTCTATAATTGCATAATTTAAAGAGCGCAATACTCTCTCTTCTTTTGAAGTAACCATATTATCTCTTAAATAGTCAAAACCAAGATCATTGTTAGTAACATAAGTTATATCGCAATTATATGCTTGCCTTCTCTCTTCATTTTTTGTTTCATGTCCAACATTGCCAACTGTAAGACCGAGCTTTTCATAAACTACACCCATCCATTCTGTATCTCTTTTAGCTAGATAATCATTAACTGTTACAATATGAACACCTTTCTGAGGTAACGCATTTAAATATGCGGCAAGTGTTGCAACTAAAGTTTTCCCCTCTCCTGTCTTCATTTCAGCAATCTTGCCTTTATGTAAAATGTAACCGCCCATTATTTGCACGTCAAAATGTCTTAATCCTATTGTTCTAACAGAAGCCTCTCTAACACAAGCAAATGCTTCTGGTAAAATATCATCTAAAGTTTCACCCTTAGAAAGACGTTCTCTAAATTCAACTGTTTTATTTTTTAAATCTTCATCAGAAAACTGTTTTATAGAAGATTCTAAAGCATTGACTTTATCTACTATAGGCTCCATTGCTTTTATATCTCTTTCATTTTGAGAGCCAAAAATTAAACCAAGAATTGTTTTTAACATTATTTTCCACCTTATTATTTAAATATTTATTAATTATAGCTTTATTTTTAAATATTTAAAATATCACATCATCGCACATAATCTGCATATATTTTGTATAAGGATAAATAAAGACGACTAAACTACAAAAATAAAAAGAAGATATATGTGGTTTTTCATATATCTTCTTTTTATTTCTCCTGTTACTTTTTCTCTTGTACTGCCCTACCTTATATCATAATCAGCTATTAATATCCATTCTTTAATTATATTTTTCATATATTGTTTTTCCCGCCTTTTCTACTTCGTATATAAAAAAACTACCTCTTTCTTTGTTTAGCATATATTCTGCCCTAGACTGGACCACTAAGTCCATAGGATAGACATACTTAACATTTATTTTAACTGCACAATTTCTCCTAATTCTCTCATCGGAATTTTTGACAACTAAGTCACTGTCTAAAATTATCAGTAAATCGATATCGCTATCTGACTTAGCCGTGCCTCTAGCATGTGACCCAAACAAAATTATCTTATAAGGATCGACAGGTTTCAAACTTTCTACTATTTTGTTTAAAATACTATTAATTTCCATTTACCCCCCCCTTCATCTGTCTTTATATATTTTTACCTTATTGCATTACTAATGTCAATGTACTGTAGAATATCATACACGACAAATACATGAAATATTTATCGACGAAAGTCAACCTATCACTCTACCCTCTCCAGCAAGAAGAGCTGTACTTATTTTTATAGATAACAACATTTATTTGATATTACATAAAAAAGTTTATACAATAATTTATGAATAAATTTTATAGATTTAATCAATTGGAAACAAAGTTTATATCTTGGCTTACATATGATAAAGTTAAAATTATATTCTATAAAGATTTAGATAAGTATTTGTCTAAAAATAGATATAAAAACAGATCTATAAGCAATATTACTTACATTACAGCGCCTAGACTAATTGACTGGATCCTACTCAAAGGTTGCTCCCTCTGCCTTAATCGTTTCTTGCAAAAATTGAAGACTTTACTCATAAAATATTTAAAGAGGTACATAATATGGAAAGTTTAAATACTAAAAATGAAATTAAATCTTTTGTAGCCACGTGGCGTAATTTTGCCCCAGAAAAGCCTATTGAAAATGCTGTTATATATTTTTGGAATAGTCATAATAATCACCTTGATGAAAAAGAAATAATACAGGCCACAATTGATCTAGTACATAAAGATTTTAATTTAGAAACTTGTGAGAAATATGAAGTACAAACTGGGCACTTAAATCGTTGGAATTATATGACTAAAAATTTTGATGAAATATCTAAACAAGAGCTTGAACAAGCAATAAACAAAGGATACGAAGAACAAAACATTTGGATGCAAAGATGCCAGCGAGATCTACAAAACTTTATGTCTAAAGATTGGAAAGATTGTATTTCTGAAAAAGAAAACCCTTATTATGAGCAATGTAAACAATTAATAGTTGAAAAATTAAAAAGCGATAAAAATTTTTTTGATGCTTTCTCAAAAACTGTTAGTTCTTATGCTGATAGACATGGAAAAAGTTTAAAAAATGGGGAGCAATACATTTTAGAAGAAATTTCTTGGATATTTAGCTTACCCTTGGTACATTTGAACAAAAATATATATTTAGTACATGTAGGCAACGATAATCCAATAATAAAAGAAATGTTTCATAGCTTCTCAAATCTCAATAAGGCTGTAAAATGGCTATCTCCTCGCAGTAAAGAATTTACTTTTAAAAACGAAGCGGATTTTTTGATGTACTATAATGTAAATCATCGTTACGCTGGTTACTCTTATGCTCTTAAAAATAAATATATTGTGGAAAAACCAACTTGGAAAAGATTTCATATTCAGCCCCCCCCCCATTTAGGTTTTGAGCCTATGGAAAAAACAATATTGCAACACATTATTGAAAAATTACCGTGTCATATTTATTGGTTAAATCGTGATAATGTGTATCTTGGTTGCAACCTAGAGCAAGCAAAAGATTTTGGCTTGAAATCCACACATGAAGTTATAGGAAAAAATAATTTTGATTTTCATGATTACGATACTGCTCTTCAACTGAATAAAATTAATGAGCTTGTTATGTCAACAGGCAGGGCTTATGAAGGAGAAGAACCAGCCTGGATTGAAAAAGACACCGCTAATTGTTTATCTACAAAAGTTCCTCTTTTTGACATTCAGGGAAAAATTATTGGTTTACTCGGAGTCTCTCTAGACATAACAGATCGAAAAAGAGTAGAAGAGCTAGAGAAGCAAAAAGAGTTGTATGAACTAGCAAGAAAGGTAGCGCATGATATAGGTTCACCTTTACAAGCATTAGAGGTAGTACAGTTTATATCTTTAAAAAAATTAGACGAAAAAGAAAAACATATGTTTCAACTAGCAATAAAAAGTATACACGATATTTCAGATAGTTTGATAAAGAAGTATAGAAAAGAAGAAAAAATAAGCTATAATAACAATTATATAGCGGTAGATTTAAGGATGAACGAGTCTATAGAAAGTAAGCGTTATGAGTACCAAGATAAAAGCCTAAGGATTAATTTTTATCCTGATGAAAGTAATAAATTTGTGTTTATAAAAGGAAATTCTTCAAATTTTTCTAGAATGATGTCAAACTTATTAAATAATGCGCTAGAAGCTATAGAAGATAAGGAAGGTATTATAGATGTGTCATATGAAGTCAAGGGAGAAGAAGTAGAAATAAGAGTAAAAGACAATGGCAATGGAATGCCCAAAGAGATGGTAGAAAAGTTAAACAATGGAGAAGCAGTGGGAAGCACAAGGGAGAAAGGGCATGGAATAGGAATGGAACAAATAATAACTACAATAAAAGAGATGAATGGAAAAATGGAAGTAATTTCTACTAAAGGAAGAGGTACAGAGTTTATGTTAAGATTTAATAAATCAGACGCACCAAAATGGTTTGCAAAAAAGATAGAGTTAAAGAAAGGGGATACAGTAGTAATATTAGATGATGAGGTATTGATACATGAGGTATGGAAGGTCCGCTTAAAAGAGTATGAAAACAACATAAATGTTAAATATTTTACAGAAGGGTTAGAAGCTATAAATTTTTTAAATTCAATAGAAGATAAGAGTAAAGTATTTTTATTTACAGATTATGAATTGAAAGGACAAGATATAAATGGGATAGAAGTGATAGAAAAAAGCCAAATGCACGAAAGGCATGTTTTGGTGACAAGTAAAGATTTATCTGACATTAAAAACTTCAATGAAAAAATAAGATTATTTAATAAACTACATCTATACGAAATACCTTTAAGTTTAGAATAGTGTTACTTAAATGACACCCTATTTAAATATTTAAAACAGGTAAAACGGCGGTTTATAATTTTGAACTTTTTTGGCAATAGGTCTAAGCTATTGAATTAACGGTTGGGCACCAAATCGGTCAAGTCAGGAGACCCTGACCTTTTCTCCAAAGTAGTAGATAAAATAAAACAAATGGATGGATAGTATAAGGTAAAACTACTTTTATTTTGTTTTATAAAACTATATGGTTACAAGTTTTACTTTTACGCCGTCTATTTTTTGTAGTTGTAGAACTAGATTGTCAATGTCTGACTTTTCTGAGATAAGTTCTAAAATGATAAGTCCTTTTTGAGAACAGACTTGAGAGGAACTGTCATGTATGCCAAGCCTTGTTTTTATTGCACATCCTGAATTTGTTAAAATTTCTTGAATTTTTATAGCGTAAGCTTCTCTTTGCTCTACTGATAAAATTAAAATGTTTGCCATTTTAAACCTCCATTTTTGTTCTACATTCAAATTTTTATATCAAGCAATTGAGTTACTGTAACTATCTCATATCCTTTATTTTTAATATCATCTATAAAGTCTCCTAAAAAAGATATTACTTTTTCATTTTTAGATAAATCGTGCATTAAAAATATTGCTCCATTTGAGATAGCATTTTTATATTTTAAATACATTTCGTTTGCAGGCATACTTTGCCAATCTGTACCAAAACTCCAGTTAATTACATAGTACCCCCATTTACTTGCCACTTGGATAGAATCTTGCTTGGCATATCCGTGAGCGAATCTCACAAGAAAAGTTTTTATGCCTAAAATGTTTTTTATTACAGATTCTGCTTTTAAAATTTCTCGTTCCATTTTTAAATTTTTATCTTCATTTTTATAGGAATAAAAATTTATATGTCCATAAGTGTGGTTAGCAATCTCATGTCCTGCATCTAAAACCATTTTTGCTAAAGCAGGATTATCTACTACACTCACACCTAACATAAAAAACGTAGCTTTAACTTCTTTTTCTTTTAAAATTTCTAATATCTTTTTTGTGGCTTTGCCAGGGCCATCATCAAAAGTTAATGCAACCTTTTTTTCTAACTTATTACCGTTAGCATAAAAAGTTCTGCCTTGTATAATAGATAAGTTAAATAAACAAAAAAACAATGCCAATAATATTTTTTTCATTTTGACCACACCATAAGAGTAGACAATAAAGTTAATGCGCCTGCATTGATTATTTGCATCCAAAAATTATCATTTAATTTCCAAGGTACAGCTTCTACAAATGTGGCTACAACAGCACCTAAAAGTGCAAATTTAAAATTAAACATAAATAAGCCTATTATAAGGCACACTATAAAACAAGCAGTACTACCTTCTAAACTTTTCCCAAATAATATTTTATGTTTACCAAAAGCTCTACCTATTAACGCTGCTGCTGTATCTGCAAAAACCATATATAAAAAACTTGTTAAAACTATATATTTATTGGAAAACATCAATATAGTAAGAAGCCCTCCTAAAAGTGTCCAAACCAATCCGCTCATCTTATCTGCTTCCTGCTGTCTATAAAAACCTTTAAAATTATCTTTAAAAAAATTATTAAACTTTTGTATTTTAAACCTTAAAAATTCCAAACATATTACTATAAGTATAGCTACACTCAAACCCAAAATAACAATACTTTTAGGCAAATACCAGTACCCTAATATATATATAAGACACATCAAATGTACAAATTTTCTTTTTATTTCGTCTTTTGGAATGAGACCCATATATTTAACGCTCCATAATAAATAAATTTATATATAGAAATTATATTTTCAAAATATTCTATAAAAATATCCTTTATACTTATTTCATTTAAAAATACTATCGCTAAAATAATAGTAAAAACTATAAAATTAACAAAAAGAATTATAACATAAGAAAAAAAAGCTCCATAAACTTTTAAATCTGATTGTTCTATTGTAAGTACATATACTGTAAGTGCTATATGAAAAGCTATAGATATACCTATAAAAAAAAGAAAATAGTTATAAAACGGTTTAATATCAAAAAAACAGCCACATAAAAAATAAACAAATATTATGATAATTGTATATATAGGAAAAATGTAAGGAGCTAAAGTTATACATAAGTTATCTTTATTTAAGACTACATTCCCGCTGTCTTTGCCAACATTAAACTTTTTTATCTTAGCTCCGCTTAAAATACCAGCAATCGCATGGGAAAGTTCGTGTCCAAAAACATATAAACGCATTGGTTTGTAAAATACAATTTGAAATATAATATAAATTAAAATTCCTATCCAAAACACAACAAATTTATTCCCTGAATTTGCTGCAAATGTAAGAAAATTTTTAAAAAAAGTATAACCTATTGCTCCTATCATGGGAGCTAATAAAATCGCAAAAATATTTCTTATAAATTTCATTTTTTTACATTAAAATGAGGTGACGAAACAAAATAGATATTCGCCACCTCAAATATAATTTTAACTTTATTCCTTATTATATTACTTTATGTGATCGTCTTTTGTTTTCATATCAGTAAAAGATTTCACTACAAAAACAATAGAAATTATAAAAAACAATCCCGCAAGAATAACACTTAAAGAACCTTCTTTATTTAGAACCATTGCAAGTTCTAAAGCTAAAAGTCCAAAAAGCGTTGTAAACTTAATAATAGGGTTCATGGCTACAGATGAAGTATCTTTGAATGGATCACCGACTGTGTCGCCCACAACAGTGGCTTTATGAAGATCTGTCCCTTTTTCACGCAAATCAACTTCAACATACTTTTTCGCATTGTCCCAAGCTCCGCCTGCATTAGCCATAAATATTGCTTGGAAAAGCCCAAACAAAGCTATAGAAATGAGATAACCTATAAAAAAGTAAGGTTCAATAAAAGCAAATGCTAAAGTTGTAAAGAAAACAACCATAAATAAATTTATCATACCTTTTTGAGCATACTTTGTACAAATCTCTACAACTTTTTTAGAATCTTCTGTAGAAGCTTTCTCAGAGCTGCCATCAAGTTTAATATTGTTTTTAATAAATTCCACAGCTTTATACGCTCCACTTGTTACAGCATGATTTGACGCACCTGTAAACCAGTAAATTATTGCCCCACCTGCAATTAAACCTAGTAAAAATGGCGCATGTATTAAAGATAAATATTCTAAACCTGTAGTAAGTTTATCTGTAAGCATAACAATTGTAGAAAAGATCATCGTTGTAGCACCAACCACAGCTGTACCTATAAGAACAGGCTTGGCTGTAGCTTTAAATGTGTTTCCTGCACCGTCATTTTCTTCAAGCAATAACTTAGATTTTTCAAAAGTTGGTTTAAAACCAAAACCTTTCTCTATTTCTTGACTTATATTAGGTATATTTTCTACTAATGAAAGCTCATATACCGATTGAGCGTTATCTGTAACTGGTCCATAAGAATCAACAGCAATCGTAACAGGCCCCATACCCAAAAAACCAAAAGCAACAAGCCCAAAAGCAAATACTGCAGGGGCAATCATTATATCGCCAATTCCTAAAGAACTTATCAAATAGGCTATAACCATAAGAATAATAATCGCTATTCCCATCCAATAAGCACTAAAATTCCCTGCTGTAAGACCTGCCAAAATATTAAGAGAAGAGCCACCATGTTTTGAAGAATTTACTACATTTTGTACAAAAGAACTTTTAACAGACGTAAAAATTTTTACAACCTCTGGTATTATTGCGCCCGCTATTGTTCCACAACTAATTATAAGAGAAAGTTTCCACCAAAGTGAACCGTCGCCCAAATCACCAATAACAAGATTAGAAACAACAAATGTTAAAGTTATAGAAACTAATGAAGTTATCCATACCAAAGAAGTTAGAGGAGATTCAAAATTCATTTTATCCGCAACTAAATATTTAATTTTTGAAAAGGAAGCGTTAATACCATAGGAAAGGGCACTGGAAATAAGCATTATTAAACGCATAACAAAAACCCATACTAAAAGCTTTACTTGTAAAACAGGGTCATTTACTGCAAGCACTATAAAAGTTACAAGAGCTACTCCTGTAACACCGTAAGTTTCAAACCCATCTGCAGTAGGACCTACAGAGTCTCCGGCATTATCTCCTGTACAATCTGCAATAACTCCTGGGTTTCTTGCGTCATCTTCTTTGATATTGAAAACAATTTTCATTAAATCTGAGCCGATGTCTGCAATTTTTGTAAAAATTCCACCTGCAATTCTTAAAACTGACGCCCCTAAAGATTCTCCAACTGCAAAACCTATAAAGCAAGGACCTGCAAAATCTGAAGGGATAAAAAGCAAAATGATAAGCATTATTAAAAGTTCAATACTGATCAAAAGCATACCAATACTCATACCTGCACGAAGAGGTATTGCATAAAGAGGAAAAGGTTTGCCGTTTAAACTTGCAAAAGCGGTTCTAGAATTTGCAAAAGTATTAATCCTCATACCAAACCAAGCTACAGTATAACTTCCAAGAATGCCAACAATGCTGCACAAAACAATTGTTACGACTTTAACTGCTGAGAAATGTTCCAAAATGCCAAAATATACAACTATAATAACTGCAAGCAAAACTTCTAAAATAACAATAAACTTACCTTGTGTTATAAGATAAGTTTTACAAGTTTCGTATATAAGTTCTGAAATGGCCTGCATAGATTTGTGAACTGGAAGATTTTTTATATTCAAGAAATGATAAATTCCGAAAAACACTCCAAAAATACAAATAATAAAGCCAAACATCAAAAGAGATTTCCCATCTATCAAATTCCCAAAAAAACTTACAGAAGATAAATCTGGAATGATTAAGTTTGCTTCACTGGCTAAAGCTTTACTTACGATTGTAAACAACACGCTAAGCACTGTCACAATTTTTCTCCACGCAAAAACTTTACTTAACATAATAAATAACTCCTAATTTGTTTTTTTATTGCTATGTTTTTATAATAAATACAATTTATTTTTTTAAAACCTTTTCTTTAACTTTAATATTTTTCCATATTGCTTCTACATCTTTTACTGTTTTGGCTTTACAATTACCAAAAACATGAGGATGCCTTCTTATAAGTTTTTTATTTAACTTTTTTATTACACTGACAATATCAAAATCTTTGTTTTCTTTTGCTATCTTGGCATGAAATACAACTTGTAGTAAAATATCACCAAGCTCTTCTTCTAAGTTTTGCATATCTTTATTTTCTATAGCTTTTTTCACTTCTCTAGTTTCAGAAAATAAATGTTTTATTAAAGATTCGTGTGTTTGTTCTTTATCCCACACACACCCGTTCTTTGAGCGCAATTTAGTAAAAATATTAACTAATTCATCAAATTCTTTCAAATATTGTTTCATAATCTATTAAAATAACAAAATAAATAAAGAGACCTGTAAAGTATACAATTTCTTAAGCATTTCTTGCAAGATTTGCACCTTATAGTGTCAGGCAAAACGCATGAAAATATTTACCGACGAAAGTTAACCCACCACCCTACTTTCTCCACTAAGAAGAGAGGAAATGGCCACGACGACAATAAGATTTTATCATAGCTTTCATGCGTTTGTCGTGCTTATAGTGTTCATTCCAAAATCAAAATGATAAAGAACAACTCGACCTTATACGAAATCCTCAAATTCCAATACGACGTTATAATTATAGCTATGCAAAACAAATACTACACAAAAAATACAATGTTAAAATTGTTCTTTGATTTTCAAATGACAAATATATTACAATTATTTGACATTTGTTATTAAAAAAGTAGCTATATTATTGTTATTCAGTTTTAATAAGGATAAAAAAAATGAATAAAAGAAACAAGAAAATTAATGATTACTTAAATAAAGTAGTAGAAAGATTAAAAGCAGCAGACCCTTACAAGATTATCTTGTTTGGGTCCCATGCTAAAGGTACTGCTAAACCTGACAGTGATATTGACTTGATGGTGATACTGGATAATGAAATTTTGACTCGTGGAGAAGAAAACTCTACCCGCGATTGCAAAATAATAAAACTAATTTATGATATATATTACAAAAAAGGGATGGATATCCAAATTTATTCAAGAGCAGAATACAATTATCTTAAAAATAGAGATAGCTTTTTTATATACGAAATAGAAAAAACAGGTGAGACAATATATGAAAAATATCATTAAAGATTGGTTAACTGTTGCCAAAGATGATATGGCTACTGTCAGAGAATTACTAAAAGCTGATGTGATAATAACAGGGTCTGCTACTTTTTATTGTCAGCAAGCAATTGAAAAATATTTCAAAGCTTTTTTAATCGAGCACTCCTGGGAGCTCGAAAAAACTCATGACTTAATTCATCTTTTTAAAGAAATTAAAAAAATTAAAGATTTTGCTTTTTCCGAAGAAATGATAATAAAAATTTATAGCAAATTTAGAAAAATTCGCTATCCAGATAATTACAACCCTCCTACCGAAGAAGAAGTTAGAGAATATTTTCAATTTGCATTAGAAGTTGAAAAGAAAATTAAAGAAGAATTAATGTAATCTTAATTTATTAGTTTATCTTTATTTATCAAATACAAATTGCCATTTTATTTTGCAATGTCTAAAACCTGACTTTTTCACTTTAGGCAAAAAAAGAAAAAAGTGGTCACCAAAATGAAAAAGTCAGGTTTATAGGATATAGAAAAAATTTAAAAGTTTCTATCAGAAAACCTATACTTTACAGCTTCTGCTATATGAGACGACCCAATATTTTGCATACCATCTAAATCTGCAATGGTGCGCGCAACTTTTACAATTTTGTCATACGATCTAGCTGAGAGCATTAATTTTTCTATAGCCATCTTTAATATCGCGTAAGCGTCTTTATCTAAAACACAGTACCTTTTTATTTCTTTTGACTGCATTTGAGCATTTGCATGTATTTTGCTCTTATAAAATCTATCAGTTTGCAATTGCCTTGCCCTTACCACTCTTTCCCTAATGCTTGCAGAACCTTCTGAAATAGTTTCTAAGTCTGTAAGCTCTGATAGTTTTAACGCCAAAACTTCAACGTGAATATCTATCCTATCCATTAAAGGCCCAGAAATTTTATTTTTATACTTGTTTATCTGAGTGGGTGTACAAATACAATCTTTTTCTCTGTGCCCTAAATTACCACAAGGGCAAGGGTTCATAGCAGCAACAAGCATAAATGAAGCTGGAAATGTAAAGCTCTCTTTTGCTCTAGAAATTGTTATTTTTTTATCTTCTAGAGGCTGTCTTAAAATTTCTAAAGAGTCTCTTCTAAATTCTGCAAATTCATCTAAAAACAAAACACCGTTATGAGCAAGACTTACTTCGCCTGGCTTAGGGTAAGCTCCTCCTCCTGCTAAAGCAATTGAAGAAGCAGTATGGTGCGGACTTCTAAACATGCGGTTTTTGATAAGCCCTTCACAAAAGTTATTGCCTACGACAGACCATATCTTTGTAGTTTCTATAGACTCATCAAAAGTCATAGGAGGAAGTATACTTGCAATACGTTTTGCTATCATGGTTTTTCCTGACCCTGGCGGGCCAGACATTAACAAATTGTGTCCGCCTGAAGCTGCAATCTCTGCAGCTCGTATGGCGCTTTTCTGCCCTTTAACATCTGAAAAATCATATTCATTATTTGACGAATTATTAAAAATTTCATTTTCATTGTATTTATACGGCCCAACAACCATTTCACCGTTAATAAATTTGACAATTTCTGATAATATTTCAAAAGGAAAAACATTTACCGTACCTGCTACGGAAGCTTCTTGCCTGTTTTCAAAAGGGACTATAAAATCTTTTATATTGTTTTTTGGTAAAGCTAAAGAAATAGGTAATACACCTTTAACTTTTCTTATTTTGCCCTCAAGAGATAATTCCCCAATTGCACAAAATTTCTTAAGATTTTCTTTTTTTATTTTCCCAACAGCTGATAGTATGCACAAAGCTATTGGCAAATCAAAAATGCCACCTTCTTTTTTTATATCAGCTGGCGCCAAATTGACAGTAATTTTTTTTGAAGGGAATTCAAATTTTGAATTTTTTATAGCTGCAATAACTCTATCGCGAGACTCTTTAACAGCAACATCAGGCAAACCAACGATAGAAAAGACTGGCATTCCTGAGGAAATATAAGTTTCTACTTCAACTATGTTTGCATCTATCCCATTAAGTGCCGCAGAGTAAATTAGAGAAAGCATTCTTTAGGACTCTCTTTAACTGTGTTGTAACTAGATTTGCTTATGATTGTATTGATCTAGTACTTTGATTTATCTTGAAATAGCAATTTTTTTAACTTGGTTGTGGCCTAGAAATGTTTTTATACTTACAAAATACACACCTGGGGCAATTAAATCTCCACTTTGGTTTTTTAAGTTCCATTTAATCATTCTTTTATTTAAATTTGTATCGTGTATTAAATCTTCTGAACTAAAAGATTTTACAAATTCCCCTGTGACAGTATAAACTGTAACATCTATTAAAGATGTGTTAAAAGGGAAGTTTGTTATTTTAATATAACCTTTTTCACTTAAGCTAACAGGGTTTGGGTAACATATGAATTCTCCAATCTCATTAAAAGGAATAATTTTATTGTTTAACATAAGCCTACCATATCCATAAGTATTGTTTGGAGAACCTGGCGAAGATATAGCCTGCACATTTTCTAAAACTTTCTTTTTAAACATTCCGCTTGCAGTACTTGTTGAAAGTGTAGGATCTAAATTCAAGAGAAGAGCTGCAACAGCAGCTACGTGAGGCGCAGAAGCAGATGTACCGTGGAACCCTTTAGCTCCGTAAGATATTGTTGTAACACCTGTAGGGGCAACTAAATCTGGCTTTGTATTATCAACTGTTGAATTTCTACGAGGACCTCTAGCACTATAATTTTCTATGCTTCCAGAAGCAGAAGCATACTTAAAAACATCTACAGCGCCAACAGTGAGCGCCATTTCAGAATCTGCAGGAGAAGTAATACTAGATTCTGGATTTATGTCTACTGGATTTACGCAAGTATTTACAGTCGTCTCATCATTTGAAACATATATTCTCAATTCTCTGCTAGGATCAGAATCTACTCCTGTTTTTTGAATTTTCAATTTATATAAAGTACGCCCTGTTGTATTTTTAATATCTACTTTAGGTTGGCCAATACGGGCATAACTAGTTGAGGATATAAAGGTCGTCCCGTCATTTTCATAAAGCCACAAATCATATTTTGTAGTTTTACGGACAAAATCATTCCATATAAGGTTAATAGTGGCAGTTGCACTAATTTGAATATCTAAAAATTCAGTACCGTTTGCAAATCTCATAAATCCTGGCGAGGTAGGGGAATCATTATACTTGCCAAACCAAGACTTGTGAGCCCCATTGCCTGCTGCCACAATAAATAAAATATTATTGGCAAACGTAAATCCATCAATTGCTTGACTTGTAGACCCTTTACCATCCATAAAACATTCACCATCAAAACCAATAGAACAACTTGCAATATTTATGTTATTGTTTACACAATATTCACAAGCATATCTTAACTCGTCACTATTTCTAACTTTCAATAAATATATATCCACACCAGGAGCAATATCTGAAATTATTTCCGCGCATCCTGAACCGTGCGGTTCTGTTTCTAGTTTAGGGTCTAAATCTGTAACTGTAGTAATATTTTTCCCAACAAAGTCTTTGGCTATAAGTTTTTGCGGAAGTTCGCCTTGCTTTTGCAAAACATCAAAATTTTTAAAACCAGTGTCAATAACAGCAAGCTTTACATTTCTGCCATCAATACCGTTTATAAGAAATGTAGTGGCATCTATTGCGTCTCTACCTTCCGAAATAACTTCTAATGGTACTGCTAAATTAGGAAGATCTATATAATCTACACCAGTCACAACAGATCTCATTTCTGCAATCAAATTAAGAGGAACATGCGCTACCATCGAAAGATCAGATCGCATATATTTTATATTATGTTCAATAAAAAAATTTAAATCTATTTTACTATAATCTCGATCTACTGGATAAAAACTAATTTCTATTGTCTCTGAAGGATCTACTTTTTTAGATTTCAATTCTTCAACTTTCATTTCCAAACCATAACACATGGGCATAGCAAGACCTACCAAATCCATACCGGCCACAACCTTCCTCATTTCTTCAATCAAATTAAGAGGAACATTCGCTGTTATAAAATGTGGAGATTGATTGTATTTTATGTTATGTTTAATAAAAAAATTTAAATCTATTTTACTGGTGTCTCCTTCTATCGAACGGAGATAAATGGCTAATTGGATACTACCCGGCCATGATTCAGATTGCAGCTTTTTAACTTCCATTTCCAATGCAGGAGTGATAGGGATCGTCGCAAAAGAAAAACTAACAAAAAACATCAGAAATAATATCACAGCAACGCTTTTATTAAATAATTTACATTTCATTTAAACTTGCCTCTAATAAAATTATAGAATTAAAAGTAAATTTTTACCTATAAAAAAACTTCGTGAAAAACTATAATGAATTAAAACTATTCTCTTGTCAACGATGGTATAGCAAAATTAGGTAGATCTACATAATCCACACCGGTCCAACTTCTCTCATTTCTTCAATCAAATTAAGAGGGACATGCGCTGTCATTGCTTTCGAATACACCCATTTATTATACTCTATAATTATGTTTAACAAAAAAACTTAAATCTATTTTACTGGCATCTTCATCTGTTGCATAAAGAGTAATGTGTATTGTTTCTGGCGGATCTGTTTTTTTAGATTGCAATTCTTTAACTTTCATTTCCAATACATAAGTTAGAGGTATGTACCCAGCAAGAGAAAAACTAACAAAGAAAATTAAAATTAACATTACATTAATAGTTTTTCCAAACAATTTGTTTTTCATTTAAAATACCACCTTTAATGAAATTATGTTAGAATTTCCTAAATCTCCATATGGCAGCCACGCATAATCTATATAAACAATATTTATCTTTAAACCAAATCCCAAAGACAAGTTTCTTTGATACCAACTACCTAACGAAGAGTTGCTGTTGGTCAATGCCCAGTTATAACCGCCCCTTAAAGTAAAATTTTCACCAACTCCAACTTCTAAACCACTTTTGAGCCACATTGTATTATCAAAAAAAGACTTTAGTTCAAGTCCTACCTTACAAGGCTCAATAATTTTATTTGCATACGACAAATATGCATTTGAAGGAAGCATGTATCTATCTACTTTCGGACCTAAATTCTCAAGACCCAACGCCACAGACGACTTATCGCTTAATGCTAAAAATGCTGCTATGTCAAAAGCAAGTCCATTTGTTTTAACACTGTCAATATTTGTAAATATATATTTAATATCTGCTCCTAAAGATATATTTTCTCTTATACGATATCCCACTCCTGTCTGCACACAAGAGTCTGCTGCTCCAAATGTTCCATTTTCAAAATAATTGCCGCTACTATCTTCTATATAAGACTCTATCTTTCCATAATCAAGTCCAAAATATGACACATTAAACCCTAGTTTTTTATAAGGCATTGCAAAATTAAAAGAATTATATCCTGTGTTTTGAAAGTGAATTACCTTTGAGGCTTGGATATTATAATGTCCTATGAATCCTAAAACTGCAGGGTTTGTAAATGAATGATTTCTGTCAAATGTTGTTATATTTCCTAAAGCTGCTTGCGTTGCGTTTTTGGCCAATTTTAAAAAAGGGAACACTGTTGTCCCTGCTGCTGCAATAACATTATTTGAAAACAAAAAAACAAAAATAAAACTACTTATTGCCTTTTTTATGTTCATACTTTTTCCTTCTTTGATATTAGATTTTTTCTTCTTCTTGTCTAATTTTTACAGTATCTACTCATCTTGTATATTTTTTTTATTTGCTAGTATTGATATTGCTCTATCTATTCCTGCCTTAAGAGTTTCTTCAACAAATAACATTGCATCTTTCTTTATTAAATTTATTTTCTCTTTATCTTCTTTTAAAAATTTAGATAAAACAAAGTTAGAAACGTCATTATTTTCTGGCAATGGCCCTATACCCAACTTCATTCTAGGAAACTTTTCTGAACTTAAATACTCTATAATGGACTTTATACCATTATGCCCACCAGAAGAGCCTGACATTCTTACTCTATATTCTCCTAAAACAATTGAAAAATCGTCATAAAAAACAAAAATTTCTTCAGGTTTAATTTTATAGTATTTTGCAAAAGACATTATAGCAGAGCCAGAAAGATTCATAAAGGTAGTTGGCTTTAAAAACCATTTTTTTCTATCAGAAGTATCATAAAAACAAATATCTGCTATATTATCCCAAGATTTAAATTGTAAATGCAAGTTTTTAGCTATTTCATCTAAAACTATAAATCCTAAATTATGGCGAGTATTTATATAGTGATGTCCCGGATTGCCAAGCCCTATAAAAAGTTTAATATCCATACTCATAGGCATGTCCCCGCCCCGGACATATTATTAAAGCTTTTAACTGTTTATCTCTTTGCCCCACTTGCAGCAGGAACAGCTTCAGCACCTTCTTCTTTGTCTTTCTTGCCTTTACTTATTACTTCTGGCTGAGCGCTTTCTGCAGTTTCTTCTTTAGGTTTTTCTTCTTCAGCAGCAACAGTTATAACATTGACTATTAAAGTACTTGGGTCTTGAATATACTCTACTCCATCAAGCTTTGGCAAATCTGCAATTGTTATACCTTGCCCTAATCCAAGAGAACTTACATCAACTGCAATTGTCTGAGGGATATTTTTTGGAAGAGCTTTAACCTTAACTTCTCTAACAATAAACTCCATCAAGCCACCAAAATTTTTAACACCATCTGCAACTCCATCAATATGTATAGGAACTAAAACTTCAACTTTATCCTCTAAGGAAATTGCTTGAAAATCTATATGTATCGGATTTTGCGTTAAAATATCTCTTTGTAAAGATTTTATAATAACAGATTTTTTCCCGTATTTAAAGTTTAAGTCAATAATTACGTTTGCACCATTTTCTGCTATTATAGACATAAATTTTTTTGAGTCAACTGCTATAGGTTCTGACTTTACGTTTTTCCCATAAAATACAGCTGGTATTTTTTCTTCTTTTCTTAAAGCAGACAATTTACTTTTTGCTCCCAGCTCTCTTGTCTGCACATCTAAAATAACTTCCTTCATTTAAATCCTCCGTTGTATATGTATATATACAAATATATTATTTTTACGCTTATATGAATAATGCGCTTATAGATTCATTATTTGATATTCTCTTTATGGCTTCTGCTAAAATGGATGCTATGCCTAAAACAACAATTTTTTCTGTAGGTCCATCATTTGAAAGAGGTATAGAGTCTGTTATAACAACTTCTTCTATTAGAGATTTCTGAATTCTTTGCTTAGCTTGTCCTGAAAGAACTCCGTGAGAAGCTGCAGCAAAAATTCTAGCTGCACCTTTTTCTTTTATTGCATCTGCAACTTTTGTTAGAGTACCTGCCGTATCTATCATATCATCTAAAATTATACATGTTTTGTCTTTCACTCCACCAATAATATTCATAACAGCGGCCTCATTTGGACAAGGTCTTCTTTTATCTACAATCGCAAGCTCAGCATTAAAATGTTTTGCAAAAGCTCTTGCTCTTTCTACACCACCAGTATCAGGAGAAACTATAACAATATCATTTAATTTTTTCTCTTTAAAATATTTTAAAATTACTGGTATACCATAAAGATGATCTACAGGTATATCAAAAAACCCTTGTATTTGCCCGGCATGTAAGTCCATAGTTAGAACTCTTGTAATACCTGCAGTTGCAAGTAAATTTGCAACTAATCTTGCACTAATTGGTACTCTTGGCTCTGACTTCCTATCTTGTCTTGCATATCCATAATATGGTATCACAGCAATAATTTTTCTAGCTGAAGCTCTTTTTAAAGCATCTGCAATAATTAAAAGTTCCATTAAATTTTCATTTACTGGAGTGCTGGTAGGTTGAATTACATAGCAGTCTGCTCCTCTAATATTATCAACTATTTTTACTTGCACTTCTCCATCACTAAACCTGCCGACTTTTGCTTCGCTTAAAGATATGCCTAAATGCTGCGTAATTTGTTTTGCAAGCTCTATATTAGCATTACCTGAAATAATTTTTAGTTTCATATTGCCTCTTGTACCCTTATATATTAGCTAATATATATAACTCCAACTATAAATTTACTTTTTTATTCTATGTTTTAATTCTTGTCTAGCTCTGGCTATTGCAAGTTTTTCTTTTGGAACATCGTGGGTTATAGTAGAACCAGCAGCAATTAATGAACCTTTTCCTATTTTTACAGGCGCTACAATATTTGTATTAGAACCAACAAAAACATTTTTCTCTATTATTGTTTGATGTTTATGTTTTCCGTCATAATTACAAGTTATCGTGCCAGCTCCTATGTTAACATTAGTCCCAATTTGAGCATCTCCTATATAAGAAAGATGACTAACTTTTGAGTTCTTTTCTATTAAAGATTTTTTAGTCTCTGAAAAATTTCCAATTTTAACATTTTCTTTTAAAATAGAACCTGGCCTTATATGAGCAAATGGCCCTATCTTTACTTTTTTGCCTATATTCGCACCATTTACATAAGAGTAAGATATTATACTTTCATCGCCAATTTTTGAGTCTATTATATAATTTGAACCTTTTAAAACACAGCTCTTGCCAATAGTAACGCCAGTATCAATAAAAGTTCCAGGATATATAATAGTGTCAGTCCCTATTGAAGCATCGTAAGATACATAAACATTTTTTGTATTAATTATACTTACACCACTATTTAGCAAACTTTTTATTTTTTGTTCTTGTAAAATAGTTTCCATCTGAGAAAGGTCTACCCTGCTATTTATCCCTTTGACCTCAAATTCATTTTTTACACAAACTATAGATGCTTTGCTATTTGAGTTTTTTAATATTGCAATTGTGTCTGTTATGTAGTACTCTTTCTTTACATTATTTAGCTTAACCTTTAAAAGAGCTTTCCATAGATTTTTATCAAAACAATATATACCAGAATTCACTTCTTTTATCTGTTTTTCAACTAAACTTGCGTCTTTTTCTTCAATTATTTTCTCTAAAAAGCCATTTTTTCTTATAATTCTTCCATAACCAAATGGGTCTTTAACTTCTGTTGATAAAACTGTGACAGAAGAACCATTATCTTTATTGCTTTTTATTAGATTTGATATTGTATCTGTTTTTATTAAAGGAACATCTCCATTTATAACTACAATATCACCATTATAATCTTTTAAAACTTCTTTTGCCTGAGCTACAGCATGAGCAGTGCCAAGCTGTTTGCCTTGATAAACAAATTTTACATTACTTCCAGATAAATTTTCTTCAACCACTTTTCTGCCATATCCAACAACTACAACTATCTTATCTGGTTTTAAAGGAGATACTGCATCTATAACCCACCTAACTAAAGGTTTTCCAGACAACTCGTGCATAACTTTAGGCAAAGAAGATTTCATTCTTGTACCTAAACCTGCAGCAAGTATTATAACTGAAAAATTTTGCATATATAAACCCAAAAAACCTTGCAAGGACAAATTGTCTCACAGGGAATATTAATTCTGTATTGTAACAAAAATATTATTAAATAACAAAAGGAAAAAGGCCCTAGCAGCAGAACTTAAAACTACTAAAGCCTTTTTAACTTACTAAACCTATTTCTTTTTACTTTTCTTAGCTACTTTTTTAACCATTTTTTTTACTACTTTTTTTATCATCTTTTTTGCAGGCTTTTTAGCTACTTTCTTGACTGCTTTTTTTACTACTTTCTTTGTAGCTTTTTTCTTGGACTTCTTTTTTCCACCTCTACTCATTACTGATCTAGAAATGTCGCCATTTTTATCAATAAAGTAAAGATAGCCTGACTCTTTCTTTAAACCAATTTTTTCTACTTTTGAAGGTTTTCCGCCTTTTTTACCACCTCTCGCCATTAAAGCTCTGGAAACATCACCATTTTTGTCAATAAAATAAAGATAACCAGCCTCTCTTTTTATACCAACTTTTTCCACTTTTTCAGCCACTGTACACCTCCTGTAGTTACAAATTTTTTTTATTTTTCTTCACCAGACTTAACAGAACCTATATTTTGCGTAGCAGCATTATCTTTTTTTGTAATAACTTTATCTTTTAACCAGCCGTCAACAATTTCCTTTGAAAATCTGTACTGCCTGCCAATTTTAGAAGCTGGGATTTTTTTCATTTTAATAAGACTATATATTTTAGACTTCCCTATACCTAAATATTCCGACACTTCCTTAATATCCATAATTTGTTTATTTGTTGAATTTTGCATTTTTTCCATTTTTTACTCTTGTTTATCACTATTTTCCAATTTATACCAAATATAATATATTTTTTATTATATTTTGTCAATAGTTATTTTCAAATTGTTTTTAGTATTAACTAATTATAATAAATATTGTTTAGTATTATTTTTTACTGATTTGCGCATTATTTGTTAGGATGACAAGAAAAGTAGAAAGTTTAATATTGAGTGACTTTAATGAAAACAATAAAAACTATAATGTAGGTAACATACGTGAAACAGTACCACAATATTTTTAAATTTAAGGTTTTATTTCTTTTTTTTAGCATAAATAAAATTAATTTATAAATATATTTATATGCTATAAATAGTATTAAAGAAACTAAAAAAGAGCTGAGAAGAATACCAATATAAAGAGAAAAAAAACCTAAAATAAAATTAAAATTTATGTTGACAAGATAAAAAAAACTATCAATAAAACTATAAATAATAATGCTCATTAGAACAACTGTTATAAAAAACAAATATTTTTTACTATAAAACACTTTTACTCCAAACTTAAATAAATGTTTTTAAAGTTGATAAAGATTCATAATCTCCGTAATCTGCTGCATACTTTAAATATTTCATACCTTCTTCTTTTTTATTAAGCTTTATCAACGACATTCCCAAAATATAATTTACCTTAGCGTTATTAGGATTAACCTTTAATGCTTCTAATGCCCAATCTTTAGATTGTTCAAACTCGCTATTGTTATAGTATAAGTTTGCAATTTTTATGTAGCTTGTAACAAACTCTTTATTAACTTCTACAGACTTTTCATACCAAAATAAAGCCTGTTTAAAATCTTTGAAATTATAATATATTTCACCTATATTATAATAAGCAATGAAAAAAGAAGGGTCACTATCTTTTGTTTTTTGATAATACTCTAAAGCATCTAAATTTAAACCTTCCTGTCTAAACGTGTTGCCAATAAGATTGTAAAAACCTGCTTTACTAAACTTCTGTGATGCTAAAGCCTTGTTATAAAATAATCTTGCTTCTTTATAAAGGGAACATTTTCTATAGCATAAGCCTATAAGCAAATATAATTTTTCAGAATTTGGATTTAAATTAATTGCTTTTTTAAGATAATTGCAAGCTTGTAAAAAAATCTTTTTATCATTTGTATTACAAGCCTTAATATACAATACGTTGCCTAGAGCATAATAATTTTCAAAATCAAATGGATCCAGCTCAACAGTAAGTTTAAAATATTTTATTGCTAAATCATAATTTTCTAAACCAAGTAAAGACTGTGCGTAATCTTTATATACCTCTACATCTAAAGTTTTTAATTTTATTGCTTTGTTAAAATATCTAGCTGCAAAAAAATAATTTTCATCAAAAAAATAATAGTTAGCTTTTTCTAATATATAACCTTTAGAATAACAAACATCTCTAAGAAAATATATTCCACTAGACAAAATTAAAAAGAGCAGAGTAAATACCGTGCTATTTTTTAAGTTGGCATCCAATCTTTTTTTTAGCATTTTAATTTACGCTTACTCCTATTTTTACACCATCTACATTTTGCCAACCAACTTTTCGCAAAGCATCTATAACATCCCGTAAGTGCTGCTTACTTGAATGTACAATATAAATTTTTGTGTTTTTATTTTGTTTTTGCAACCACTTTTGCAGCATATCAAAATCTGCATGATCAGAAAAAACATCATATTGTTTTACGCTTGCAATACTTCTTGTCCCATCGTGTAGAACTTTGCCTTTAAGGGCAAGCCCTGCGTTACTTAAAGGACTAACATAATTTACTAACATTACAAAAACATTCCTATTTAGCAACATTTTCGGCGTAAGTTGATACGATTTACCTCTATCCATATCCCCACTAGATGACAATAATATCATCTGTTTGTCATAATTTCTTAGCATTTGAAGTTTTGCTTCTTTTGGTAAAATTGAACCTTCTTGATAAACATTTTCTAAGAACCAATCTTTTTGGCTTTGGCTACTGGACAATTCTTTTTGATACAAAGCAGTGATAGCATTTGCGCTTGGAGATATGGAATAAATTGGCAATTCTTTTGAAAGTAGTCCTTCTTCTTGCATTAACTTTAATTCGTACAAAATTTTTTGCGTTCTGTTAAGCGCTAAAGCAGGAATCCACACAATTTTATTGTTAGAAACAGCTTTTATTAAATCTTTTCTAAAAACCTCATATTGCTGACTAGATTTTTTAATGCTAGAACCATAAGTTGCCTCCATAAAAATTAAATCTGCTCTCTCAGGAACCTCAAACATTCCGTTGAATCTAGAGTAGCCACCACTGCCTAGATCTCCTGAAAATAAAACTTTTTTATTGTCTAAAGTGAACATTAAACTTGCAGATCCTGGAATATGCCCAGCATTTATAAATTTCACAGTTAAATTTTCAGATAAGCTGTTTTCTAAACCGTACTCTACTGTAACAAAATATTCCTCTATTTCTTGAGTTTCTAACTGACAGCAATTTTTACATAATAAAAACTTTGCTGATTCTTGTTTTTCTAAATCATCTAAATAACTTGTATCTTTAGAATACTTTAAGGATTTAATCTTGTTTTTACATTCTGGTCTCCAATGAGCAACAATAAAACTTTTTTTATGTTTAGCTTTTTTCTGTTGACTTAGAGACCAAAACCAGTTTCTCTTTATTAAATCAAAACCATTTCTACATTTAAAAAGCTCTAAAGCTATTTCCTTTGTAGCATTTGTTGAATAAATTTTACCTTTAAAACCACTGTTTATTAGAAGCGGAATTTTACCACTATGGTCTAAATGAGCATGAGTTAAACAAAGAGCTTTTGCTTTAATAAGTTTAGAGTCTATATGCCTGTTTTTATATTCAGTATTTCCTATACCTTCAGGCATAAAAAGACCACAATCAACAATAATGCTACTATTGATACCTTCTAAAAGGAAACAACTTCCAGAAACTGTTTCTGCTGCGCCATACGGAGTAATAGAAATATCTGCATAGATAATATTTACAAAAAATATCAAATTAAAAAATACTGAAATTATTTTTTTCATTTTAAATATATCTAGCTTTTACAAACAGGTCCTTCTGTTGACATGAAGTTTTCCTAAATATCAAAATTTTACATTCTTTTCTTACATTTTTTCTGGACAAGAAACACCTAAAAGATTTAATCCGTTTCTTATTACTATCATAACGCTTTCAACAAGTTTTAAACGGGAAGATGTAAGGTTTGTATCCTCGCTTAAAACGCGACATTTCTCATAAAATGCATGATACTTATCGGCAAGGTCTATCAAATATGAAGTAAAACAATGTGGACTCATCAATTTTTCTGACAAGAAAAGCGTATCGCAAAATGCAGAAAGTTGTTTTATTAAGTCTTTTTCTTCTTTTGTGTTAAGCAACGTTAAATCTATATTGTTTATATCATTAACAATATCTTTTCTATTCTTACTTTCTTTAATTATAGAATTACATCTAGCACTTACATACTGTACATAAAAAACAGGATTTTCGTTAGATTGTTTTTTAGCAAGGTCTAAATCAAATTCCAGTGGAGAGTCTGGAGATCTCAATAAAAAGAAAAATCTACAAACATCTTTACCCACCTCATCTATAACTTCTTTTAAAGTTATAAATTCTCCAGATCGTGTTGACATCACAATAGGAGAGCCATTTCTTACCAAGGAAACAAGTTGATATAAAATTATATTTAAATTGTGTTGATCAAAACCTAACATTTGAATGCAAGCTTTAATCCTGGCTACATATCCATGATGATCTGCGCCCCAAATATTTACAAGTTTAGAAAAACCTCTTTCAAACTTATTTTTGTGATAAGCAACATCTGAGGCAAGATATGTATACCTTCCATCACTTCTTTTTAAAACCCTGTCTTTATCATCGCCAAATTTAGTTGAAGCAAGCCATAATGCATTGTCTTTTATATAAGCATCGCCTTTTTCAAGAAAGTATTGGCAAGCTTTGTCTACCTGCGTTTGACCTGAACTGTTCTTAACAGATGCTAAGGTTGCTTCTGAAAACCAATTATCAAAGTCTACTGAAAAATTTCTTAAGTCGTTTTCTATAGTTTTTAAAATATCTTTTACAGATTCTGCTCTAAAGTCTATATCTTTAATATCTTTTCCTTCTAATATTAAACGTTTTGCTATATCAGTAATATAACTTCCTTGATAATGATCTTGAGGAAATTCAATTTGTTCGCCTTTAAGTTGTCTGTATCTAAGTTCTGTAGATTTTGCCAAAACAAGCATTTGATTGCCGACATCATTTAAATAATACTCTTTTACTACATTATATCCTAAATGTTTTAAAATTCTAGAAAGCGAATCTCCGATCGCAGCTCCTCTCCCATGTCCAATATGCAAAGGACCTGTAGGATTTGCTGAAACAAATTCAACTATAACTTTTTTATTACTGCTGTTTAAAACCTTACCATAGTCTTCTTTTTGTGTAAGTATAGTAATAAGTTCATTATATAAAACCTCATGTTTTATATGTAAATTTATAAAACCAGCTCCAGCAATATCTGCTTTTTCTATTAATTCAGGCATTTCTTTAAGTATTTTATCTACAAGCTCCTCACCTACTAACTTCGGATTTATTTTGATTTTCTTTGCTATAAGCATTGCAGCATTAGTTGCAAAATCAGCATTAATATTTTCAGGAGGGACTTCTATACTAAACTTTAGATTTTCATCTATATTTTTATTTTTTAAATAGCTAGCAACCAAATCGTTTAACTTCTCTCTTATTTTTTGTTTTATCATTACCAGACCTCATATTTGACTTTTTCTGACTGCCATCTATCTTTGGCAGGACTATTGTCTTGCGCTCTTCCAATTACAACAAGTGAGAACGGTTTTATATTTTCTGGTAAATTAAACAATTTTGATATAGCATTGGACCTTTCTTCATTAGAATATATCCCGCACCAAACCGAACCATATCTTCTTGCGGTAGCAGCAAGAAGAATATTTTGAGTTGCTGCAGCGCAATCCTGCGGTAAATATCCGCCATAAGATAAAGATTGGTCCCCAACAACTAAAACTGCAACAGGAGCATTTAATATCATTTGAGCAGCTTGATGTACAGACGCAATTTTTTTATGCATTTGTTTATCTTTTATAACTATAAAAGAATAACATCTTGTGTTTCTTGCAGTAGGTGCAGACATTGCAACACGTAAAATATATTCTAAATCTTCTTGTTTCACATCTTCATTTGTGTATTTACGAACGCTTTTTCTTTCAAGCAAGATATCCATTATAACATCTCCTTATGTATTATATTATTAATCGAAATTATATCAATTTTTATACATAGTTAAAAGATTATGTTATAATTACAGGGATGAAAGAATTATTGACAAAAGATTTAAACCATTCTCAAAAAGAAGCTGTACTTTATACTCAAGGACCTCTAATAATCTTTGCAGGAGCAGGTACTGGAAAAACTAGGGTTATAACCCATAGAATCGCTTATTTGCTTTCTTTAGGCGTAAAACCGTGGTCAATACTTGCTGTTACTTTTACAAATAAAGCCGCTGCAGAGATGAAAGAACGCATATCTGCTTTATCACCAAAAACAGGCGAGGATGTGTGGGTATCAACATTTCATTCTTTTTGTGCTTATTTTTTAAGAGTTGAATCAGAAAATATAGGACTTAACCCTGATTTTTCAATATATGATTTTTCAGATCAAAAAAATGCCATTAAAGATTGTTTAAAAGAATTAAATATTGACGAAAAAAAGTTTAAAATATCCAATATTGCAAATAAAATAAGCCGCGCTAAAGATGATTTAAAAACTCCCTCCGATTTAGCTTATGAAGAAGAAAAAAATGACGACTTAAACAAAATAACAATAGCAAAAGTATATCAACTTTATCAAAAAAAGCTTGATATGGCACAAGCTTTAGATTTTGGCGATTTAGTAATGCGTACGGTTTTAACGTTGCAGCATTATCCTGAAATCCTTGAAAAATACCAATTAAAATATCAATATATTTTAGTTGATGAATATCAAGACACTAACCATGCTCAATACGTTTTTATAAAACTTCTCTCCAAAAAACATGAAAATTTGTGTGTTTGTGGTGATGATGATCAATCAGTTTATTCTTGGAGAGGAGCAGATATAAAAAATATTTTAGATTTTCAAAAAGATTATCCTAATGCAAAAGCAGTTAAACTAGAACAAAATTATAGGTCTACTCCTAAAATTTTAACCGCTGCTTGGCAAGTTGTACAAAATAACAATAACAGGGTACCTAAACAATTATGGACACAAAATCCTGACGAAGGCAACGTATCTACTATAAGAGCTATTAATGAAAATGAAGAGGCTGAAAGAGTTTCAAACTTAATTATTACAAAATCAAAACAAAACCAATTTAACTTTTCAGATTTTGCTGTATTTTATAGGACAAATGCACAATCCCGTACATTTGAAGACACTTTTAGAAGACATGGTTTACCTTACGTAGTTATAGGGACGCTGCGTTTTTACGATAGGGCAGAAATTAAAGATATTATGGCGTATTTAAAACTTATACATAATACAAATGATAATGTAAGCTTTAAAAGAATAATAAATGTCCCTAAAAGAGGACTAGGAAAAACTTCCTTAGAAAAGCTTGAAAAGTTTGCCATGCTGAAAGACCTTTCTCTTTGGGATTCTATTGCGCGAGCAAAAGATATAGGTCTTGGAAAAAGCGCAATTACTGCACTAAATTCCTTTAAACAGCTAATTGAGACTTTCATAAACTTAAAAGAGAAAACATCTGTAAAAGAAATAGCTCAAAAAATAATTGTACATTCAGGTTATATAGAAGAACTGGAAGATGAAAATACGCCAGAATCTAAAACAAAAATAGAAAACATACAAGAACTCATATCAGCAATAGCAGATTTCGAAAAGCGTTCTCCTGATAAAACTCTGGCAGGATATTTAATGCAAATCGCATTAGTAAGTGACACAGATAACTTAGATAAGTCTAATGGTAGAGTTACTTTGATGACTTTACATTTGGCAAAAGGTCTGGAATTTAACAATGTATTTTTATGTGGACTTGAAGAAGGACTTTTCCCTATAGGCGAATCTGCTTTTAACTTGGATGACTTAGCAGAAGAAAGAAGACTTATGTATGTAGGCATGACAAGAGCAAAAAAACATTTATATTTATGTTGGGCCACAGAAAGAACTATCTTCGGAAAAATCAAATGGAATATGCCTTCTAGATTTATAAGAGAAGCTGGCTTTAAAGAAGAGTTTGTGCAAAGAAACTTTATACCAAAACATAACTTTAGAATTTTTGGCAGAGATAACAATTATGAAAAACCTAATTACAAAAACTATGCCCAGATAAGCTATAAGAACAGTTATGATTATATACCTCCTGATGAGGGTGTATTAACAAAAAAACAAGAAGATAACAGTGTTTACAAAATAGGTGCAAAAATTTTACACCCTACTTTTGGGAATGGAAAAATCATAGATAAAATCGGTACAGATAACGACTTAAAGCTTGTAATATTATTTGATTCTGGCACATGGAAAAAACTGCTAGCAAAAGCGATAGATATTACTATGATGATTGAATAAATACAAATAAAGCTATGTAAACTCCTTTAAGCGTTTGACGCTGTTACTCCTTCTTCCTGTAAGTTTTGGTCGTTTGCAACATCATTTCTTTCTTCATCTACAAGTTTATTCTCATCTGTAACCATTTGTTCTGGATTGGTATCACTATATCCCACTTGTACATTTTTCTTATTCTCTAACATACTAGAAACTTTTTTAGGGGCTTTAAATATTGAACTAACTACAAGAACTACTACTACAATTAAAAGAAGTGTTATAAGGTACAATTTATGTTTATCTTGCATTTTTCCTCCAAGTTATACTGTTATTGTATAAAATTATTTAAATTTTATACAATGGATATACCAATTTAAAAAATAGCATAAGATCAATTTAAGTGACGACATTAAATCTAAAAAATCAAAAACTATTATTTACCTATATATGGAAAGTAATCTTTAACAGTTAAGTCATTATTATGTTGATTTTGTATGTAGGTAAAATTATAAAATACAACAAAATACAGTTTTTTGATAAATATTTACACGAAATTTCTAGAAAGAACTATGTTAAAATATAAAAAAATAATTTGGATTTTTTTGTTAACGATTGTCTTGACCGGCAGTGGTCTCTGGTATTATAAACCAAAGCTGTTTCAGGAACTAGTTTCAGCTAAAAAAAATTTTCTTCAATTAAGTAATAATGAAATTCTTGAGGATTTTGATTATCTCTACACAGTTTTAAAGTCGAACAGTCCATTAGTTTGTGTTGCTAAACGAAATGGTTTAAATTTTGATACAAAATATAAACAGTACCGTGAAAAGATTTCAAGATCTAACAATAATTTTGAAAAAATAACATTGATTGACGAATTTTCAAATCTTCTTCCAGGTCATAATGGAATCCTTTTGGGTGACATAGACTATTGGTTTAAAGTCTACAGATGTATACCCGATCGCCAAACTTGGGCTAAAATATTATCTAATACGCTGAGTGTAAAAAATCATAGACTTTATTTTAATTTCAAACATCAAAAAAATAAACTGGCAAAAAAAAATTTAAGTCAAGGATTTGTACAAAACAACAATGTTATAGTTCAAATTATTGAACCTAACAAGATTGCTTACATAAAAATCAAATCTTTTGAAAATAAATATATTAATGATGTTGAAGAAAAAATAATTTTTGATTTTTATAAAAAAATTAAAAATTATAAGCATTTAATAATTGATATCACCGGAAATAGTGGTGGTTCAAGTGATTATGTTGTAAAATATCTCCTTCCTATTTTTAAAGAAGAATATCATATAAGTCTTATAGACCTCTTTAAAATTGGAAACCACGCAGCACCTTTTATCAAAGAAGCATTTAAAGAAATTCATCCAATAAATGAATTTTTGAAATTTAATAATCTTAGCTTAGACAAACAACAAAAATTAAAAATTTTTTATGGTATTAATAAAACTGATATTAAAGATTTAACACACTACTACTGTGCAATCCTTACCATAAAACCTGAATCACAATTTCTTCTTAAATGCAAGAAATGGCTTTTGATTGACGAAAAAGTTTTTTCAGCAAGTGAGGGATTTACTACGCTTTGCAAAGAAATGAAACTTGCCACTATTGTAGGTAAAACATCTCGTGGAGATGGATGTAGTACAGATCCTGCATTGATTATGTTACCAAATTCAAAAATGATTTTTCGATATTCTTTAGGTTACGGTCTAAATCCTGATGGTACATGTAGTGCTGAGTTTGGTACTGTACCAGACATAAAATTATCTGATGATAGAGAAATTCCTCTTGAAACTTGTTTAAGAGTAATTAAAAATCTATAATCAATTAGTCCTTTATAAAAATAAGGTTTTGATCAAATAATGATATGTACAAAAGTACGACATAATATTTTTATGAGCAATTATAAAATCCTATTTATTACCTTAATTTTTTTTGTGTATTCTATTTCAAATGCTCAAAAAGAAGACACACTTCTAAATAAACAAAATATTATAACTCAAGATATTCCAATCCCTTCTACAAGTTTTGAAGACAATTCAAATATATCTAAAGCATCAAAAGCTTTACAAGAAGCTGCTAATGATTCTGAAACAAAATCTAAAATTATTTTAGCACAAGTTTATTATCAAAAATCTTATAACGCATTTAAAGCCAATCACTTAAAAAACGCAAAGAAAAATTTTCATTTATTTTTAGACACTTTAAAGTCTGCTAATATTGACCCTGCCTTATATTTTTTTATTTTTGATAATGTAGATGAAATATTAAAGCATCTAAATTCTATATATTCGTCCACATCAACCACTTCAACATCAATTACTAAAGAATATTCTATTGCCATGTCTGCTGAAGATAATTCTCTTGTAGAAAAATATATTTCTATATATTCTTCTAAACCTGCAAAAGAAAAAATAAAACTTGCTTTTGAAAGAAGCGGAGCATATAAAGACATAATTTTAAAAACTTCAAGAGAAATGAATCTTCCTGAAGAACTATTATATCTACCTATCGTTGAAAGTCTGTACAATATCAATACAGTATCACGAGCAGGTGCAGTAGGTCTATGGCAAATTATGGCACATAGAGGGAGAGCCTTGGGTCTTCAAATTAATTATTGGATAGATGAAAGAAAAGACCCAGAAAAATCTACAAAAGCTGCATGCTTATATTTAAAACAGCTATATCTTATGTTAAATGATTGGCATTTGACCCTTGCTGCATATAATAGAGGAGAATATGGACTTATCAGAGACATGCGCTTTTCTAATGCTTCAAACATTTCAGAAATGACAACCAGAAATGCTATCCCTAAAGAAACTCAAAATTATGTGCCTCAATTTATAGCAGCTGCAACAATTGCAAAAGATTTAGAATCTTATGGTTTTGCTGATCTTAATTATCATCAGTCTTTAAAATATGACGTATATTACACAGATAAAGTTATAGATTTAACAATTGTCGCAAAATGCGCAAATACAACATTAGAAGAAATAAAAAAATTAAATCCTGCTTTACAAGCTTGGTGTACCCCTTTGGGATACCCTAACTTTGCATTAAAAATACCTTATGGAAGTAGAGATATTTTTTTAGAAAATATCTCTAAGATTAGTGATTTAAACCCTTCACCTGGATTTGTAAAGCATAAAATTATAAAAGGCGAATATTTAGAAAAAATTGCATATAAATATAAAACTACCCCAAAAGAAATTTACAAAGATAATCCTAACTTATCAAAACAAAAATATTTAAGGCCTGGTCAAACACTTATAATTAGACCAGGAAGAAAATACTTTAAGTGATGTTTCCTGTGATGGCAAACTCAAGAGTTTAAAAATAACTTTTTTCTGATATAAGCTTAGGATAAAATTTTGACTAATGGGTTAAGATAAATTATTTTTCTAAAGTAATTACTGCTATTTCACTTGTATTAAAAAGTCTCATTGGCGGGCCCCAAAGCCTAGTGCCTGAAGTTATATACATAGTTGAACCATTATTAAAATATAACCCATAATAATACTTCATAAAATATTTTCTAATTATTGTTGTAGGCGGAACTTGCCCGGCATGAGTGTGCCCTGAAAGTTGTACTATGTTAATGCCGTTGCTGGAAGAATAATCAAAAGACTCTGGTCTATGGCTTAAAAATATCACAGGATAATCCTTATTTATATTAGACAAACTTTCAACAATATTTTTAGGATTCTTATAATCTATATCTTTAATACCCGAAATATTTATGATATTATTTACCAAAACACTTTCGTTTTCCAAAACTTTAATACCAAGCTTTGAAAACATATCTAAATAAGATTGTATACCTGTATAATATTCATGATTACCTGATACAGCAAATATTCCGTACTTGCTTTTCAATTTCTGAAAACCAAAGTCAATGTATTTGTTATTTTTATTAATATCTATATCTAGCACATCACCTACAATAACTACTATATCAGGGTTTAAATTATTAACTTTATCAAAAATTTTATTTGTAATTTTTGGTGTTGTATATTTATTAATATGAATATCTGAAAGTAAAACTACTTTTAAAGAATCTACGGATAAATTTGGAACTTTTATCTTTACGTCTCTTACGTTTAACACAAAAGTAAAATTTAACAAAGATATGGTACAAGCTATAATGCTTAAAAATGATGTTACCATTGTTGAGTAATATCTGAAATTCCTAATTTTAAATATACAGTTAAATAAATTGAGAATATCGTTGATAATAAAAAAAGTGACCATTATCTGCCCTACACCCATACACATAAAACCAAATGGTGCAATATAACAAACAAAAGGAATGATATATCTATTATTAACAAAAGATAAAATACTTAAAAAAGCAATGAATCCAAACAAACTATATAAATATGCTTTATATGGATATTTTATATTTAGTCCAAAATTTATACGCCAAGCAATATAAATAAAACTTAAACAATATATAACTGCTATTATTATAAAAAAAACCATTAACACCCCTTAAGTTCTGATATAAGAACTTGTCTTGCCTCAAGAAAAAATTTTGTAGCTATATCAGAAAGATAGTCCGGATAAGACCATGGAAGTTTTATATATCCATTTTTTTTATATATAGTTGTAACTTCTGCATATATACCTTTATCTAAATAAATTCTATGGCTATAATCTTTTGTTGTTGCAAGAACAACGTTTGCTGGACTAATATAGCCTGGGTCTATATTTATTTGTCTTTTAGAATTTAACACAAATGAATTTTCTATAGAGTTTGTAGAAACTTTTATATTTGCAAGCTCTGAAGAAAAAATTAATTTTTTAAAGGAAATCCACAAACGTTTTAAGTTTTGTCCCATTTCTGGATTGTAATAACTTGAAAACTCAAAAGGCAGTATGTCACTAATAAAATCTATTTTACCAAATTCATTTTCTATATTAGAAAATGTAGTTTGCTTTATTTTTTCGTCTGAAAAAATAATTCCGCAAAACAATTTAACTTTTTTTGAAGTTCCAATAATTCCCACTTTGCCTCTTGGTTAACATATTTTTAAGTTTACTATAAAATATTAATCTTGTAAAATATATTTGTATAAAATACAGTTAAAGGTGTTATTGTGAAAAAATTTTCTGTTGTATCTTTATTTCTTGTTCTTGTTATTTCTTTAGTTAATATATCTTACGCAAATTTAGTTGAAAATACAGATTATTCTGTAGATTTTCAAGAAAAAACATCAGATATGGCAGCAATTTTACATATCAATTTTATCAGTATTTTCCCTGATGTTATTCATGCAGAAGAAATAGTAAAACAGCAATTAAAAAAATATGGAAGTTTAATTATAAAAAACAATAAACTAGTATCTACTGTAAAAACAAAAAAACGTTATAAAAATATTATTGGCTCTGCTTGGTATAGAAATGAATTAGATCCTGCAAACCCAATAAAAATAAAATTTAAAGAAGATTTAGGAGCATATGTTTGGATTGGAAAGACACAAACAATTGTCTCTTTCCCAACATATATGGCTTTTTTAAAGAAAAACATTAAATAAAAATTTTTAGGCATTTCATAGATCAAACTCTAAAACAACTTATCTTATGTATTATAATTTTCAAAGATGTTAACTGACTTTTATATTTCCTATCTCTAAAATATTTTTATAGTAAATATATGTACATACTTTTATTATATTTACCATATAGTTTACAAATTCTTTTAGAATTACAAAAAAATAAATGGTTTTAAAAGTAAAACTGGTAGTTATACAAACTAATGTATCAGATGCTCTATTGATAATATAAAAAATATTCCTGCAAAAAACATAAGAGCTGCTGCCCTATTTTTGCATTTGTGCGTTTCCGGTATTAAATCAGATGCAGATAAAAATATAAAAGCACCAGCTGTTATGCCAAGCAAGGCTCCAAGAGCCTGTATAGAAATATTTTTTAATAAAAACATGCCAACAATTGTCCCTATAGGAGTAAAGCAAGCATTAAGTAGAGATATATTAAAAATTTTCTTTTTAGGCATACCATTGTGCAGTAATATACCAGATATTGTTATACCATCTGGAAGCTTATGCAAAAGAATCGCTAAAGTTGTTAAAATTCCAAGATTAGAGTTTGCTTCAAAGCCTATTGCAATCATAAGACCATCTAAAACAGAATGTAAGGACAATCCCGTTATTGATGTAATATGTGTATGCTCGCTATTTGGACATTCTTGATCGTGACAAGGGTGAAACAAAATCACAAACTGTATAAAAAACATTATAGAAAAACCTAATAAGGTGTATAGTATAGTTTTTGGATTTAATTCTATCCCTTCAGGTATTAAGTGAGAAAATGCAAGTGTAAGCATAACTCCTGCTGCAAAATTTATTATAAGTAAAGAGTTTTTCTCAGCCCATTTATGAAATGTAATAAGTATAATTGACCCAAGCATTGCAGCACTAGCTGCTATAAGCGAGTAAACAATTTCCATCTTTTCTCCCAATTTATTTTTAATAAATATAACAGCAGATATTTTTCAAGATTTACTTGATTTTTAAAAAACTTTTAGCTTTCTTGAACATTAAATTAAAATCCAATTGCTTGAGTATTAAGTAATCAAATTGGCTCTTTTAAGGTTTTACTAATAGCTTCATTTATATGTATAAACTTTAAGTTTTTAGCAAGTTTCTTTATTACCTCTATTACAATGTAGATAAATTTTCTTCAGTAAATTTTATAACATTGTACATCATTTCAACAGCTTTTTGTGGGAATTTTCCTACAGAAGTTTCTGCCGAAAGCATTGTGTAATCTGTTCCATCTATAACAGCATTTGCAATATCACATACCTCAGCTCGCGTTGGAACAGGGTTTCTTATCATGCTATCAAGCATTTGTGTAGCAGTGATTACAAAATTATTATGTTGTTTACACTTCTTAATTATACGTTTTTGCATTATAGGCACTTGATATATAGGGATAGATACACCCATATCACCCCTTGCCACCATTATGCCGCTAGTAGTAGCCATTATTCTTTCAATATTCTCTATTCCTGACATATCTTCAATTTTAGCTATTAGTTTACATTTTGTATTATTTTTTTCTTTTAATATATCTACTAAAGGTTGCATATCTTGTGCGTCTCTAACAAAAGAATTTGCCACAAAATCTAAATCTTTCTCTAAAGCAAACAAAAAACCATCTTTATCTTTTTTTTCCAACAATTCAAATTCAAGTTTGGCAAAAGGGATATTGACTCCCTTATGTGTTTTTAACAGATAGTCCATTTGTACTTGTGCAACTACTTCACCTTCTGACGCAGATAAAACTTTTAAAGTTAAATTACCGTCTTCAATAAAAATAGTAAGACCCTCTTTAATAGCTGTAAAAGAATTAGGATAATCTATATGGATTATTTTATTGTTGCCTACTATATTTTTTCTTGTCAACAATATTTTTTGATCTTTTTTTAGCTCTACTTGACCATTTTCAATTTTTCCTACTCTGATTCTATGTCCTTCAAGATCTGCAAGAATTTTAATGTCTTTTTTGTAATTTCTATTTGTTTCTCTAATCATTTCAATGTCTTTTTCGTACTCTTGGAAAGTCCCGTGAGAAAAATTGAGTCTTACTATAGTCATCCCGTTTTCTGCTAATGTTTTTAATGTTTCAATAGAGCGTATAGCAGGCCCTATTGTACATACTATCCCTGTTTTAGCCACTAGAGCTACTCCTTTTACACATGCTATTTGTTACTAAATACATATTTTATTCTGTTTATTAGTAATAGTATAAATAATAAAAAAAACGTGAATTCTCTAGAATTCACTTTAATGAGGATTATATATAAACGAGGACTCAAAGTCAATGGAATTAGTTATTATAAACTTTATCGCGTTTGCCAAGCTCAATAACTAAAGTATCATTTTTAATTTTTACTATTACGCTAAAATTTCCAATGCGATAACGCCAAAGGCCAACACGACTATGACGTAATGGCTTTCCAACTTTTTCAGGAGCAGATAGAGGGCTTTCTTTTTTAAAGAACGTCAAAATTTGTTCTTTGATAGAAGTGTCCAATTTATCTAATTTTTATTGACATTTTATTATAAACAATATAATATATATTGTATTGTTAATACTTGGACCCACTACATATAGTAATTTTGATTGCTGATACTAAACTTAACAAGTGATTCCGTTAAAATTGTAAGCATCCCAGATGCTATCATAAAAAAAACGAAAATTACAAATACAAAATAAAGTCACTATTTTTAAGCAATGGAAAGGCATGGTTATTGGGTTAGACATTTGCCTAGTGTTCTTAATCCATAAGACCTGTCTGATATGTATTAATAAATTTAAATTATTATAGATATTGTTTAATTTTATATTAATTTTTGTAACCTTGTTCGAAAAGGATGAGAGTTTTTTATATTTAAGAGGGACAAAATGGAAAATGAAAATTTGTTTAGATCTATTGTAAAAAGAAATGGCATTGTAGAAACATTTAATCACAAAAAAATTACACAAGCCATAGAAAAAGCAGGTAATGCAACTGGAGAATTTGGAAAAAACATTGCAGATAAACTTACTCTTAAAGTTCTATCTATACTACACGAAACTGCCAAAAACAAAAAACCTTCTGTTGAAGAAATTCAAGACATAGTTGAAGAAGTTTTACTATCTTCTATTTATAAAAAAACAGCAAAAGCTTATATTTTATATCGTGATCAACATACACAAATAAGAGAAATTACATCTTCATTTAATGTAAATTTAGTTGATCAATACTTACAAAAAATAGATTGGCAAGTCAATGAAAACAGCAATATGTCTTATTCTTTACAGGGTCTTAACAATTATATTTCTTCTGAAATTAGTAAAGTATATTGGTTAAATAAAATTTACCCAGACAATATACGCAAAGCTCATTGTGAAGGCGACCTACATATACACGATTTAGGTCTCTTAGGAGCTTATTGCGTAGGCTGGGACCTACAAGATTTACTTATAAGTGGATTTAAAGGAGCGTCCGGAAAAGCTGAAAGTAAGCCAGCAAAACATTTCAGAACAGCACTCGGACAAATTATAAACTTTTTTTATACTTTACAAGGCGAAAGCGCTGGAGCACAGGCATTTTCAAACTTCGACACCTTACTTGCACCATTTATTTACTATGATAAACTCTCGTATAAAGATGTTAAACAATCCTTACAAGAGTTTTTGTTTAATATAAATGTCCCTACAAGAGTGGGGTTTCAAACCCCATTTACAAATTTAACAATGGATCTAACAGTTGCCCCTCACTACAAAGACGAACCTGTAATAATAGGAGTAAAGCGTCAAAACAAAAAATATGGTGATTTTCAAAAAGAAATGGATATATTAAACCAGGCATTTTTAGAATTAATGCTTGAAGGAGATGCTAAGGGCAGAGTATTTACATTTCCTATCCCGACTTACAATATTACAACCGATTTTGATTGGGACAATGAAAACATCAAAGCGCTTTGGGATATAACAGCAAAATATGGAATACCTTATTTCGCAAATTTTGTTAACTCTGACATGAAACCAGAAGATGCAAGAAGTATGTGTTGCAGACTTAGGATAGATAACAGAGAACTTCAAAAACGAGGAGGTGGACTTTTCGGAGCTTCTCCTTTAACAGGCTCCATTGGAGTTGTCACTATTAATCTGCCTAGAATAGGTTATACCGCAAAAAATGAAATAGATTTTTTAGAAAAACTTAAAAACAACATGGGCATAGCAAAACAAAGTTTAGAAATAAAAAGACGAGTTTTAGAGAAGTTTACCTCTGGCAACTTATATCCATATATGAGCTTTTACCTTAGAAGTGTAAAACAACGTTTTGATCAATACTGGCAAAATCACTTTTCTACAATTGGACTTGTAGGCTTAAACGAAGCTTGCCTAAATTTATTTGGACAAGATATAGGGAGCCAAAAAGGTAAAGAATTTGGCAATAAAGTTTTAGATTTTATGAGAAACATTCTTATTGATTACCAACAAGAAACTGGGAACAACTACAATTTAGAAGCCACCCCTGCTGAAGGCACGTCATATAGGCTTGCTAAACTTGACGCAAAACTATATCCAGATATAATTTCTGCCAGTCCTGTAAAAGAAACCCCTTTTTACACAAACTCTAGTCAGTTGCCTGTAAACTATACAGATGATATTTTTGAAAATTTAGACCTTCAAGATTCTATGCAGTCTAAATACACGGGCGGTACAGTTTTGCATATATTCGTTGGAGAAAAAGTTAAAGATACGCAAGCCTTAAAAATGTTTATAAAAACAGTGTGCAAAAATTATAAATTACCTTATTTCTCTATAACCCCAACATTCAGCATCTGCCCAAATTGTGGCTACATTGAAGGCGAGCGCAATGAATGTCCAAAATGTAAAAATGAAACTTGTGAAGTATATTCAAGAGTTGTAGGATATTTAAGACCTGTTTCTTTATGGAATAAAGGGAAAAAAGAAGAATTTAAAATACGTAAAACATATTGCCCTTGCAGCAATAATAATTATAAAAAAGGCGGCAGGGGATGAAAATCGCTGGATTACAAAAATTATCATTAATAGACTACCCTAAAATCCCTGCCGCTATTATTTTTACACAAGGGTGTAATATGAAGTGTCCTTATTGCCACAATCCACAGTTAGTTTATCCTAACCTATTTGAAAATTTATTAAATGAAAACGAAATTTTTACATTCTTGAGCAAAAGAGTAAGATTGTTAAAAGGAGTTGTTATAACAGGAGGAGAACCAACTATACAAAAGGATTTAGTTGAATTTATACTAAAAATTAAAAAGTTTGGTTTTCTTGTTAAACTTGACACAAATGGTACAAATCCCAACGTTTTAGAAGAGCTCATATCAAAGAAATTTATTGATTTTATAGCAATGGATATAAAATCTGGCTTTACAAAATATCACACCTTCTTTAAAGGCGCCTTAAATTCAATTAAAACATCTATTGATATAATCAAAAGTTCTAATATAGCGCATTTATTTAGGACAACTTATGATAAAAACTTACTACAAGATTCAGACATAGAAAGTATTAAAAGTTTTATAGGCAAGTCTACTTATTATATAGTTCAAAAATGCAATAAATAAAATTCGCAAACGTTAAGATTATTTAAACTAAGACAAAAAAAACTATATTAATTATTTCTCAAAAGTAAACTCAAAATCGCCAATTCGTATTGTGTCGCTTGTTTTTGCGCCCATCTTTTCTAATTCTATTTCTAAACCCATTTTTTTTAGAATATTTTGATAACGACGTAAAGAATCGTCTTCATTAAATTTAGTCATCTCTGTAAGAGTTTGGACTTTTGAACCTGTAACCACAAAAACGCCATCTTTATCAAGTTTTATTTTAAACTCTGGCTCATAAATATATTTTTTTATTGGTATTGTTTCAATTTCTTCTGGACTAAAAACAGCTGGTTTGGAAAGTATTTTTACTATCTCTTTTAGTAAAGAGTCTATACCAATTCCAGTTACAGCTGAAATCTCAAAAAACTTTTTATTTTTAAAATTTTTCTTAAATTTTTTAATATGCGTATTAGCACTAGGCAAATCAATTTTATTTAAAACTACTATTACTTGTTTTTTTAAAATATACTTAGAATATTTTTTTAACTCGTTATTTATAATTTTATAATTATTGTAGGGATCTTTATCATCAAAGCCACTAACATCTATTATATGTAAAAGCAGTTTTGTACGTTTTATATGTCTTAAGAACTCAAGCCCTAGCCCCTTTCCTTCATGCGCACCTTCAATTATGCCAGGAATATCAGCCGCAACAAAACTTTTTCCTTTATAATCTACAACCCCTAAATTTGGTGACAATGTCGTAAAAGGATAGTCTGCAATTTTTGGACTAGCAGCTGAAATCTTAGATAAAAGGGTAGATTTTCCCGCATTGGGAAACCCAACAAAACCAACATCTGCAATTAAACGCAATTCTAAATTGATTTCTGCAGTTTCCCCTAATTCTCCCTTTTCTGCAATTCTTGGCGCTGTGTGTCTGCCTGTTTTAAAAGAAGCATTTCCTCTACCGCCCCTTCCACCCTTAACAACTAAAACTTTTTCCCCCGCAGTTTTAATATCTGCAAAAAGTTCTCCATTTTTAAACACCAAAGTACCCAACGGTATTTTTATTATTAAGTCCTGCCCATACCTGCCAAACTTATCACTAGGCAAACCTTTATGGCCATCTTCAGCATTAAACTTTGGTTTATAAGATAAGTCTAGAAGTGTTGTTTTGTGCGGGTCGCCTTCAAAATAAATATCTCCACCTTTACCACCATTTCCGCCATTAGGTCCGCCGTAAGGAACGTATTTTTCACGCCTAAAAGAAATACAGCCGTCGCCACCGCGTCCGGCTGTAAGAAAAATGTTAACTTTATCTATAAACATTAGACAAATTTATCCTTAAATTACTATTCAACACTCACATAGCATCTGTTACCTGTTTTCTTCACAAACTTTACAGTGCCTGCACTTTTTGCAAAAAGAGTATTGTCTTTACCCATACCAACATTAACCCCAGCATGGTATTTCGTCCCTCTCTGGCGAACAATTATCGCACCAGCTGTAGCTTTTTGATCTCCATATATTTTCACGCCTAACCTTTGACCATGTGAATCACGACCATTAGTAGACGAACCTTGCGCTTTGACGTGTGCCATTTTACTATCTCCTAAAATTTAATGCTTATGCATTAATCTTTGTAATTTTTAGTTCCGTTACGTATTGACGATGCCCTTGCAGCTTTTTATAACCTTTTTTTGGTTTTCTTTTAAATACTAATATCTTTGGGGCCCTTTTTTGTGATATAACTTTAGCAACTACACTAGCACCTTCTACCAAAGGTTTCCCAACTGTAGCTTTATCTGCATCTGCAAGCAAAAGCACATCACTAAGAACTACTTCCTGACCAATTTCTGCTTCGTTAAGTTTTTCAACAACTAAATTTAAACCTTCTTCTACTCTGTACTGCTTACCGCCTGATCTTATAATTGCATACATTTGACATGCTCCTTTTTGGTTCGTATAATTTACAAAAATCATAAATATTTGTCAAATACTCTTGAGTATGAAAAATGCTTAAGAACTCAGTTATAATCAGGAGGATTTCAATGATTTCACAAAGAGCACAATCTATCATACCATCTCCAACTCTTTCAATTGATGCAAAAGCAAAAGCATTAAAACAAAAAGGCATAGATATTATAAATTTTGGAATTGGAGAGCCAGACTTTGATACTCCTAAAAATATAAAAGAGGTAGCAATAACTGCTATAAATAGCGGTTTTACAAAGTATTGTCCTGTACCCGGCACGCTTGAAATAAAAAATGCAATTATAAACAAACTTAAAAGAGACAATAACACTACATATCTTCCTGACGAAATAATTGTTTCAAGTGGAGCAAAACATTCTTTATACAACTTGTTTCAAGCAATAATTGACCCTGAAGATGAAGTTATAATACCTGCTCCTTATTGGGTATCTTATACAGATATGGTCATTCTTGCAGGTGGAAAACCTATAATAATTAATACTACAGACAAAAATAATTTTAAAATAACTAGTGATTTAATAAAAAAAGTTATAACAAGCAAAACAAAAGCAATAATTATTAATTCCCCTTCAAACCCTACAGGTGTAACATATTGCCAAAATGAGCTTAAAGAAATTGCTCAAGTATGTTTAGAAAATAAAATTCTTATAATTTCAGATGAGATATATGAAAAATTAGTATATGATAACTTTAAATTTACATCTATTGTTCAAGCTTATCCTCAAGTAAAAGATACTGCTATCTTAATAAATGGCGTATCTAAAGCTTATGCTATGACAGGCTGGAGAATTGGATACGCAGCAGGCAATAAAGAAATAATATCTGCAATGACTAAAATACAAAGCCAGTCAACATCTAATGCATCTTCTATATCAATTAAAGCTGCAGTAGAAGCACTAAATGGAACTCAAGAATACGTAGAGATTATGAGGAAAGAATTTGAAAAAAGAAGAAATTATATTGTTGAAAGATTAAATTCTATAGAAGGTATAAACTGCATAAAACCTGAAGGTGCATTTTATGTTTTCCCAAATATTAGCTCTATTTTATGTAAAAGTTTTAATGGAAAAAATATCAATTCTGACATAGAATTTGCAGATTATTTACTTAATCAAGCTAGAATTGCAGTTGTCCCTGGCACTGCATTTGGAGCAAAAGGATATATAAGAATATCTTATGCAACTTCTATTGAAAACATACAAAAGGGTATTGGCAGATTAGAAAATGCCTTAAAAAACAAAATTTGACGCAACTATGTTTTTATGGTACAATACTCCTCGTTATACGGTGTCTCCGTAGCTCAATTGGATAGAGCAACTGCCTTCTAAGCAGTAGGTTGCGTGTTCAACTCACGCCGGAGACGTTTTAATTTTTTTGGTGGTTGTAGCTCAATTGGTTAGAGCGTCGGTTTGTGAAGCCGAAGGTTGCGGGTTCAAGTCCCGTCAGCCACCCTTAATGTTTTTACTAGAACTTTTAAAATCTATTGTATTTTCAATTAGATTTTTGAGGTTCAATCCCGCAAGATTAAGTTTTCATCTATAAAAAGTAATGGCAATTTTTATAGCAAACTCATGCCATTAAAGTGCCGTTAAATGGTAAATTTGATTTAGAATTCAATTTTCCTCACGAGATATATTTCACGAGATATATTGCATGTAGTATAGGAACCAAATGCACAGGAGGAGGGCTTATCCAAGAAGAATTGAAATATATGGAATTTAATATGCCCTCTGGCAAGTTTGTTGTAGAGTTTCCAGATTAAGCCACCTTTAAACTATCATTCTTCTTTGTAAGTAATCCTCTTATTGATGGGAACGGAAGAACAGGAAGACTTTTAATAAACCTTATTTTGCTTAAAAATGGTCTTTTGCCTTTAATTATCAGACCCAGAAACAGAAAGCAATACATAGATTTTATTGAAGAAGCGCAATTAACACAAAATACTCAGAATTCAATAAATTTATGCTTGTTGCTTATATACGCTCTATGAATACTTATATAGAAATGTTTGACGAAAAGACTTTAGATATTCAAACAAATAAACTCTTTAAAATAAGCGAATTTGCAAAAGAGGCAGGTGTTCCTGTATCAACAATAAGATATTATTTGAGAATAGGGAAAATAAAATCTGTTTTTAGAACTGACGGTGACTATATGCTCTTTTCAAAAGACCAAATAAAAAATATTAAACATGGTTTGAAATAAGTTATAATTGGAAATAAACTTTTTTAACTTCAGTCATAAACACCATTTAAAACTTATCGTGAAAAGTTGTAGTAATGATTGCTTTTTCACGTATAGTTATATATAATTAATTTATGATTAATAAAACCACTAAAGATAAAATTAAAGAGTTATTTAGTATTTATAAAAGTTTATCAAAAGAGAATAAAAATGTTTTACGGGAAATAGCTACAGCAGAAATTCCTGAAATGGTTTATAACTCAAACGCCATAGAAAACTCTACCTTAACTCTTGAAGATACCGAAGATATCCTTTTGCAAAACAAAATAAAAAAAAACACTTCTCTTCGTGAGGTTTTTGAGACTAAGAATCTCGCCGTAATTACTGAAAATTTGTTATATGAACCCAAGGAAGAATTGACTATAAAATTTATTTTATCTTTGCACAAAATTCTTTTAACAAACATTGACGATAGTGTTGCAGGACGTTTTAGAAGTGGCAAAGAATGGGTACGAATCGGTACTCATATAGAGGTGCAAATCCAGCCTTTACAAATAAATTAATGTATGAATTGGTAAAGAAATATAATGTCAAAGATAAAACTTATTTTTTAGATAAAATAGCATATTTTCACGCTGAGTTTGAAATAATACATCCTTTTTGCGATGGAAACGGTAGAATAGGACGTGTTTTGATTAATCAACAGCTAATGAAACTTGGTTATCCACCGATAATTGTTCAAAACAAAAGTAAGTATAATGATTATTATCCTCTTTTTAATGATTACAGGATAAAAAATAAATATGATGGATTCACTGAGAATTTTGCATTGCTTTTAATGGATTCTCTTAATAAACGAATTGCCATATTAAGTAGCAGTAAGATTATAAGCTTGGATTTATGGGCAAAACAAAACAAGATTAAAGGTAACATAGCAGTAAATAAAGCCGCACGCCAAACAATACCTGCGTTCAGAATGCGTCAAAAATGGGTTATTTCGCAAGATGCCAAAGATAAAATCTTATAATTGGGAATAAACTTTTTCAAAATACTCTATTTCTTTATTGATCTTAATTAATTCAAGTATTTTTTTATCAGCATCATTCACGACATTCGTATGTAATAATCTTATCTTCGCTACTTCTTCATCAAAGGGAATAATCCATTTATATAATGTTTAGCAAACTCAAAAGCTTCCTTTCCACTATTTATTAAGCATTGTGTCATCGATATCTTTTACACCAATAGCATGTCCATTTTTTCTATTCCAATATATATTTGTGCCTCCACAAGAATTAAGAAAAGAAACCACTTCTCTTTCTAGAGGGGTATTATCATCTATTATGCTCTTATATTCAATTTCGTGGTTTTCATTACTTTTTGACATCAATATTCTCCTAAGCTCTATGTAATAATTTTATTATATAAGATCCAATCAAACCCCTCATAGTTTTTCACTATAACTAAAACTAAAAAATTTAACGCGACCTTTATGCATGTTGTACATGCCACCGATTAGCATAATTTCTCCTTATTATATAGATATTTACTTATGATTTGGAAGCATATTCAAGAAAAGACATGCATAAGCATAAAAATTGTTCATAGACTTGACGTGTGAGTATAAATGCAGATTTAGTGTTGTTTTATAAACTCAGACTATATATTGTGCTTTACATAATAAAATTTTTGGACTAAACAGTTAAATATTTATCCTGCGCTAAATAAAAGCGGGCGATGGGACTTGAACCCACGACCTTCTCGTTGGCAACGAGACGTTCTACCACTGAACTACACCCGCAAGTATAAATTTCAAATGCTGAGGGCGGGATTTGAACCCGCATCCGGTTAAGGACACGCCCCTCAAACGTGCGCGTATGCCAGTTCCGCCACCCCAGCAACCAACTGGTAATTATTTTATAGGCTCTACTGGAGCACTTACAGGGATATTAGAAAGATGTTTAACTATAGACATCATACCTATATTAGTAGAAAACTTTGTAAGCATTAAAGATGTAAATAAAAATATACAAGCCATAACTATTGTCAACTTTTTTGTAAATGCCACGCCTGACGGCGCATTAAAAATTTGGTCTGAACCGCCGCCACCAAAGACACCTGCCATACCACCACTTTTTCCAGCTTGCAAAAGAACTATAGAAATTAATCCAATGCATACACTATAATGTACAAATTTAAATGCAAAAAATATTATATTTACTGTATTCATTATTTCCTATTCTACCATAAAATTCCCGACGTGTCAAGTTTTATAGTATCGTACTTATGCTTTCAAAAGCATAAGAGACCGAAACATTTTACTTTTTATCTGGAAGAGCAGCAATTCCTGGGAGCTCTTTGCCTTCTAAAAATTCTAAAGATGCCCCTCCTCCTGTAGAAATATGACTTATCATTTTATCTACTCCAGCTTTTTTTACAGCAGCAACAGAATCCCCTCCACCTACAACAGATATAGCTCCATCAGCAGTTGCTTGAGCAACTAACTTAGCAATAGAAACCGTACCTTTAGAAAATTCATCTATTTCAAAAATTCCAAGAGGACCATTCCAAAGAATAGTTTTTGCAGATTTAATATCTTCAGCAAATTCTTCTATAGATTTAGAACCTATATCTGCCGCCATAAAACCATCTGCAATAGCTTCATCCACTGTCTCTTCAATTTTAGCATCTTGTGGAACTTGTTTACTTGTAAAGTCAATCTTATTTGTAACTATGTGGTCTACAGGAAATAAAATATTTATTTTTCTTTCTTTTGCCTTTTTAACAAGCTCTGAAGCTAAATCTAATTTATCGTCTTCAACAAGAGACTCTCCAATGCTTACACCTTGAGATTTTAAAAAAGTATAAGCCATTGCTCCACCAATTATGATAGAATCCGCCTTATTTAAAAGATTTTCTATGACATTTATTTTGTCAGAAACTTTTGCCCCCCCCAAAATTGCTAAAAATGGCTTTTGTGGGTTTTCTAAAGCTTCTCCTAAAAATTTAAGTTCTTTTTCCAAAAGAAAACCTGCAGCCGCATCTTTAACATATTTAACTACTGCAGCTGTTGAAGCATGTTCTCTATGCACTGTCCCAAAAGCGTCTTGGACAAAAACCTCCCCCATTGAAGCAATTTCTTTTGCAAATACGTCCATTGCAGCTTTATCTTTTTCTCCAGCAGCATTCTTGCCTTCTTCTTCAGGATGAAATCTTAAATTTTCAAGCAATAAAATTTCTCCCTGTTTTAAACTAGCAGCTGCTTTTTTTGATTCCTCGCCTATACAGTTTCCGCCAACAAATTTGATAGGTTTATCCAAAAGTTCGCCTAAACGTACAGAAACTGGTTTCAAACTCATTTCTGGAACAAATCTACCTTTCGGTCTCCCAAAGTGAGATATAAGTATTATTGCTGCATTTTCTTTCAATAAGTACTCAATAGTCGGAATAGTTGCAACTATCCTTTTATCATTTGTTATGTTGAGATTAGCATCTAAAGGAACATTATAATCAACCCGAACTAAAACTTTTTTATCTTTTACCTTAATATCTTTGAGTGTTTTTTTCATTATTTACGCTCCATAAAAACCAAACCGCACCACACATAAATTATGTGTTAGTGCGGATTTGTTTATTATTTTATTTACTATTTTTATAATATTAATAGACGACATAAAACTCCAGTTATTTTTTAACCATTTATTTTCTTCATATATACAATAAGATCTAAAGTCTTATTTGAATATCCCCATTCATTGTCATACCAAGAAACTACCTTAACAAATTTATCTGTTAAAGCAATGCCTGCTTTTGCATCAAAAATTGATGTGCGAGCATCTCCTAAAAAATCTGAAGAAACAACATCATCTTCTGTATAACCTAAAATATCTTTAAGATTATTTTCAGAGGCAGACTTCATAGCAGATTTAATATCTTCATAAGAAGCAGAATTTGCTAAGTTTACCGTTAAATCAACAACAGACACATCAAGTGTAGGAACACGAAAAGACATACCAGTCAATTTCCCATTCAATTCTGGGATTACTTTACCTACTGCCTTTGCTGCACCTGTAGAAGAAGGTATTATATTTCCCGAAGCTGCCCTACCACCCCTCCAATCTTTAGCGGAAGGGCCATCAACAGTTTTCTGCGTAGCTGTAGTAGCATGGACACTAGTCATAAGACCGTCAACTATACCAAATTTATCATGTAAAACTTTAGCAAGGGGAGCTAAACAGTTTGTTGTACAAGATGCATTTGATACTATTTGAGTTCCTTTTTTATAAGAGTCAAGGTTTACACCGCAAACAAACATAGGGGTATCATCTTTTGAAGGAGCAGACAATACAACATACTTTGCCCCTGCATCAATATGTGCTTGAGCTTTCTCTTTTGCAAGAAAAAGACCAGTTGATTCTACTATATATTCTGCACCAATATCTGACCACTTTAAATCTGCAGGGTTCTTTTCAGCTGTAACACGAATAGTGTTTCCATTAACAACGAAATTTCCATTTTTAACTTCAACTGTCCCATCAAATTGACCGTGCACTGTATCATACTTTAACATATAGGCCATATAATCTACACTTATCAAATCGTTAATACCTACAATTTGGATATCTTTTCTATTTTGAGCAGCGCGAAAAACTAAACGTCCAATACGACCAAAACCATTTATGCCTACTTTAACTGTCATATTACGCCTCCCTATTGGTTTTATGTCCATATAATTATAATACACCTTTAAAGATATTATAAAATTATAATATCTTTAGTCAAACTTATATAATTAATTGTCTGAATCTTTCTCTTCTGCGCATCTAATGAATTTTATTACTAAAAAATATTAAAGACAGAATATTATTATATTATGATTATGAGAAATTAAACAACATATCTTTTTTTGTAAATATTGTGAAAACATGGGTGATATAAAGTTTCAATATTTTTTGACAACCATAAAATCTATCTTAGCTTTCATAAGTTTTGCTATAATATTAGCCTGAAGTAAAATATATACATTTTATTGGAGTTAACTATGGAAAACAATCAGCAGAAACAGATAGTGTTTTTAAAAGCTCAAGCTGCCAAAGAGGCTTCAAAGAAACTTGCAATAATGAACAGTGCGCAGAAAAATAATATACTTTCTGCTATGGCTTGCGCTATAGAAGAGAACATTAAAGAAATCATATTCCACAATGAAATAGATGCACAAGCTGCTAAAGAAGCCGGTATAAGTAGTACTTTAATAGACAGACTTTCTTTAAATGAAAAACGAATAAACGATATAGCAAAAAGCATTAAAGATATTGTACTTCTACAAGACCCTGTTGGGACTATAGTTGAAGAAGTCTCTGCTTCAATAGATATAGATGTAAAAAAGATAAGAGTACCTATAGGCGTAATAGGTATAATTTATGAATCTCGCCCAAATGTAACAGTTGATGCCAGTGCTTTATGCTTAAAAGCTGGAAATTCTGTAATTTTAAAAGGAGGTTCGGAAGCTATAAACTCAAATAGATTTCTTGCTAAAATAATATCCGAAGCTGCTATAAAATCAGGTATGCCAGAAGGAGCAATACAATTTATTGATACAATAGACAGGACTGCCGTACAAGAATTAATACACTTAGAAAATTTAATAGATCTATTAATACCTAGAGGCAGCAATGATTTATTAAAGTTCATAAAAACTCATTCTTTAATACCTGTTTTATCTCATGGAAAAGGGTTATGCCACACATACATAGATGAAAATGTTGACATAGATATGGCAATTAAAATAGCATTAAATGCGAAATGCCAAAGGCCTTCAGTATGTAACGCAACAGAAACTCTCCTTGTACATAAAAATATTGCTGAAAAAGTATTGCCTCAGTTATGTAAATTGTATACAGAATCTGGAGTTGAGATAAGAGGTTGTACTGTTACAAAAACTATAGTTAATAATATTAAAGACGCTAATGAGGATGACTGGAACCAAGAATATCTTGATCTAAAAATATCTATTAAAGTTGTAAACTCTTTAGAAGAAGCAATAGAGCATATAAATAAATATGGTTCTATGCATTCTGAAGCTATAGTAACAAACAACAAAGAGGCTGCAGACAAATTTATCTCTGAAGTCGATGCTGCGGCAGTTTTTGTTAACGCTTCTACTAGATTGCATGATGGAGGAGTCTTAGGTTTAGGATGTGAAATTGGCATTTCAACCCAAAAACTTCATGCCAGAGGAACGATGGGACTAAAAGAATTAACAACTACAAAATATGTAGTAAGAGGGAAAGGAACAATTAGAAACTAAGAGGTTATATGAAACTGGGCATTGTAGGACTTCCAAACGTAGGGAAATCAACATTGTTTAATGCTATAACAAAAGCAGGCGCAGAAGTGGCAAATTATCCCTTTTGTACTATAGATCCAAATGTGGGAGTTGTAGCTGTCCCAGATAAACGCTTAACCTTTTTATCAAATCTCTATAATGCAAAAAAAATAGTATCTGCTACTGTAGAATTTGTTGATATTGCAGGCCTTGTAAAAGGAGCTTCAACAGGTGAAGGGTTAGGAAATCAGTTTTTAGCTCATATAAGAGAAACTGCAGCAATTGTACACGTTGTAAGATGTTTTGAAAATAAAGACATAACGCACATTATGGGCGACGTTGCCCCTTTAAGAGATATAGAAATTATAGAAACAGAACTTATACTTGCAGACATGGATTCGGTCTCCAAAAGAATTGAAAGACTTCAAAAAGCAGTAAGGCTTAGCGATAAAAAAATGCTGTTTGAGAGAGATCTTGCTATAAAAGTAAAAGAACATCTAGATAAGGGACGTTCTGTGAGAACTCTTAACTTAAGCGATGAAGAAAAAGAAACCATAAAAGACTTTTTTTTAATAACAGCAAAACCTGTGATATATGCTTGTAATATTGAAGAAAATAATTTGCCTTCTATGACAAACAAATATACAGAACTTGTAAACGAAACCGCAAAAAAAGAAGGAACTCAAGCAATTTCTATATGTGCAAAAATAGAAGCTGAGCTCTCAGAATTATCTGAAAAAGACCAAGAAATATTTTTAAAAGATTTAGGATTACAAGAGCCAGGATTAAACAGACTAATTAAAGCAGGATATGATCTATTAGGACTTGCAACATTTTTAACAGCTGGACAAATAGAAGTAAAAGCATGGACAATTAAAAAAGGAGTTTTAGCGCCACAAGCTGCAGGCCTGATACATTCTGATTTTGAAAGAGGTTTTATACGTGCAGAAGTAATGGGTTTTGATGACTTATTTAAGCTTGGTAGTCAAAAAGCTGTAAAAGATGCTGGTCTCCTTAGAAGCGAAGGCAAAGAATATGTTGTTAAAGATGGAGATATTATAGAATTCCGTTTTAATGTCTAAAGGTTAAACTATTAAAACTTGGAGAATAGATGAATATTCCTCTAGTAATGTGGTTGCTATTTTGGTTTATTGTTATAGTTTCATTATTTGTAGATTTAGTTATACTTAATAAACACAAAGGCAATATTAGTCAAAAAAATGCAAGCATTATGGTGAGTCTATGGATAAGTATTGCTCTTATATTTGGATTTATTGTTTATTTATATTTAGGGCAATCGAAAGCATTGGAGTTTTTTACAGGATATTTAGTTGAGTATTCGTTATCTATTGATAACATGTTTGTTTTCTTAATGATTTTTTCTTTTTTTAACACACCTAAACAAAACCAATCAAAAGTTCTAATTTATGGCATTATTGGAGCAGTTATCCTTAGATTTCTATTTGTTTTTATTGGCATAAGTTTAATAAATACTTTTTCTTGGACTGTATACTTATTTGGTGCCATTTTAATTTACACGTCAATTAAAATGTTACAAAAAAACAAAGAAGTAGCTCCAGAAAACAATATCGCATATAAAGTTTTAAAGAAAATATTCCCTTTGGATAACAACAATAAAACTAAAAGCTTTTTTATAAAAAAGGGTAAAGTTTTATATGCAACACCTATGCTTGCAGCAGTAGTAGTTATAGAAATGAGTGATATAATATTTGCCATAGATTCCATACCTGCAGTACTTTCTATTTCTGTTGATCCTTATATAGTTTACACTTCCAATATATTTGCAATAATAGGACTTAGAGCCTTATATTTTCTTTTATATAACCTTGTAGAAAAATTTAAATTTTTAAAATTTGCTATAGCTATAATTCTTTTATTTGTCGGATTTAAAATGATGGTCTCGCATTTTATAAGTATTCCAACAATACTATCCCTTTCTATTATAGTTATAATACTCTCATCTTCAATTATACTATCAAAGTACAATAAGGGATAAGTTTGACTTAACGTAATGTAAATTGTAAAATTCTATCGTAATCTAGCTGTCTATTTAAGACTAAATAAAGGAGATGTCGTAATGAGGAACCTATTATTTCTAAGTAGTGTTGTATGTTTAGGGATGTCTTTGTGTTCTTGCAAAAAAGATAGCCCTATAGTAGTCCAAGTTGGTAACAAAAAAATTACAGAAGCAAAATTGAGCGAAAGATTAGCTACAACACCTGCAGAATATCAAAAATACGCAGCTACAGCTATAGGCAAAAAACAATTTATTGATGCAATTGTAAAAGAGAATGTTGTTATAGAAGCCGCAAAAAAAGCTGGTGTTGAAAAGCGAGAAGAATATAAAAATGCTTTATCTTCTTTTGAAGCAGAACAAAAAAAGCAACTGTCAGATTATAAGAATGGGTTACTTATAGAGTCTTATATAAAAGAAATCCATGAAGCTATAGAACCTACAGACGAAGAAATGCAAAAATATTATGATGATAATAAAACATTGTTTGATGAACCTGTTGCATATACTGTAAGACATATACTTGTTGCAGACTTACAATCAGCACAAAATGTGCTTGAAAGATTAAACAGCGGCGAATCTTTTGAAAAAGTTGCAAAAGAAGTTTCTCAAGACAGTGGATCAGCTTCTAATGGCGGACTTATAGGTCCTTTTAAAAGAGGCGAATTAGTCCAAGAGTTTGATGAAGCTGTTATTAACCTGCAAATAAACCAAATATCTGGCATAGTAGAAACCCCTTATGGGTACCATATAGTACTTAAAGTATCAGAAAAAAAGTTACCTGCAATTCTTTTTGAACAAACAAAGGACTATATTAGAAAAATGTTAGAAAAAGAAAAATTTGACAAATGGTTTAACGATCAAAAAGTAAAACTTAATGTTAAAGTAAATTATGATTTATCTTTATCTCCGACAGAAGACGAAAAATCTAAATAAGTTATGAAATAGGAGCAACCTATGAAGAAAGTTGTAATAAGTTGTTTTGCAAGCTTTTTTATAACTACAACCCTCTTAGCAGCACCACAAGTTGTAGACAAAACGTTGGCTGTAGTAAATGGAGAGCCGATACTTTCATCTGAATTTAGCAGTCTGTTTGCCCCGATTTACGAACAATACGAAAAAGCAACGCCAAAATCGTCGCAAACTATTCAAAAAGAAAATGAGCTTAAAGATCTTGTTTTAAACCAAAAAATAGACGATCTTCTCTTAAAACAACAGGCAAAAAAACAAAAAATTAAAGTTTCAAAAAAAGAAACTCAAGATAGTCTTGTAGAAATTAAAAAAAGATTCTCCAGTGATGCAGAGTTTAACTCTGAACTAAAAAAAGAAAATATAACAATTGCTGATTTTGAAAAAAAACTTAATGATCAAATAGCAATAATGAAGCTTGTCAAACAAAATGTTGAATCTAAAATAAAAATCCCTACAGACGTTGAAGCAAAAACTCTCTATGATAAAATAACTGTAAAAATGAAGGGAGGTAAAACTAATCTCTCCCCAGAAGATGATTTTTTAGTTGAAAGTCTAGCAACAGCGTTAAAAAGAATGGCTAGCGAACAGCTAAGACTTAAACAAATTGTTATTGCTTGCCCTAAAGGTTCAAATGAAACTAAAATTAAAGCAGCGCAAGAAAAAGTTGCAGCTGTAAAAAAAGAGCTTCAAAAAAGAAGCTTTTCAGATGTTGCAACACAATATTCTGAAGACCCTACTTCTAAAGGAAGAAATGGCGATTTGGGATTAGTTGCAAAAAATGATTTACTCCCTAATATTAGTAGGGTTGTTTTTTCAATGAAAGTTGGCGAATATACAAAAGAACCTATAAAAACAGATGCTGGCTATCATTTTGTAAAAGTCGAAGAAAAACGCGCAAAAAGAGATATAAGCTTTGACGATGTAAAAGGTGATATATTAGAATTATTGTATCAATCAAATGCCAGAGTTGCATACAATGAGTATATTAATGGTTTAAAGTCTAAAGCTAACATAAAAATTAACAAAACTTGGTAAAAATGTCAAAGGTTCCCATAGCAATTACTTTAGGAGACCCAGCGGGAATAGGCTATGAAATAGTTTGTAAGGCTGCAAATTCTTTAGAAATACAAAGAATGTGCAGCCTTATTATTTTTGGTGATAAACAAATTTTTGAGGGTTTATCAAAAAAATATATTAAAAACAATCATAATATTAAATTTATTGCAACATCAAATTTAGGAACTGTACAAAAATCTGCTCCAACTAAAAAGTCTGGCATAATAGCAAGTGCTGCTATTAATGAAGCTGTAAACTATTGCATGAATAATAAAATAAAAGCTCTTGTCACAGCGCCTGTATCAAAAGAGTCTTTTAAACTGGCTGGAATAGCTTATCCAGGCCACACAGAGTTGCTTGCAAACCTTACAAATTCTAAAAGAATAGCTATGTTAATGGCTTGTAATAATCTCTTAGGTGTTATGATTACAAGACATATCCCAATATCGCAAGTTTCCAAAAATCTAAAAACAAAAAATATTGTAGAAACTGTACTTCTAACCACCAAGTTTATTAAAAAGGATAAAAATAATATAAAAATTGCATTATGTGGACTTAATCCACACGCAGGAGACAACTCTATTTTAGGCAGTGAAGAAAAAAAAATTATATTGCCTGCATACAAAAAATTAACTCAGTTAGGACTAAACATAACACCTCCTCTGCCAGCAGATTCTGCGTGGTTAAAAACAAAGATGGGACAGTTTGATTTAATATGTACCATGTACCACGATCAACTGATGATACCCTTAAAATGCATAGATGCTTCAAAAATAGTAAATGTTACTATTGGACTGCCTTTCATACGCACATCACCAGGCCATGGAACAGCATTTGACATTGCTGGTAAAAACATAGCAACTTCCAGTGCCATGATAGAAGCAATAATTTATGCTACAAAACATCTATCATAATTAAAAATGAAATTTTTACCTTTTTCTTATATTTTTTTAGATGACATAATTAAAATTGAAAACAACTCTTTTCCTAACCCTTGGACTAAAGAAATGTTTTTAAGCTCAGCAAAAAACAGCTCTGTTTTATTTAACGTACTAATTTTAAATAAAACAATCATTGGATATTATATAATAGTTCTTGTTAAAGACGAAATGGAAATATTAAATATTGCAGTTAATCAACAATTTAGAAATAAATCTTTTGGAAAATCTATACTTTTTGACATACTAAATATAGCTAATACAAAAAAAATAAAATATGTATTTCTTGAAGCAAGAGAATCAAACAAAATTGCATTAAAGTTATACAAAAATTTTGGATTTAATGAGATTGGAATTCGTAAAAAATATTATAAAACAGAAAATGCATTAATGCTAAAGCTTTGTTTATAAGGATTATTGATAATGAAACAAAAAATATTAATTTTTATTTTATATTTTATTTTATCGATACTTAGTACGCCTTCTTTTGCGACAAGATATGATGCATACAAATCTTTCTTACAAGGAATTTATAGCTTAAAAACAAACAATATATCCAAAGCTACAAAGAATCTAGAGCATACTACACAACTAGACAAAGAGTCAATAGCAGCGCACTGCAACCTTGCATATCTTTATCTGCAAGAAGCACAGCAAGATAAAGCATTACAAATGGCTGAAGAATTAAAAAAACTTGACAGTAATAACCCAAAAACCACTTCGTCATTGGCTATTTTTTACATGATAACCAACAAACTTGAGTTAGCTAAAAAGCTCTGGGAAAAAACTCTTCAACTAGACCCTGAAAATGAAGTTGCAACAGCTTATATAGCTTCCTTATACCAAATTGACAATAAACTAGACGAATCTTTAGATTATTGGACAAAATTTTCTAAACAACAACCTGAAAATCCTTTAGGGCACCTCCAGCTTGGCAATATACAAGAAAAATTGGGATTACACCAAGAAGCATTAAAATCTTACGAAAAAACAATAAAAATTAATCCAAATATCAAAAACGCTTTTTTAGCTAAGGCTTATATTTATGAGAATTTAGGGCAATTAAAATTTGCAATAAAAGAGTATAAAAGATATATAGCTAACTTTCCTCAGGATGTACCTGTGCTTTCCCAGTTAGGGAAATGTTGCTATGATGTAAAAAATTATTCTGATGCAAAACATGCTTTATTAAAAGCAAAAAAAATATCTTTTTATGACATAAAAACAAATTACTGGCTTGCTATGGTTTATGAAAAGACCAATCAAATTGATAAAGCTATTGCTCTTCTTAAAGCTATTGTAAAAAAAGAACAAAAAAATATTGCCTTTTTAGCAAAGTTAGGCCATTATTATGCTTTAAAACAAAATTATAAAAAAGCAGAAAAATACTTTTTAGAAGCTTTATCAATACAACCAAACAATAAAGAAATACTTTATTTAACATCTTTAAACTATATAGATTGGGGCAAATACAATGAAGCTATAGACTGTCTTAATAAAATAATTAAAGAGTTTCCAGATTTTGCAGACGCTTATTTCTATTTAGAATTTTCTTACGATAAAGACAAAGATTTTCTTCAAGCGGAAAAAGCTCTTTTACAAGCAATAAAATTAAATCCAAAACATTCTCAAGCTCTTAACTATCTAGGTTATAGTTATGCGCAACAAGGAATTAAATTAGACCTGTCAAAAGAATTTATAGCAAAATCTTTAAGTTTAGAACCAAAATACACCAATTTTATAGACTCTTTGGGGTTGCTTTATTTTAAAATGGGGAAATTTTATCTTGCGGAAAAAACATTTATTTACGCACTAGGTATCGCACAAAATACTCTTACATATACTCTTTTAGGCGACACTTATCTTGCTTTAAAAAATTATACTAATGCATGGATTGCGTATTCTTTATCTTATGACTTCAAACAAAATAAATATATTGAAAAAAAATTGCGCTTTGCCGAGTCACAAATGCCAAAAGAAGAGTTATATAACTTACTATTATTAAGAAGTAAAAACAATTATGACAGATTATTCTCATTTAAAACAGGATTTAAAACAAAGATTAGCTCAAAAATATTAAGTAGACCATGTTATATATCAATGATATATAACAAGAAAAAAAACATACAACTTAGCTTAGCTTATTCAGCTGTTTTAAGTGGTATGCACATAATAATTGAAGATAAAACTGTAAAGATTGAACCCAAAGCCATAAAAAATGAAATACCTCAAGATTTACTTGATATAATATATCAATCGATTGATATATTCAATGATAATTTTTATAAACAGTTTTTAGATATAAAACCTATAGAAAAAGGCAGCAACTTAACATACTCAAAAGATGATTCTACCTTAACACTAGATTCTAACACCGCATTAATAAAAAATTTTTCAAAAAACAATATAATAGTAGAAGTTCTAAAATATGAAAACTTTGTAGCTTCAAAAATACCAACAAAAATAAAGATATACATTCCTTCCATAAATATAAAAATAGTACTAACCGCTACAAAAATCTCTCAATTGATGGAATAAAAAAAATGAAAATTATTTTAAAATCTCCAGCAAAAGTTAATTTATTTCTTGAAATTAAAAATAAACGTGATGATGGATATCATAATCTAGAAAGTATTATGCAAACAATAAGCTTGTATGACGAACTTTCTTTCGAAAATGCTAATAAAGATATAATTTTAGAATGTGATGACAAATCTTTGCCTTGCGATAAAAAAAACTTGATTTATAAAGCAGCTCTTGCTGTAAAAACATATTTTAATATTAATAAAGGGGTAAAAATATACTTACAGAAAAAAATTCCTCTAGGAGCCGGTCTTGGAGGTGGTTCATCTAATGCTGCAACAACAATACTGGCACTAGTAAAATTATGGGATATTAAAACAACACATAAGGAACTAGAACTTATTGCCACAAAGCTAGGAGCAGACGTGCCTTTTTTCTTAACAGGAGGGACTTGTCTCTGTGAAGGAATTGGAGAAATTATTACACCACTTAAAAATATCAATAATTTAAATATGATACTTGTAAATCCTGCTTTCGAAGTTTCTACAAGTGAAGTTTACAAAAAAATCAATTTTCCGTTGACAAAACCAATAAAAATTCATAAAATTAAACATCTTATTTGTAATGATTTATTTAACAATAAAGAAGCTTTTAAGAGTTGTTTTAATAGACTTGAAGAGTTTGTTTTTGCAGATTTTACAACTATAGAAAAAATTAAGAATTTGTTAAACAAATTAGACTGTGTAAGTTTAATGTCAGGTTCTGGAGCAACAGTTTTTGGAATTTTTGACAAAGATGTTTCTGTAGAACAACTTACTTATGAATTAAACAAGACCCCTTGGAATTTTTGGTTTGTTTCTGCAACAAGCTTATTAGTTAATCAACTGGATTATCTCTAATTCCGGGATTGTGTAATGGTAGCACAAGGGATTTTGGATCCCTTTGTCTAGGTTCGAATCCTAGTCCCGGAGTAATCTACATAGTGCCACTAAAAAACTTCATTACTAATAAAACCTATAGATATTGGAGTGATGTGATAGAATAAGTTAAATGCGGACAGGTTTTAAAACCTGTCCGTAGTTTTCAAAAACATTAGGGGATTCAGTATGTAGTATATGAACAAGTTTTACAAACTGCTTGAAATAAAACCAATACAAACGGACAATGGAATAGTCCAAAAACAATGCATATATAGAACGCTTTAACAGGACAATAAAAGAGCTGTTCGTTTATAGAAATGAAGATTGCCAAGAAGCACACGAGCCAATACGTGATTGGCTAATTTGTAGAATACCAAGCCTTATCATAGAGGCTTGTATTATCAAATTCCT
>JAIRXS010000043.1 GCA_031268145.1 Candidatus Endomicrobiellum siamense
ACCGGTATAAGTAATGTATAGCCACTATAATCATATTCACTATCAAAGAAATTATTATTTTGATCTCTTATAGCAGATATTCCGCAAGAATTTTTGGTAACATCTCAGGTTTTCAAAATTAACATTTTTTTTAAAAAAAATGTTAATCTACGCTACCTATTTAAAAGTATTATATTGTGCATATATAAACTTTTTGATTCCCTCTAGTAAATACTTAAAAAATTTATATATATATGTTGCCTCTTTTTGTTAATATAATTATAATAATTAGATATAAATTAAACATAAAAACATATAAAAAAACAAAAAAAATATATTATTAAAATAAATAGAACAAAATAATTTTTTATCAAATCATATATATAATATTTGCAATATTATTCAATTAAGTTGTATATCATATTTAAAATATAGTAATTATTTTTTTAAAATTTTATATAAACAATAAGGGTAAATATTGTTTATCTATTTCTATCATTATAAACATAATAATAAATTTTATTTACATAAATAATTAATATGATATTACGATTAATCTCTATATCTAAAGCATATAAAATTATATTAAATTATTATATTAAGATTTAACAAAAGTCTAAATACTATAATGGCACTTTCAGTTTTTCAACTTTTTTAAGCAATTTAAGAGCCCACGGCAAATCAGTAAGTGGAACATAACCAGTATCATATGCATAAAATTTTATATATTCTTGACCTAATGCCTTTAATAATACGGATTCATTTTCACCAAATCCTGTGTCTGGCACAAACGAAAATCTAATTTGATTTCTTAGTTCATCATAATTTATCATTCCAGTAAATAGCTCTATTTTTTTAAAACACTCAGTTAAAGTAACCTCAGAAACAAGTTTATTGGCACAATTCTTATATTTTAGGTCGTTATCTTTTAACCCTTTATTTATTTCTAGTTGTAATATAGAATGCATAAGGACAACAAATGCCATGAGGCAGCATAATCCTTGAATTCTCGATGGTTTTTTGAGTAAAACATCAGAATTATGAAATTCGTTACTTTTTAGAAAACGAAAGTCTTTTTCTACTTGATTTTGTTCTTTGTAGAGCTGAAGAATTCTCTCAGGGGAAAGAGATAAATCATTTGTAGCCAAGACAAATCTACCTAATGTAAGACGTTTTTTAGCTACTGCGTCTTCGTCCAGTGCAATCTCTCCATTGATATAATAAAGAGTCGTCTTTTTGTCATCCTTCTTAGGACGTCCTATTTTTTTACTAGATACGTTTTTCGCTACAATAGTGCATGAAGAAAACTTAAACAGTTCTTGTTCAGAAATATATTTCTCAGCTGCTTGTGTAGCATCTGCCTCACAGGCAAAGCCATTCCTAGATAGTTTCCGAAATTGAGTTTTAACTGTTGCCAATTCTTTTATCAAATTTTTGTTAAAAGTAGCAGTCTTCTTTGAATCCATCGCAGTTGAATGAAACAGTACAAACTGCTGTTTGACATCTGCGTAGTTAGAATGAGTTACATAATATGAATACCGATCATCGCTTTCTAAGGTTGTCATTTCAAAATTTCCTGAAACAAGATTCTTTGCTTCTTTAATAGTTTCTGGAACCCTTGTAACAAACTTGCCAATAAAATTTTTAATATTTTTTTCGCAGTAGAAAGCAGCATCAGCAATATACAGTGCCTCATCGATATCAATATTTAAATTTTTAATCAAAGCCTCTCTGACATCATTAAAACATTTGCCAAGTTCTTTTTGATCGCTACAATTTCCAGACAATTCTTTCATATAGATAGGAATACCAATAGGATTACAAACAAGAAGCAAGCTGAATAACTTTAGTTTACTACGACCATCTTTAGAGTGTCCCCACGTAATCCTAAAATTATCATCATCTTTACAAGATTTATATTTCCCATAGACAGGAAAATTAGTTATATCTCCATGAAATATATCAAAATCAAAAATATCTGGGGTTATACTATGAATATGACTCAAAAGCCTTACAAAAAAAGCTGATGATCCATATTCATTAATTTTATCTAAAAAACGTCCTAAGACATCGTCATTAAAAGCTTCAGGTTCAATGTCTCTTCCAAAAAATATAGGTATAGGTATGCTCTCAAACAGTTTGGCTATGCTATATAAAGCTCTACGAATAAAAGAGAATCCTATCAAGCATAAACATAAAAAGCACTGACCATTGCTGACTTTGTGGTCTTTAGTCTTCGGTAAAAGCGTATCCACAAAATCGACAATGCCATATTTTTCAAAGAAGGTCTTTATTATCCCATAAGTGCCCAAATGAACGGATGCTTGGTCTGTTTTAAGCCCCTTAACTTCAGAGTTCATATCAATACTCCTTGTTAAAATAGTATAAGAATGATAAAATTTATCATAACAAGGATATTAGAAACATTCTCATATGTCAATAGCAAAATTTAACATTGGCTAATTAAATTTCCGACATGAATTGAATAATTGTTACCAGACTACTTTCGGGGAAGTCCTAACAATAATTTTATTTTGAAACATAAATAACTTGACAGGAATTATTTATCATGGTATAAAAGTATAAAAGAAAACGATTAACTTGACTAGGAGAATAATTAAACTAGAAAAACAAACATATTTAAGCTAAGTTATTGGAAATACAGATAAAAAAAATTAGTCGCCAGGTTAAGGCTGGTGTTGCGGAATGTGTGTTATAGCTATTTGAATAAATAATATTTTATATTTTTCTGAGCCACTAACTAATTCATATTTAACTATAGTATTAAATAGTGTTTTTTTTACTTTATGTAATTTTAAAAATT
>JAIRXS010000039.1 GCA_031268145.1 Candidatus Endomicrobiellum siamense
AAAAGGGAACGGTGATTTAATAAAAAGTAAGAAAGCAAAACAGATTTATGATAAGATAATTAAGTATATTAATTTAATAGGACAGATGGAAGGAACTAATGTATATGATATAAGAGAAACACAAGAGGCAAATCAAAGGCGATTAAATCAATTAAAACAAGAATTAAAAGATCTGGGATATGATTTAAAAGAATTAGAGGATATGGATATACAATTTACTACACATGCAACAGGGGTTGATTATGTGACCTTTGACGAGTCATTTTTTAAAACGGGAGAAGGGGGAGAAGCCCATGGGAAAGGAATGTATACAACTGCAACAAATTTTACAAGTGGGGAATATTATCATAATGTATTAGAAAGAAAGTTGAAAAATGAAGGAGCACAACCATATGAGGACAATAAAAATTTACCATCTTTTTTTTATTATGGAGAATTTAAAAGAGGAAAACTATATGATAGAACAGATGTTTTTTTTAAATTGTGTGTGGAAAATGGATATATAAAAAAAGAGGAAATACCGAACTTAACATTGGATGACTTTAAAAAACTTATAGAAAAATATTTAGGCAAACTATCAAAAGAAATGGATACTAAAAACATAACATATGATAAATATCAAGTAGAAAAAAGGGAAAATATTGGTTTTACTATTAAAAAAGATAAAAAACAAACAAGTCTTATTTTAACATATAATGGAAACATCAGAGAACTTCATATAAATAATTTTGATGTAAAAAAGACCTTTGAGAATTTATCTAAGGATGATATAAAGAAATTAAAAAAGAAAGAGAAAGTAACATTTAATATTAATGATGATAATTATTATACACAAATATTTAAAAAATATTTAGGAGAAGATGATTTAAAAGAATATGAAGAGGACATAGCATTTTATAAGAATATATTAGAACAATTAGAATTAAGGGATGATTCATATTATATTTTTAACGAGGAAAAATTAACAATACCAGATTTACAACAAAAGCCACTTGATATGATAGTTATGCAACCAGCCGATAAATATTATATAAATGAAAAATTAAAATATAGAACGGAAGAGGATGATGAAAAGTTAAAAACACTTATAGGGGAATTAGAAAGAATAGGAGTAAAAGATAGAGAGCCAATAACATTAGTTAATATTGGATATATATTAAATGATTTATTAGATACCGATAAAAGACAAGATATATTGAGTGTATTAAATGCATTGCAAATAATGGGATGGAAATATTATGGGAGCACTGACAAAGGTTATGATTATGTAACATTTAATCCCGCACGTAATACAATAAATATTGATAACACTATTACTTATACCGAAGATGATGAAGTATATAATCAAGATACCGATAATGAAAACGATAATGAAAACGATAATGAAAATGATAATGAAAATGATAATGAAAAGTTTGGAGAAAAAAGATTATCAGATGCTATAAGAAAAGATACATTAGAAATAATAAATGAAGTAGGAACAATAAAAGATAATGTACAAAACGATTTACTTGACACCGCCCAGGACTTTAAAAAAATTAGAGAAACACAAAATAAACTACAGAATAAATCAAATAAAGTTAAACAAAACTTAATGGATTTGGGATATAATTTAAAAGGATTGGAAGTTGATTTTGACGATGTAAATATAGTATTACATGGGACAGATAAAAATTTTAAAGAAATAGATTCAAGTAAATTCAAAAGACAAGCATATGGAAAAGGTTTTTATACTACCGCTACAAATAAAACGGCTTATAAATATTCAATTGAAAATGTTTTAAAAGACGAGAATGGAAAAGAAATATTAAACCATCCCAAATTACATAATATAGCTAGTAAATTAAAATATTTAAGCGACGTTTATATTGATATTAATGAGTTTATAAATCCAAATGAAAACGAAAACATAACAGAAGATGAGTTTTATAAAAAATATGAAAAAGAAATAAAAGAAATAATAAATAATAATTTTAGAGAAAGATTGAAGGTTTTAGAAGATAGTAAAAAAAGTTCAGATTCTCCTTTGATAGTTTTTTTGAGAGATGCAGCTATAACAAAAATAAAAAAAGAATTACAAAATGACGATAAAAGACCAAACTTAATAATGACAGTAGACCATCCCCCTATTGTTCATGCAATATTACAACCAGCAGATAAATATTATATTGACACAGATAGAGACGGATATATGACCGACGAGAGAGAAAACATTATAAAAGAAATAAATAAAACGTTAAAAAAAATAAATCAAAAAGTAGAAATAAAAAATGATTTTGTTAGTTGTATAGACAACGCTTTTAAAAAAAGTGATGAAAACACAAAAAAAGAGATATTGCAAATTTTACAAAAAAATCAAATAGCGGGATGGAAATATGTAAGCAGTAGTGATAAGGGTTATAATTATGTAACACTTAATCCCGAACAAAATAGCATTTCATTGGATAACACATTAAGATATGAAACAGAAAATAATATGTATTATCAGACCGAAGGCGAAGGAATTGACAACATAATAGATTTTGAGAATAGTCCACACATATTAATAGGTGGAAAGACAGGAGCAGGCAAAAGCAATTTATTAAGGCATATCATACATAAATTAGAAAATAAAGGCGACACCGATATAATTTTAATAACACCATCATCAGGAGATTTTGGCGATACAAAAAACAATACAAAAATTGTGGAAGGAGTAAAAGTTATTGATATGATGGGAAATAAATCAGATGCACCGACAGGCATTGCCATATCAAAAGTAGAGCAAGAATTAAATAAAAGAGTAGCATTATTTAATAAATATAAAATAGAAAATTTTAACGATTATAATAAAATATCAAAAGAGCCATTAAAAAGAATGGTTGTTATATTGGATGAGTATCAAGAATTAAAGAATGCAATAACGGGCGAAAGGGCAGAGGATTTTTGGGGGAATGAAGTGATAAAGCCGAGAGGAGAAGGAGATCCAATTATAAGAACAAATGATTATGTAAATGATATAGCAAGGTTGGGACGAAAATATGGAATTAATTTAATATTAACAAGTCAATCAACAAATGCCGATATAATAGACACGAACACAAGAAACAATTTTACAACAAGGGTGGCATTACAAACGAGCGATGCAATACACACAAATACAATATTAGGAACACCATTAACAGGGAAAAAGCCAACAGGGTTTAAGCCAGGGCAATATGTGACGGTTAAGGGGGGACAAGTTAATTATGGAAATGTGAGTTATGTAACAGCGGAAAATTTTAACGATAGAAAAGATGGAACAATGACAACAACGGATGATGAAAACGAAACAGACGAAACAGACACAGAAGGGAAAAAAGAAAAGAAAGAAAAGAAAGAAAAGAAAGAAAAGAAAGAAAAGAAAACAAAACCGACAACACCGAAAGGAAATATACAATTATTTAATAGAAGTAGTATTATTAATTTATTTGAGAATGGAGACTCGAGCACAATTTTACATGAACTATTTGGACATCAATTTTTAAGAATGATTGAGATATTGAACACCACTTATCCCGATGCATTTGTGGATGATATGAAAGTATTGGAAAGTTATTTGGGAGCAATGAACGGCAGATTTAATACACAACAGCAAGAAAAATTTGCTAGAACGGCGGAACTTTATTTTATGACGGGAGAAACACCAGATTTAAGATTAAAGGGAGTATTTGAAAGATTAAGAGAAATATTAAAAGATATTTATAAAAATGTAAAAAAGTTTATGTTAGAGCATGGGGTTACAATGAATCCCGAAATATCAAATTTTTTTGATAAGTATATTAATACAAATGCAAAAGTGCCATTGGCAATTGACGAGCAAATAAAGGAAGTAGAGAACAGAATACAAGATATTAAAAACGGACAATTGATAAAAGAGGAACGAGCGGAGGAAGTAAAGGGTGAAATAAATGACGATATTAATGAAACATTAAAAAGAATAGAACAAGAATATAATGAAATATTTGAACAGGGAATTGATACCGATAAGAAGTTAAATGAATTATATACAACATATGATGGAGTATTATCAGTTTTTGATAAAGAAATTGAGAACAATAAAACATTTAAAAACGATAAACTTGATAAACATATAGGAGAACTTGACAAGCTATTGGGAAGTATTGGAAATAAACAAGGCAAACAGATTTTAGAAAAGGTTAAAATAATATCATATCTATTGAGTAAAGATAAAATAGAGCATGCAAATTTTGTTAATTACCGATATGTGAAACTTGTGGAACAACAACAACTTTTATTGAATAGTATTAAAAATATTTTTAGCGAAGATGTTAACGATATAAAAGAATTGCAAAGGATGGCATTGGAGCAAAAGGGAATATATAATGACGATCTTTTAAAAGCCATTGCAATATTGGAACGAAATGAAAACAAAAAACTTATGGCGGAATTAAAGAAGTTAAGAGAAAATAATAATACAACTTTAAAAGAACAACAAGACTTTATAAATAAAGTAAATGATGAGATAGAAAAATTAAAAGCAAAGGTTGTGGAGCAGGCGGTTGAAATTGAGAACTCGCAAAAAAAGAAAAAGAAAAAAGTAAAAGAAGTAAAAGAAAAAACAGAGACAGAGATAAAAGCCGAAGAGGAAGGGAACAAAACAAAGCTAGAAAGTTTTAGAGATAGATATAAAAAGTATTTACAAATAAGCACCGATAACAAAGCAAAATCAGTGCAAGAAAAATTTGAAGAGGAAAAGGCAAAGGCAAAAGAAAGAATGGAAGAAAAAGAAAAGGCGGACAAACAAACGGCATTAATAAAAGAAAAAGATTTAACAGATAAAATTATACCTGAAGCATTGGAAAGCGATAACGCAATAAAGGAAGAAAAGAAAAAGCGAGATGTTAAAACATTTTTAAAAGACATTGGAAAGGGAGCAACTATTTTATTAAGTCAAAGATTAAGGGAAATATCAGAGCCGTTATATCAAAAAGTATTGAGATTTGAGAGCGAGTTAAATCAAGATACAAAGAAAGCTAATGAAAGAATAAAGCCACTTATAGAGGCAATGTATAAATTAAAACAAACTGATCCCGATAAATATAAAAAGCTTAGCATTGCTTATAATTATGGAACACTTGACGTATTTAAACTTTTTCTAGAAAAGGAAAACTTACAAGACTTTATACCATTATTTGACGATTGGCATAATTTATCTGATGAATTATACAATAAACAATTGGAAGTTGGCATTGGTTTAAATTATGTGGAAGGTTATTTACCGACACGTATAAATGATTTAGAAGGGTTACAATTGGAAATGGAACGGCGAGGGGATGGAACGGTTTATGACAATATAGAAAGAGAGGCGGACAAGATGGGATTGATTGGAGACGATAGATTATCATTTATTAATAATGCCATCAGGGGTTTTATACCAGGGAGATTATTATTAAGTCCTACTAACTTTACAAAGGAAAGAAGCTTTTTAAAAGATAATGGAGCTTATTTAAATTATTATGAGGAGCCGATTAATGTAATGCAATATTATGTAACGGCGACACTTAGGAGCATTGGAGAGCGAGCATTTTTTGGCAAGCCGTCAAAGGCACAATCAGAGTTATTGGCAAAGATAAGACGAAAGCAGGCAACTATAACAGAAGCAACAAATACAAAAGCTTTTTTATTAAAAGAAAATAGATTAAATGCACTTAAAGCAAGACGTGGCATAATGGAACATAAAAGAGATAATGTTAAAAGAATGCTAAATAAAGGAATTGAATTAAAAGTAGGCAGTAAAGGTTTAGAATATTGGGAGAAGGAGCTTGATTTTTTAAATAAGAAAATAAAGTTTTATGAAAGATATAAGCCAGATTTTGTTAAGAAATTAGTTTTAATAGAGCATGAAGAGGAAATGAAAGTTTTGAGAGAAAGCTATAAGAAATTAAAAGAATCAGAGAACGGGGGCGATAATATAGATAAGAGTATAGCTAAGTATTTTCAAGACGAGCAATTAATAAGGGATTTATCTTTTGAGAAACAAAGAGAATTAATGAAAATTATAAAAGATATTTTTGCAACACCGACACCGTATAAATTTAAAAAGTTTTTAGATACATTGGATAGAGCGGGAATGTATTATAATCTTTTAAATTTGAGAACGGCATTAAAACAGATACCGGAAATTTTTAATAGTTTTGCCGAGAATGGTTTTTATAATACATGGCAGGCGATATTTCAAGACAAGAAAATATATGACGAAATGAGTAACGAAGTATTAAAAGATTTTGAGAATAAGAACAAATATTTAAAAGCACTTGATTGGTTACAAAGTAAAATATTTATATTGGATGAGAAAAATAAGAACGTATTTTTAAAAGCAAGTTTATTAAAAATGCAAAGAGAAATAAACGAGCCACGAGTTAAAACAATGATTAATAATTTATTTTTTGAGGATGAGATACCGACATTAATAGAGGATATAAAAAGTGGCAACTTATCTAGAAATGTATTGACTTTATTATTTAGTAACATAAATGATTATCAGCCTTTTTCAAAATACATGGATTATACCGAGTTTCAAAAGCGAGGCGGTGCACTTGTTAGATTAATATATTCTTTAAGACGTTTTGCATTAAAAAATATAGCAACAATTAAGGAAGAAGTAATAAACGAATATCAGCATGGTGATAAAAAAGAAGCAGTTAGAAAAGCTATTTGGTTACAACTTGGTTTATTGTCATGGGGTTATGGGTTGAATGAAATATTTAAATTTTTATTTGTCCCAGAAGAGAAAAAGAAAAAAGAGAAAAAGAGGGATGTTTGGGATGTGATGGTTGATAATACAAGTAGATTATTGGCTAACACTATTTTATTTAATATATTGGAGGAATGGATGTACGAAAGTTTATTGAGAGGTGAAATATATGATTTTGTGGCACAACAGATGACACCAGCAGTTAGTGGGGCACAAAATCTATTTACAATTAATCCTAAAAAATTTTGGAAAGGGATTAAACGACAGCCATTTATAAAACAAGGAATGGGATTATTTATTAATATTTTTGGAGATTAAATGCCTTATTTTTATAAAAATGAATATATGGATCAAGAGTTTGCCGAGATGATGGAAAAATATAACACAGAATTAAAAAGAATTACTTCATATAAAGATTTTATGAAGTCTTTTAGATTGTCAGATATAAGAGATGGATTTATTGATAGTGAAGCAAAGTTACAAATTATATATGATATGCTTGTGGTGTTAGTGGATTATTTTCAATATTTGGAATTGCCAATAGAGCCTGAAAATCCAAAAATAAAAATTTATTATGAAGATGAAAAAAAATCAGATGGTGGTCCCAGATAATATACAAATTAAAAAAAAATAGTTTATAATAAATAAAAAAAATATGTCAGATATATTAAAAGAAACTTTATCAAAAGATGCACTATTTATAATAGGTGTTAATTATAATGAGTTGTCAGAGGAACAACAAAATTATTTAATTGAGACTTTATATGAGCAAGTTTTAACAAAGGCATTAACAAATTATAATTGGGGATTTGCTAAACGATTTGCTAAATTAGAGCAATTGACACAAGAAACAGGCAATGGCTATTTGGCAGTTTATGAACTACCGAAAGAAAACTTTTTAAAATTAAATGAAGTTTATCTACAGCCGAGAATAATGCCAGTCAGAGATTATGAAAGAATTGGAGGACTTATTTATTGTGATGTATTAAAAACTATTTTTATAACTTATTTGGGACGACCGTCTGAAGATGAAATGTCACAACAATTTAAAGAATATTTTAAATATGAATTAGCATTAGAATGTTGTTATAATTACACGGGGGATGATGGACAATTGCAACAATTATTAATAACAAAAATGAGAGATAAATTTAACACGGCAATAAATATTGAATCTACACAAAATAAAGCATATAGTTTTAAATATGCACCATATGTGGATATAAGGGATTAAATGGAAAAAATTTATATTATTAACTTAATTTTAATTAATATTCTTTTATTAGAATTAAATGTTTTATTTTTTGTATTAATTTTTAAGGGAGTTTTATGGTAACAACAGCACCGATTGATTTTAGTGTTTCTAGAAATGTAACAGGGTCAAGCGATATTATTGGCGGACAGTCACAGATGGGAACGGACGCAGCAAGAATAGGTCAGATGCAACAGGTTGGCGGTTTTTTACAAGCGGGGTCAACTTTACTTGGTGGAATACAAAATTATCAATCACAAAAGGCGGCATCAAAAAGCCATGACGATAATATAAAAAATTACAAGTTACAAATAAAAGAAATTGCAACAGGGGTTGAGAAATACACGAGAGATAGTTATAGTACTTATCTTGATAGATTGGACGATTTGCAATATAATACAACAAGAAGGGGGATTAAAGGCAATGTGGGAAATGCATTGAATAATAAAGAGCAGTCATTAACAAATAGAAACAAGGAGGAACAGAACACTCGAAAGGAAGCAGATTTACAAAAAAATCTTTTAAGTGTGGAAATAGAAAAGGAAGAAGCCATGAAAAGGGAAGAACAACGGAAAGCAAAAGTTGGTTTATTGTCAACGGTTGGGGCAGTAGTTGGTGGAGTAGTTGGAACAATAATAGCACCAGGGGTTGGAACAGCAATAGGAAGTAGTATTGGTGGAAGTGTGGGACAGATGGGCGGACAGGCATTTTTTTAATATGGAGGTTTATGGGAAAATTAATTTATGAGGATAATAGCGGTTTGGCAAAAAGTCAGCCGATTGATAACAGCAAGACAAGACAAGCGGAACAAGAGAATATAAAGAATAGATTTGAGCCATTACTTAAAGGGTTTGAGTTAGGGGAACAATATGTAAAGAACGAACAGGAATCGGCGGAAAGGCAATATAAACTTGATATAGTAAATGGTTTAAATGATTTATATGATAAAGAATATAAGGCGACACCGAACAGCTTAAACAAATTTAAAAAAGCCACAGGGCAGGCATTAGATCAATTTGTTAATGGAATAGAAGGCGGAGAGCAATTTAAAATGCTAGCGAAGGAACAAGCGAGAACAATGAAGGATAGTTATGAAAGGCGTGTATGGGATAACGAAGCAAAAAACACAGATAGAAATATGGAATTGGGAATTGAGTTATATAGACAGTCAGTAACAGAGCCAGCTATTAATAAACAAAAATCTATTTTTGACGGAACGGCGAGCGACCGAGAAAAGATAAGTTTATTAAATGATTATGCAATACAAACTAAAAATTTACAAAAATCAAAAAGTGTATCAACGGGAACATATCTATACACGGCGGAGCAAGTCAAGGGCAAGATGGAAAACTTTTATAATGATGTAATAATAACAGGGGGCAAAAAACATTTTGAGGACCTGATGCAAACAAATCCCGAAGCATTTAATAATAGTTATAATAATTGGGCGGCAAACGAGGATAAGATTAAAAAAGAATATGATTTAACATCACATCAATATGATGCTATAATGCAAACGGCAGGAGTATATTATAGGGCAGTAAATAAGACGACAGAAAAGAAAGAGGGAGAATATAGCAGATATGTAAAGGACGGCGGAACAGGTAGCAAAGAGGATTTTGAAAAAATGCAAGTTGAAGTATATATTGATTATGAAACACGAATGGAACAGATGGATATACAAAACAATAAGAACGAAAAGACGGGCAAACATGCATTGGAAGTTAAGAACGAAAAATATAACAATGTGGAAAGTATAAATGAAGAAATAAACTTTATAAGAAATGGTGTTATGTTGGGTTACTTAACAGGAAAAGAGCCACTTAAAGATATTGCTAAATTGGATACAATTTTATTGGATATGATAAACAAGGACGATAATAGCAATATAAGAGAGAGTAGCAAAAGGGGGTCATTTAACAATGCAAAAAAGCAAGAGTTTGCAAAGATAGATGCAAGAGACGATTGGGACGATAATAAAAAACAATTACAAAAAGACTTGGTGGAACAAGATTTTAACGAGCAGTCAACTTATTTTGGAATGTCACAAACAAAAAGTGCTATTGAGCTTTTAAAAGATGGTGCAAAAAATCCACAATATAAACAGGGTGAAACACATATAGAATTGGCGGACGAAATGAGAGTAGGAGCTTTTAAAGATACAATGAACGACATGCAATTGCAAAGAATTAGTTATGATAGTTTAGACACAACGGATAAAGCGAAAGTAGTGGCTTTATATAATGAAAATTTAAGAAAGCAGTTATTAATTAAATATCCTAAGTTGGCAGGCAGTGACAAAAATATTGATGCCGTTTTATTACCTAATAATAAAATGGTTTTTACTGCAAATCAAAATAATCAAAAGCAAGAGAAAAATAAATATATAACAACTCCCACTTTAAAGATTGGCAATAACAATTATAAAATAATGGTTGATAGAAACACAGGCACAAGATACCAAGTTAATATAAATGACCCCAATGATATATTGGAAGAAACAGATTTAACTTATTATTAATTTATTATTTATAACATCCCTAACTTTTGCATTTATTATTATAATAAATTTTCTCATTAATGCCATTATGCAAGTTTTTTTTGATTTGCCACGAGCCACCATGCTTTTTATTTTGTTTTGAAATTCTTGATTATATCTTATCATTGATAAAACAGCCATAAAAAGCTTTTTCTTGATTAAGGGACGACCACCCCTTGTTTTTCTATAAAATATAGTCTTGCCACTTTCATTGGGGATGGGAGCAACACCACAGATGGCAGATATTTTAGATTTATTTATATGTCCTAGTTCAGGCAGTGTTGATAATAATGTTAATGCCAATTCTTGACCAATGCCTTTTATTGTCAATAGATAATCATATATTTCTTTTTTCTCAATTGATGAGTTGATTAAGTCTTTTAGTTGTTGTGTGGTGTTTTTTATATCATTGTCAATATATGTTATAAAATCATTTATTTGTTGTTTTAAAAAGCTTGTTAAGTTGGGAGATGATAGTTTTATTTTTTCTTGGGATTTATATTGTTTTAAACTTTCAATTCTATTAAATAATTTTATTAATTCTAGTTGATTATTGGGACAATAATTTATTAAATCTTTTTCAAAAGTCTTTGCATATTCTATTAATAAAAAAGCATCTTGCTTATCAGTTTTTGCATTATGATGTTTTATGCTTTGTGAAAAGCGCTTAACTTTAAATCCTTCACATAAAACAATATTTTTAAAATCATTGTTATAAAAACAATCCCTAGCTATTACTTCTAATCCCCCCGTTAAATCAATAGCTATTAATGTTTTTGATTTATCTATTTTTAAATTAATAATAAACTTTTCTATATCAATTGCATTATTCTTAATAGTATAGATTTTTTTATTAAAAGCGATATCAATTTTTGACTTGGCTATATCAATTCCAATGTATGTTTGATACATATAATTCCTAAAAGTTATGCAAGATTATTTTGCTTATAATTCTTATGATATGTAGCAAATGCCAATATATACAACCTATCAAGCTAAAAAAAAAGAGTCTTGAATCAAGATAAAAAAGAAACAATTGTTTTATATTATTAAGGATTGTGGGACTCACAATCACCACTTGCAAAAGGTGACTGGTGTCGAAGCTTTTTAAAAAAAAAGACACAAAAGGTATTTAATATTTCCTTTTACACCAATCAAAAAATAACATATTTTAAAAAACTTTACAAAAAGACTTTCTAAAAATTAAAAAATAAAATGCAAAGTTTTTT
>JAIRXS010000033.1 GCA_031268145.1 Candidatus Endomicrobiellum siamense
CTCAGACATCGCTAGGCGGCATTGGCCGGCGTCTATGGCTTTATCTTGTTTGTGGCCAGACTAATATTGTCAGAGATGAAGAGAATACGATTTCTGTTCACCTCCTAAAGTATGGCTACGTCATCTTTCAGCCAAAACATCGTAAACAATTGACCTTGTATGAGTATACTCAAATTATTTATTTTGAGGAAAAATTATTCAATAATTTATGTACTATGTATTAATAAGGAACTATAATAATTTTTGCGATATGTAAAAGTCATAAAGAAAAGAAGTTATAAATTTTTATAGAAGCACCGGCCGCCGATAGAGGGATTGCTTATTTTGAATCTTGACCTAAATTATTTTAACGCTAAAGTAAGTTTATAAATATACCATGTTTAAAATTAACTTTCAATTCAGCTATTAAAAATATGAATAAATTAACCTGAGTTCCGAATTTTTTAGACGCTATAAAAAATTATATTTTTTCCCAGAGGACTTAGCTACAGTAGAACAGACACTGTGTTTTTGTTTTAAGTTTAAGTAAATACATAAGTAATATAAAATGACTATTTAATCTAATTATATTACATAGAGTTATATAATTAATTAATATAAACATCTAATAAGATTATTTATATCATTTATTAAGGCTTCCTTTAGGCCTTCCAGGTTTACGTTTAATAATAGTATCACAATTTATAGATATATTATCAAGATTTTTAGGTCTATTTAAGCTACCTTTTGGGCGTCCAGATTTACGTTTTAATTCTAAAGGGATTGATGTTGGTATAGCATTAGTCTTAGACACATTATTCTTACTACCTTTTGGCCTTCCACGTCTTTTACTTATTAAAACACTATTATCAGTAGTGTTAGAGCAATTATTTACTATATTACAATCTGTTAAATTGCCATTATCACAACTACTGTTATTTAAAGATGGTATTTTATTTTTATTTTTGCTTCCCCGAGGACGACCACGCTTGCCCTTTCCAGGTTTTTTCAGTAAGGCATCAACTTTACGTGATTCACCTGATTTAACTAAAAATGGATACTGTAATCCTAGTGCTTCAATAGCTAATCGTTGCTGTTTATTTGTTTCATAGATGATATGATTACCATCACTTAATAAATGTATATGTGTAAGAGATAATTGAAGTATAATATCTGAAGTATTTAATTTATTTGTTAATGCTTTATTATTAATAATCATATAAATAATTACTGATATAAAAGAAAGTAACAGATGACCCCGCAATGTTTCAACAGAATGAACACGTAAAGGGATAATATTAGTCATATTTTTTGCTACATCAAATATTTGTTCTATTTGTTCACGCTGATAATATAAATCTAATATATTTTTTTTATCAATATCAGTATTAGTTATTAAAATAAATTTTCCAAAATATTTTTCTTTTAAAAGCATTTTACTGATAAAATCTTTATCTTCCTCTCTTTTTTTGAAATTATCTTTTAAATATGCATTTCTGTCTATTAACTCTTTAGTATTATCTAGCGCAATATATGCATATAAAATATGCTCATCTACTTCAATTTTAGTTTTTTTAATATATAAAAACCGCTTTCCATATTGAATAATATTCTCTGGCGTCTCAATATCAACACTATTATTCTCAATAAGATCTTTATAAATTTTGCCGTTTTGCGACATACGTGTTATAAAAGGAATATTTAAAGTAGCTAATTCTAGTATATTATCTTTACAATAGTAACCTGCATCTACAATAATACGTTCAATAGTTATACCATATGATTGTAACAACTTAATAGTTGGTTTTAAAGTGTTGTTATCTATTACATTTCCAGGAATATAACGAAATAAAACAGGCATATTTGTTTTAGAATCTACAATATAAATTAATCTTATTTCATCATTAACTACACCGTTATGATTGCTTGTTGCTGTTAAAGATATATCAATTGAATTAATTAATCCAGTGCTATCAATAAGTATTGGACAACTTATTTGATTAGATTTATCGTTGTTTAACTTATAAAAATGTGTTAAATAGGCATTAAAAAATTTATCGTAAACTTCTTGATTACCAATTCTTTTTAAAAAGTCACTTATAGCTTGAGAATATACATTTGCATTAGGATAAATAACACTTGTATAATTTCTCCAATACCAAGTATCTAACTTTTTATTAGAAAGATCTTTTCCAAAAATATAAAAAGATATTAACGTATATAATGTATCCCTATCAGCTATATTATTAGTTAATGAGTTAAGTATTATGTCAAGAGACTCTTGTTTGATTATTTCATCGATCATCCATGGTCCAAAATTCAGAGAAGCATTACATTCACGTGGTTGATGATAATTTGGAGTATAATTAGTGTCGTAACCATCTTCTAGTGAAAATTTAATAAACCCTTTATCCCTGTGTAAAAATATACCATTTTCTTTATCAATAACACGACCTAAATGTTCAGTTTCATGGTATGTTTTACCATTAATAACAACACATCTTTTACTATAGATAGCAACTATATTGCCATTCGGCTGTTTTTTAAACCGAATATGACCAGGTAGCGTAGTTAGGCCTCCTGACTCATCATGAGTTTCAGCAGGAGAGGCGGCTGTCTTGACCTGGTTACTGCCCTGGGAAATTTCCAAGTTTATTCCTCCTACAGCGTTTATAGAGACGCTAGAAATTATAGAATAAACTTCTGAAAAAATCAAGCTTTTCATCAAAAAAATTTTTTCCTTATCCAAAATCAACCAGTATAATTTTTTGGCTATACTATAGCTTGTGGGCTATCTTGAAATTTACTTAGGTTGCCAGTCATTTTTTGTCTGGTATTTACAAAATTTAAGCAACTTTATAAAATATTAATATATTTTTATAGCGTCTAAAAAATTCGGAACTCAGGATTAATATAATTTTAATTCGATTGAGGTATCTCGACTGGCGGTTCCAGAGCTGAGTTTGGATTCGGCTGAGGCATCCAAGCTGGCGGTCCGGGATCTGTGGCTGAATTCGGAGCAGGTTCCTCGGCCAGTGAC